>NGFL01000007.1 GCA_002215665.1 candidate division TA06 bacterium JGI_Cruoil_03_38_101 | reverse complement strand
TAAGATATTGTGACACTCCCAGAGGAAACGGGGAGAAACAGGGAACACAAACTTTAACCTGTAGCTACTACGCCAGGGTTCTACTCTACGATAACATTTAAAGGAGATCTAAATGAGGAATAAGAATCCTGGATATAATCTAAATTGGAAAAGCGTGTGGAGGGAAATGCGAGGGCAAAGGATGAGACCTGTAAAGATAAAGTTTGACCCCGCATTTAAAGAGAAATTCGCCAAAAATTATTCTGAAAGGGCTGAGTCCAACGACTATGAATATGGAAGGAAAGCAATAAAAGCATTGAGCGAAATACTGGAGGAGAACTTTAAAGTTTTAGAGATAGGCCCCGGTCCCGGAACATTGACCATACCGCTGGCAAAGATGGTTAAAAGAATTGTAGTTGTTGAGGCTTCTAAATTAGCTGTNGGTCACCTGCTGAAGAATTTAGCAAAAAGTGGAGTTAATAATGTAGAAGTAATAAATGAAAATTGGGAGAAAATTAACTTAAAAGATAATTTCGATTTGGTTATTTGCTCTCACTTTCTCTGGCAAATGAAGGATATTGAAACGCTTTTAAAGAAAATGGAGATCGCCTCCAACCGGTATTGTGCTGTAATACAACCTGCGGGAAGGGAGAGTATAATAAAAGAAGCGTGGAAGAAAATGACCGGGGAAGATTATAAAGGACAGTTCGAACCCGATGCAGACCATTTTGTCTATTTAATCTTACGCCAATGGGGAAAGTTGGTAAATGTGAGGGTTATGGAGTACAACATAGAGAGAAACTTGGGTCAAGAGATACGATATATAGCGAGTTTTGTGGGTAAATGCAAAAAGATCGATAGAGATGCAGAAAAATTTATTCGCAAGTTTCTCATTGGCGAATCAGAAAATGGAATCTTCAAAGCACGGCATTCGGCTGTAGTTATGTGGTGGAGACCAGATGGAAGATATACAACTTGAGAAAGAATATGGAAAAGATTTATAATGCACAGGTGAGTCATATGCTGAAGGTAGAAAATTTATCGGTGAGGGTGGATGGTAAGGATATTTTGAAAGGAATTAATATAGGGATTAGAAAGGCAGAAGTGCATGCTTTGTTGGGCCCAAATGCTTCGGGAAAATCCACCCTCGCTCAGGTCATAATGGGATTTCCAGACTATAAAATCACAGCGGGGAAAATTAGTCTTAAAGAGAAGGATATTACAAGTTTATCGATAGAAGAAAGGGCGAAGTTGGGGATAGCTCTGGTCTTTCAGCATCCACCCACCATAAAAGGGATAAAATTATCAAAGCTTTTAGAGAAAATTTCTAAACAAACAGTGGACATAAAAGAGTTTTCGGTAAATCCCGATATTTTGGAGAGGGAAATAAATGTTGGTTTCTCCGGGGGCGAAAGGAAACTGTCAGAGATAATACAAGTAATCAGTTTAAACCCCAGCTTTGTTGTTTTTGATGAATTGGATGCCGGGTTAGACATAGAAAACCTTGAGAAATTAACATCTATAATAAAGAACAAGTTACTCAGCAACGGTGTCTCTATTCTTCTAATTACACATAGAGGTGACATACTCCGTTTTCTCAAGCCAGCCATTGCACATGTCATGTTGGATGGGAAAATAGTGTGCTCTTCGGAGAATTGGAAGGAAGTATGGAGAACAATTACAAGGTATGGATATGAAAAATGTGAGGAGTGCAAAGGGCGTAAATTACTCCCAGATTGACAATCGAGTTGAGAAAATTTCCGAGAGTAGGGAAGCTATGATACTGCCGAGTCTCGAGGCCTACAAGGAACTCAAATGGACGAGAGATTATTTTGAGCAGAAACCAGAAGAAGGATATTTCATATGGGTAAAGAAGCAGATAAACCATCCTCTAACTACCCGTATAGCTATCTCTTTGCCAAGGGTTTCTCAAGAGCCAAGAAATTTGGTAGTAATAGAAAAGGGGATAGAAGTAGAAATATATAGCATCTGCAGTGCAGTCAAAAAGAATCTGTGTGGAGTCCACATAGGGCGGTCAAGAATTGTTTTAAAGGAGAACTCTACACTGAAAATGGGACACTTCCAAAACTGGGGAAGAGGAGACCGAGTTGAATCAAGTTTAAAATTCTTTCTGGAAAAATAAGCAAAGTTGTCTTATACTTTTAAGTGTTTGGCTGTACCAGAAACATTAAAAACGAAGAGCAAAACCTTTTTAGATTCTCGTTCTTCGGCGGACTTTCAAATAGCTGTTTTAGCTGAAGGGGGCGAGGTTGATATGCATGACTCCATTTTTCTGAACGGTGAAAAATCCAGTGGGATAACAAAATTAAGGATGATTGCCGATAAACATTCTAAGATTTCAGCCCACAGTAAAATAGTAGCAAATAGTGCTGGTCAAGGACATTTGGATTGCACGGGCTTATTGTTGGATGAAAATTCGTGCATAAGCGCAGTGCCAGAACTTCTAAATAAGAATAAAGATGCTACACTTACCCACGAGGCATCGATAGGCAAGATCTCGGAGGAAAATCTGAATTATTTGAGGAGTAGAGGGCTAACAGAGGATGAAGCGATCAAGTTGATTGTGACTGGATTTTTGGGCGAGGAAACACCCTTCACTTACAAAGGGCGCAACCTGTCAAAGGCTTATATGTGAAAAATGGAAAACCTGGTTGTGATTATAATTCTAATTTTTGGTGGGCAGACACTGGGTTGTCTGTTTGGGATAATAAAGAAACCAAAGAATTCTGTACTGTACGGCCCTTTATCGTTTGCAATATCAGTGATGTTGGGTATATCTTTCACTCAATTAATACCGGAGAGTTCGAAAATTATTCCCTCCTACCTGGTTATAGCCTCTTTCCTTCTCGGAATAATTGTAATGCGAATTGTAGATTACCTCCTACCCCATATAAATCCCAAGTTACTCAAAAAAGAAAGGCCATCCGTTAAGAGGAGTGTTGCTATGCTTGTTATTGGCATGGCTTTACATAATCTGCCGGAAGGGCTGGCAATTGGTGTTGATTTCGCATTGACGCCCACACTGGGCATTATGATAGCAATTGGAACGCGGCACAGGATGTTCCGGAAAATATTGCGACGATCGTTCCCTTGTACGCCTTGACCGGAAAAAGAATGAAGTCTTTTATCGTAGTAACAATCACAATATTGTTTGAACTAATCGGTTTTATTTTTGGCTATTATTTCTTGAGAGGAGCCTCACAAAATTTATTGGGGACATCGCTTTCGCTTGCAGCGGGTTTTATGACCTACATCTCAGTAGAAGAGCTAACCCCGGCGGCACAGATAAAGCAAAATTTGAAAGAAGGTGTTTTTAGTCTCAAATATTTATTAACACTGAAAGGGAAAGCTATTATAGCAAATTCAGAAGATTTAATCAGGACTTTCTTTTACAAAGAGGGTTCTCTTCCTTGCTCTGACAAAAAGAATTCATCGGGACGATGGATAAATAACATTATCATCGAATATTTGCATCTTCAAACATTTGAAGATTGGAAGATACCCTGCAAAGGTCAAGGGGAAAAATGAGAGATTTAAGGTATTGGCTCCTGTTGCAACGCGTGGATGAAATAGGCCCTTCGCTTTTCAATAAACTACTTGAAAAATTTGGTGAACCAGAGGGCATTTTTTCTCTCGGTATAAGAGACCTTTTATCCATACCGAGGCTTTCAAAATCTATCGCCAAAGGTATAATTTCATCTAAAAATAATCTGGATGAAGTAGATAAAGTCCTTGAGGAACTGGAGAGAAGACAAATCAGGGTTACAACCATTGCTGATGAGGATTATCCGAAAAGGCTAAGGCGTATAGTTAATCCTCCGCCAATCATCTACACTTACGGAGAGATTGATGATAATGCACAGAAGATTGCTATTGTTGGGGCAAGAAGGGCACCAGTAAATGGAATAAAAAATGCCTTCTACTTTTCTGGAGAGATTACGAAAAAGGGATTTGTTATAGTGAGTGAATATGCAAAGGGGATAGATACAGCAGCACGTATCGGTGCACTAAAATCTGGTGGGAACACAGTGATGGTTCTTCCTACGGGCATTCTCAAATTTTCACTACATCTGGAACCAAATGAGTTGAGAAAGACGATAGGAAGCCATGCCATTATTTTTTCTGAATTCTTCCCTTTGTCTGGATGAAGTGTGAGACAGGCTATGGCAAGGAATAGAACTACAGCAGGTTTGTCAGATGGAGTTCTTGTTATTAAAGCAGGAGGAGAAGGAGAAACGATAAATACAGCAGAGTGGGCATTAAAGCAGAAAAAACCTCTGTTTATTATTTCATCTGATAATATGCTTGGTAGCAGAAGGTTTCTGAGTATGGGTGCAATTTCAGTAGAAAATCCAGAAGAACTGAAAAACGCGTTATGATTTTGTTCTATTCTGTAAAAAAATTTGTGGATTTCGTGTCTTCCACGGGATACAGAGCTTTCCAAAACTTATTTTAACAGGGTAAGAGAAATTCTTTTCTGTTTAACAGGGACTTTTAAGAGACCCGTAAGAGACAAAGATATGTTCTCGTTTTTTTAATCTCATACAAGTCTCGTCCAATCCCTTTTGATGAATAACAGAGGATAGGGTTTACATTGGTTTAGGAAATTGTCTCTTTTGACTTTTGTAACTCATTGATATATAAGAAATTAGAACTTTGGGAAACCCTGTTCCGCGGGATAATAAATTTGGATATGAATTTTGCTATATTGAGCAATTCTTATGGAGAGGATAGGTCAGGTGCTATAATTGGAAGGGAGCTTAAGAAAATTTTTCCTGATGTTAGAATATTAGGTGCTGCCCTAATATCAATGGGTGAAAAGTACAAAAAGAGAGGAATAGGGGATTTTTCCTGAAGAGTCCATCCGGATTTGTTGCTGATATAATCACAAATTCAAAGGTTCCCCTCTCTTTTGTTACGAGACTTCGTAAAATAAAAGACGAGGTAAACACGGTTTTCGTGGTGGGAGACATACCACTGTTACTGCTGGGATTTTTTGCCTTTAGAAACAAGATGTGGTTTCTTACTCCCTGTAAATCAAATTATATCTCACCGTACCTCTTTTTAGAAAAAAAGATTATGAAAAATCTGACCACGATGGTATTCATACATGATGAGCCCACAGCAAAAGACCTGCAGAATTTTGGCATCAACGCAGTATTTCTCGGAAATCCAATGATGGACGAACTTGAGAAGGAAAACCTGTATGAGCCACCCAAAGACAAAACTATTATAGGTATCTTCCCTGGCTCAAGAAGAGAGGCATATAAAAATATGGAAAAGATAGGGGTGGTTATAAAAATGATAAAAAATGCCTATCCCGATTTACATTTTGTAGTCGCCGTATCCAATGCCGTGAATAGAAATAGATTAAAGAAATCCATATCTGATATAAATAGCATAGACTTTGTAAAAGGTGCCTCTGTTGATGCTGTATCATCTTCAACACTTGTAATAAGTTTGTCTGGAACTGCATCAGAACAAACAGTAGGTCTTGGTATACAGATTGTATCCTTTGTGGGGAACGGATCTCGGACTACTCGTAACAGATTAAAGGGACAGGAAAGACTGCTTGGCGGGTGTCTTAAATTTGTGCATGATTTTCCAGAAGGGGTGATAAAAGAGATAAAAAATCTACTCTTCAATGAGAAACTATAAGAGAGAATAGGGACAGGATTGGTAAAGAGAGAATGGGGACAAAAGGCGGGGCAAGAAGGATTGCTGAATATGTTTCGGGGTATAAAGCGTAAAGAATAGAGTACCCATATTTCATTTTGTCTGTAGTCTTGAGTATTCGGTTCTGGAGAAAGCTTGCAAGATATCACTATCGTGCAGGGGTATAAAGGATGCATTGAGGGGTGTATACAACTATAAACCGTAGAGGTCATAGAGTTCACGGAGATAAAAGAAATGAGAACTCCCTATAAATTCAGAAGTCCAGTCAATACAATTTTTGATATTTACTGCTATTTTTTTCTTGACAAATAGAAGAATCTATAGTACAATCTAATGAGCATAAGCTCAAAATGGAAAGTTTATGGTATAAGAATCTATTGTTGGGGTAGACCGGTTGATTTTCAAATTTTGAATTTAGGGCGCTGTCAAAAATGATATGAAAGAAACCACAGAGCTATAACCTCAGAGGTCGCCGAGAGAAAAAGAGACTGGTCTCTGATTTCTCTGAGTGCTCTGCGGTTTAAAAGACGAAATAAAGAGAATTAGTTTTATCCGTACGGATCCGTATAGATAGGAGGTCATTCACCCCGACGATACGTCGGGGGAGGGACAAAACTCTTTCATAAATCTTTAATGAATCAAAATCTCTGTGCTCTCTGTGGTTAGATTTTTCACGGTACCGAATTTACAATATGGAGGCGTTATGCCAAGAGGAAATGGAACAGGACCAAAAGGCGAAGGTCCAGGAACAGGAAGAGGACTTGGAAGAGGTGGTGGTAGAGGGCTTGGAGGTGGAAGAGCGTTAGGACCAGGTGGTTATTGTATATGCCCAAAATGTGGGACAAAAGTTGCTCATAAACTTGGGCAATCCTGCTATAATATGACCTGTCCCAAATGTGGAGCAAAGATGACAAGATAATAGTTCATCTATTAATAGGTCAAGGATATAAAGGTGAAAGTAAAAATAAATAAAGAAGAATGCATAGGTTGTGAGGTCTGTGAGTCTCTCTGCCCCGGTATTTTTGAACTGTGAGATAATATTGCAAAAGTAAAGAACTCTGAGCCAGATGATATGGATTGTGTTAATAAGGCAGTTGAAAGTTGTCCTGCTGAGGCAATAATTGTAGAGGAATAAGAGAAGGTAGAAATGCATGTATACTCTACCTCTCCCTGTTCTACTGACGGAGTCTGCAAAAGGGACTGAGAATGAATATTACCGCCATTTTTGATGACAATAGAGTTATTTGGGCAAGAATATTCGGAAAACTTTTAAAAAATTGGTAAATACCCAGTATACACCATTATGGAAGAAATTTATAAATAGCTTATCCTTTTAAAGGTGGGGAACAGAGAGAATATGCCATATGCTTTTCGCCAACGCTCTAAAAAACTCGGTCAATTAGAAAAGAAATAATATGACAGAAATAGAAGAAGCAAACTTTTATTTGGAAAGAAGATATTTTAAAAGACTTATGCATGATAATAACTATGACGAAGGTTATATTTTAAATTTCATCCCGTTAGATAAGGCATAAAGGCAGCCGATAAGATAAACTATCTTTAAAATCCAATTATCTAACGGGATGAAAGGGGAAATATGGAAATTTCTGAATGGGAAAAATGATTGATATGAAATTGGCAAAAGAACTTGATAATGCGATAGATACATCCAAAGTCAAAATAGAATGGACCCAGGACCCAAAAGGTTACTTTACGATAAAGCCTTTCCCTTCGAGGAGAAAGGTTTATGTAAGGTATTATAAGGACAACAAACTAAAAGAAACATTCTCAGGAATAACTGCATCTCATATAGTCCAGAAACTCATTGAAGAGGGATTGATATCAAGATTAGATCATGCAGCATACCTTGGAAAAGAAATAGAGAAGGCGATAATAGCATTAGAAAATGATTTGGATTATGTACAAGATGAAAAATTGAGACTTAAAAAGGGAGGGCGTTCATTCAAAACAAAGATTTTCTCAGAAATCGTTACTATAAACGGGAAGAAATATGAACATTTTGGTGTTAAGAACGCTGAAGGAGAACTTGGGAATTTCTTTGCTAATAATGTAGGGAAAAGAGTCAATATCACATTCAGGTTCATCAATGATAATCGCTAAAGATATTTGATGATAACTATAACAAAGATTACATTTTAAATTTTACCCTGTTAGATAAGGCATAAAGGCAGCCAATAAGATAGATCATCTTTAAAACCAAATCATCTAACGGGGTAAAGAAAAAAGGAAAAACTGCAACCATAAATGAACACAGATTCTCAAAAAGACAAAATACCAATGGTATCAAAGGCTAATAGCAATAATCTGAAATGGAATTTTTCCATGGGGTTGTTTTACGGTATGTTCTATAACGGAGGTATGGCATTTAGCGAGTCTACTACAGTCTTGCCAGTATTTTTAAATAATTTTACTAACTCTAAAATTCTAATAGGATTATCTTCTACTATAATGAGTCAGGTTGGTGGTATTGGGAGTGTCTTGCCACAATTGTTTGTAGCGAGTAGATTAGAGAATAAAGTTCACAAGAAGCCTGTCTTAATAGGGGCAATTATTATTCGAGCACTATGCTGGGGTTTCCTGGCCTTCATTGCCTATTTATTCGGTAAATCTCACCCATTAGGAATCATTTATGTGCTGTTTTTATTCCTTACTTTATTTGTTTTTATGGGCGGAATAGCAGTTGTACCATTTCAGGATATATGGGGAAAAGCAATTCCTTCCACTCTTAGAGGGAGGTTTTTTGGTTATCTCCAGTTTTTTGGAGGCATTCTAGTGCCTTGTTAAATAACGTATGTTGTTTTCTGTAATTTTCTCAATAACGGATAGTGGCGATTACTGTTTCTCCATTTCAGATGCTCTTTGATATTATGTTTGAGTTCCTTGTGGCTTTCTGGGTAAGAGTTCTTTAGCACAAAGTAGCGAACTGGTCCAAACTGAGCTTCAATTCGATTCATCCATGAAGCATTGGTTGCTGTGAATATCAACCAGATTTCGTTTTCACGGCACCACTGGAATACTTCTCTGCACTTATGGGGAGAAAAATTATCCAAAATGATAATTAACCGTCTGTCATGCTGGTAACGTCGTCGAATTATCTTGAGAAAGCTGAGGAATTCTTTCCTTCGCTTATGACGTCGGATAACACCAAACAGTTTATCTGTTTTAAGATCGTAGCCTGCGATAAGATGCCGAATCCCATAGGGACGACTATAAGTTGCTGGGAGCCTTTGAGGCTTCCCCTTCGGAGCCCAACATGCGCAAGCGTAAGGACGAATCTCTAATGGGCCAAACTCATCAACACATATTACTCGGCATCCCTTAGGCGGTTTCTTATACAAATGCCTTATGAGTCCCTTTTTTTCTCGAATTGAGGATCAGTCGATTCTTTCCAAGTTTCTGTTCTTTGATAACTAAGTCCGGCATCTATTAAGATGGTGCGAATGGTTGGGCGGCTGATATACGACACTTTTTTCTGCTTAATCAACACCAATTGAAGTTGCGATAAGGACCACTGATTCAGAGGGTATCCCAGGTCTTTAGGGCAGCTCTCGGCAAGTTCCACAACTGCACGACGCTGTTCTTCAGTGAATGTTGGAGGTCGGCCACCTCGATACTTTGGTCTGATACCATTGATACCTTCTTTATTGAAGGCATGAATGATCCGTCGTACCTGTAACTTTGAGTAGCCCATAACTTGGGTGATCTGTTTAACCGGTGTCCGTGCCGCCGAAGCTATAATAACCTGTGCTCTTCTGGCAAATTTCACATCATTTCCGTTACGGGCAATATCGTTTAACTCGGTGCTCTCTTCATATGTTAAAGAACGAACATACAAACTCATGGCATCCTCCCTTTTTAAAATTTTCCCTAAAAGAAGGATACCATAAAAATTGATGAATGTCAAGAAAAAAATATCATTTATTATTTAACTAGGCACTAGCTATTGGAGCAGGATTCATTGTTAAAAGTATTTTAGGCAACAAAGGAATTTCTTTTCCCAATAACTATGCTTTTCTCTTCTTACTTTCCTTTATTTTTATTAGCATTTCTTATTTTGCCTTGGGTTCAGTAAAGGAGCCTATAGAAGATGTGCATAAGAATCAACTAAACTTTAAAGAATTTCTAAAGAAGGCATTTCGTATACTAAAATCTGATGATAATTATAGAAGATTCCTGGGAGTTCAAATACTTGGTGGAGCTATTAGTTTAGCTCTGCCATTTTATGTTCTTTATGCCAAAGATATTTTGAGTGTCAAATTGGGGATGGTAGGGATATTTCTCTCAGCACAGATGTTGGGCGGTGTATTATCAAATGTTCTTTGGGCCTATCTTTCTGATTACATTGGCAACAAAAGAGTTATTCAAGTAAGTGTATTCTTAGGTTTGATAGCCCCTTTGATTGCTTTATTAACCCCGACATATCTCCCAAAATTATTTATCCTTGTATTTGTACTGCTTGGATTCTCAATAATGGGTCAGGTAATTGGAAATACAAACTTTCTGCTCGATATTGCGCCTTCTAAGAACAGGCCTACTTATATGAGTGTAAGGGGAACTTTGAGGGCTCCTGTGGTAGCTTTCCCTTTGATTGGAGGGTTTATAGTTCAGCACATATCTTATAATTTCTTGTTTATAATAACAATATTGACAGTATGCGCTGGTTTTATCTTAAGTTTTCAATTAAATGAACCTCGCAGGATAAAACAATAAAATATCATGGAAATATCTGAATGGAAAAAACGTCTTGGGTTGAAGCGCAGAAATAAGGATATGTTCTTTAAAGGTCATTTTCAGTCGCCTATACCCCCTGAGGATCGTATGAAGTTTAATGAACTTGACTATTATCCTCCTGACCCAAAATACTATTTTGAGCTTGAGCTCCACGAGCATAAAGAAAAAGAAATAGTAAAAGTGCAAGATACTACTGGAAACGAAAGAAAATTCTTGCGGTGGGGTGAATTTAGGTTTAAAATAGGAGATAAGGATTGTACACTTCAAGCTTATAAAAGTGACTCTATGGAGGAAAGACTGTTTATTCCTTTTCGTGATGCAATGAGTGGTAAAGAGACATACGGTGCGGGAAGATATATTGACCTTGATGCAAATGAACATTATATTAAAGGAAAATGGATTCTTGATTTCAATAAAGCATACAATCCGTGGTGTGCATATAGCGAGCATTATGCTTGTCCTTTTGTGCTTCCAGAGAACTGGCTCAAAGTAGAAGTGAAGGCGGGGGAGAAGGATTATTCTTTGAAAGGAGGTGAATCATGGAGTTCTTGATAGCTTTCGGTACGGATGATGGTGAGAATTTGACCAATGGTCACGCAGGTGATGCCAAGCAGCTCTATCTCTACAAGTTTTCCGATAACAAGGAAGAGTTTGTTGAACAGAGAAGGAATATCGAATTGGGAGGTGGTCAATCTCTAAAACCTGGAAGTCCAGAAATGGCCAAGGCTAGGTCTGCTGTTTTTAAAAACTTGGATGTCCTGGTTGGTAAAAAGTTCGGTCCAGGTCTTCCCAATTTATTGAAGCAATTTGTCTGTGTAATAATAAGAGTAGACACTATCAGTAAGGCAATTGAAGTCATACGTAACAATCTATACAGAATAAAAGAAGAGAAGGATAAAAGGGAGGACAGAAAACAAATTGTGTTAGAGCCGTAATTAATGGCTGTAGTAAATGTGAATGAAGCACTCTTTATTCCTTATATTGAAGATGAAACTGCCAAAAGTTGAAAGAATCTATGTTTTGGTTAAAATGAAAAGGAGCCCTTATTAAGAGATATTATATATAATAGATACAAAAGGAGGGTATAAGATGATAGCTCAGTTTACTATATGGGCATACGGTAAAGAGCACCATAGCGAAGATATAGCCGAAATAAGTAGGTTAATAAAAGAAAGTGAATTACATTTTGAATTCCATTCCATGGCTACTAACATAGAGGGGGAATGGGATCAGGTAATGGATTTAATTAAGAGATATAGAGATAAATTATTGGAAACTAACCACCGAATAGGTTTAAATATAATGATTGATGAAAAGAAAGGTGCAACCAACCAGATAGTTTATAAGAAGGAATCAGTGAAAGAGAAACTGAGAAAATAAAGAGAATAGTCACAATAAAATGCAAGATTACTTAGTTAAACCTATTGGAATGGCGAGAAGTAATTATAGAGAAGTTTCTTTAACTCTTCATAACTGAGTTTTTTGGCTAACTATCAACAGAAAGGAGGTTAACAATGGCAGATAAAGAAAAGGCAAATAAAATAAAGAGAATTTATGAAGTTTTACCCAAGTTAGATGACGGGCGGTGTGGATATAGGACTTGTGGAGCATTTGCTAAGGCAGTAGCTGAAGGAGAGGCGCCCTGTTATGGATGTGTTACTGGTGGGCCAGAGGTAACTGCTAAAGTCTGTGAAATTATGGGAACCGAAATTCCTAAAGAAGCAGTTCCTCAATATCCTGGATTTTATCAACCCGGATTAAGTAGAGGAAGAGGCATGGGTAGAGGCTTGGGTAGAGGCTTGGGCAGAGGTATGGGCAGAGGTATGGGCAGAGGTTTTGGTAGAGGTGGGCATAAAACGTAAAACAAGGTGTTTATGAAAGTCACGATTATTTACGACAATACCGCTAAAAGAAAAGACCTTCAATCTAATTGGGGCTTTTCCTGTTTAGTTGAACAAAAAAATACGCCCAAGATTCTGTTTGACACCGGAGCCAAAGGAAGGATTTTGCTCAGTAATATGGAAAGACTAAAAATAGAACCGGTTTCTATTGATGAGGTTTTTATTTCCCACGCCCATTTTGACCATACCGGAGGGCTTTCCGAATTTTTGAATATCAATAAAAAGACTAAAATTTATATCCCTCCTTCATTCCGTGGAGTAAAAGGGAGAGAAGTTATTAAGATAGAGAAACCAACAAAGATTCATGAAAATCTATTTTCTACAGGAGAATTAGAGGGCATTGAACAAAGTATGGGAATTATAACTGAAAAGGGAATAGTTTTGATTGTTGGCTGTTCTCATCCTTATATGGGTCACATTTTAGGTGCAGCCCGAGAATTTGGTAAAATTTATGGAATAATTGGGGGATTGCATGGGTTCAGTGAATTTGGATTATTTAAAGATTTAGAATTGATTTGTCCTACTCACTGCACCCAATACAAAACAGAACTTGAAAGATTATATCCTCAAAAATATATTGAAGGAGGGGTGGGCCAGGTAATTCAGATTTAACTAAATTAGTGTCCGGTGAAAAAAGCCAGTTTTTTGCCATTAGGACGCAGATTTACCCCGTTAGATAAAGTCGCCTTACACCAACACCCCGGTATTTATTTTAAGTTATTTAACGGGGTGAACAGGATAATAAATTTAAATATAAAGAATTAACTTCGAAGACCGTAAGGAGAATAGGGAGAAGTGGAGAAAAAAAAGTAAAAATCTTGGTTTTTCTTTTAGGAAATCTGCGTCCAATTTGAATTTTTCACCGGGAACTAAATCAGTCCCCTGAATTTTTTATAAAAAGCAATTATGGACTTGCTCGGCATTTTAGCTCGGAATTTAGATAAAGGTTTTCTAATACCAATCCTTGCCTCATATGGTGGGGGAGTACTAACATCGTTTACCCCCTGTGTATATCCTATAATTCCAATTCTTCTAACCTATGTTGGAGCAAGAAGCGCTGGTTCAAGAATAAAAGGGTTTTTACTATCTGTTATTTTTGTTATAGGATTGGCAATAACTTACAGTGCACTTGGGGTAGTTGCCTCAGTTACTGGAAAATTGTTTGGGGAGATTCAATCTTCTCCCTGGGCTTATCTTGTGATAGGTAATATTATTTTGTTATTAGGATTATCTATGCTTGAGGTGTATGAAATTCAACTTCCTCAGTTCTTACAGCCCAAAGGAGGACAAAGAGGAGGGCTTTTAGGAGTTTTATTATTGGGTCTTGCATCAGGATTTATTGCCGCTCCTTGCACTGCACCTGTTTTAGGGGTTCTTCTTACTTATGTGGGAGCAAAACAGAATATAATATTTGGCTTTTCATTACTCTTTGTTTTCTCTCTTGGTATGGGGACATTGCTTATAATTATTGGTACTTCTACGGGCGTTTTAACTTCATTGCCTAAGTCAGGAAAGTGGATGGTCAGAATAAAAAAGGCGATGGGATGGGCTATGATTATTCTGGCAGAATATTTCTTGATTCAGGCAGGAAAATTTTGGTTATAAAAAGGGGGAGATATGGCTATTAAAAAAATAATATTGGTCATCTTAATTGTAGGAATTGCAATTACAGGTGTGGTAATTCTTAATAAAACACATAAGACTAAAGAACCAGAAGCTAAAAAAGAAGTTGTGGGGATTAAAAAACCTGAAGCTAATAAAGAACCTCAAAGAGTCAAAGAAAACCTTTCAAGAGAAAAGGCACCAAATTTTGTTTTAAGTGGCATTTCAGGGAACAGAGTAAGATTATCTGATTATAGAGGAAAGGTTCTCATTGTTGATTTTTGGGATACATGGTGTAATCCCTGCAAGATGGAAATCCCAGGTTTTGTGAAATTACAGGAAGAGTGGGGAGATAAAGGGCTACAGATAATTGGTGTTGCTTTTGCAAAGCAAGGAATAGATGCAGTTAGAGCTTTTGCGAAAAGGTATAAAATTAATTACCCAGTGGCTATTTGTGATGAGCAAACTTTAAATAGCTACGGTCCAATTAGAGGAATACCAACTACCTTTGTTCTTGATAAAGGGGGCAGAATTTACAAGAAATATATTGGATATAGACCCGAGGAAATTTTTATTGAGGACATAAAGAATTTAATTTCTGAATAAGGGGGAAAGATGGTAAAGGAAATATCTTCAGATAACTTTGAACAGGAAGTAGTGAATTCTGATGTTCCTGTTTTAATTGACTGCTGGGCTCCTTGGTGTATGCCCTGTCGCATAGTCAGTCCCGTTGTAGAAGAAGTTTCAAATGAGTATGTGGGAAAAGTTAAATTTGGGAAATTAAATGTAGATGAAAACCAAGAAGTTGCTGTGAGGTTCGGCATAATGAGTATTCCCACTCTATTGATTCTTAAGGAGAACAAATTAGTAGACCAAATAATTGGGGCTGTTCCAAAACAAACAATTAAGAAGAAACTGGATAATATTTTATGATACTTTTTAAATTTTGGGTTGGGGACCATGCCTTACCTATACTGCCCCATTACTTTTGTCCCACATTGGATATACAAAGCGAAGTTGGCAGGATGGTTTGAAAGTTGCTTTAATGTTTTCTGCTGGCAGACTTTTGGCACTCACCATTTTGGGTGCAATTGCTACTATAGCCCTCAGCATTATTAATCAATTTTTCCCACCTCAAAAGTCGGGTTGGCTCTATTTAATTGCTGCATTCTTTATGATAACGATGGGGACTGTTATAATTTTGGGTGCATTGTATGTAGCGTTTTTTTGCCGTAGGAACAGCAATTTCGCTTGTAGTATTAGGGCTTTTCAGTGGGGTGGTTCTTATCCTTTTTGGATTTGAACTTATTTATTATGTATTGAACTTGCTCATTTAGAAATGAAAATTGAGGATTTGAATAAAGAAATTAAAGAATGCAAGAAATGTAGGCTGTGCGAGACAAGGAAAAACACTCTTTGTGGAGAAGGAAATTTAGTTGCTCGTGTAATGTTACTAGCTCGAGCTCCTGGAGAAACAGAGAACAAGGAAGGAAGAATGTTTATCGGGCCTTCGGGGAAAAAGTTAGATGGGGCTAACGTGAACAGGAGTGAAATATACATCACAAATCTCATTAATGGTAATTTTTCTATATTCCAGTTTCCAGCCTGACCCCATACATAACTGGATTTTTGGGTGAGGAAGTACCCTTCACTTACAAAGGGCGCAACCTGTCAAAGGCTTATATGTGAATTTAAGCAGGGTTGCCAGTATGAAGGTGTGTTAGAAGAACCGGTATAACCATTGATGGCAATGGTTATCTTCACGGTGCCCCACCCCAACGATTCTCTTACCCGCGATAGTTGCAGCAACATTTTCTTGCATTTTTTTCGTTAGGGAGCATTTTCTTTGATTTTGCTTAACTTTTTTGGAATCTTAAGTTATAATAAGGCGTCTTGAACTTTATTTTTACTTGGTTAAACAAGGTATGACGAAAATGCAAGCAATAGAGGTTGAAAATTTAACCAAGCAATTCAATGGTGTTACAGCCGTTGACCACATATCATTCACGGTCAAAATCGGCGAGCTTTTCGGTCTTCTCGGTCCAAATGGTGCCGGCAAAACGACAACGATAAGGATGCTTACGGGCATCCTCAAGTCAACCGTCGGCAGCGCCCACATAGGGGAATACGATATTCAAAAGAACCCCCTGGAAGCTAAACAGATGATGGGTATCGTTCCAGAAATGGCGAATGCCTACATAGATCTTTCTGCCATTGGGAATTTGTTGCTCATCGGAGAATTGTACGGGATACAGAGGAAGGAAAGAGTGGAGAAGGCGGAGAATTTACTGAAGTTATTTGGATTGTATGAAAAAAGACATCATAAGGTGAGAACCTTTTCCAAGGGAATGAAACAGAGGATAATCGTGGCTATGGGATTGATGAACGACCCGCAATTATTATTTTTAGATGAACCGACTTCCGGTTTGGATGTGGAGAGCGTTAGATTGATCAGAAAACTCATTAGAGAGTTCAACGATAAGGGAACAACTATCGTTTTAACAACCCACAATATTGAGGAGGCTAACCAACTCTGTGACAGGGTGGCGATTATGAATTACGGTAAAATTGTGGCCATTGACCGTCCGGAGAAATTAAAACGCGCAATTCAGAGCACCACCTCTGTCGAGGTTGCCTTTGTTAAAAGAGTGATGCCCGGAGAGTTCACATTTGAGGGGGTTTCAGAGGTTAAGAAGGTGGGAAATAAATTAAGGTTATACACCGAGAAACCGGGAGAGATCATTCCGATGCTTGTCAAATACTCACAATCATCCGGCAATAAAATAATATCCCTTAATACCCTGGAGCCCAATCTCGAAGATGTGTTTTTAAAACTGACAAGGAGGGGAGAAAAATGAATATTTTCGATCAGTTTAAAAGATCGTGGGCTATCACCAAAAAGGACCTCTCCATTTTTTATTTGAAGGGGCCCGTTGTGATCTCCGGTCTGTTGATGCCTTCTTTTTTATTTTTTGCCTTCGTCCTGGGAAGAAAATTTTCTCCGGGCTTCCTGATTCCCGGTTTACTGGGGATGGCGCTCTTCGTTACCGTTTCGTCGATAGGACCGGTGATAGCACCGTGGGAGACGAGGATGAGAACTTTTGAGAGATTGATTTCGGCACCGATCGCCTTGTGGGCTATCATTTTAGGTGATATAATAGCTTCTCTCTTGTTTGGCCTTTTTATAACCCTCTTTATTGTTTTGGTCAGTATCGTCTTACTTGGAACCGAGATAATAAGTTTAGCTCTAATTGTCGGTACAATTCTGGCTGCCTTTTGCTTTTCGTCTTTGGGTTTGCTGATCTCAGCTCCCGCCACAGATAACCCGTCAAACATAATGATGTTATCAAGTCTGATAAAGTTTCCATTAATTTTCATAAGTGGCATATTCGTTCCAATCGGTGAGATGGGCAGTTGGAAAATTATTTCATATATCTCTCCTTTAACTTACTATACGGATCTGGCAAGGTTTTCAGTTGGTGGGACAAACTATTTCAACCCCGCTGTTAGTTTATTGGTCCTGCTCGGTTTCGGCATCCTGTTTTTCTTTTTCGCCGTAAAATGGCATCAAAAAAGCCTGGATAAGAGATTTTAGTAAATTACACGACTCGATGCCAAGACCTTTGCTGAACTGAGATGCATTCGGTAAATCAACTGTACATATGTGGAAGGGGTGGTGACAGAATGACGAAAGAGGGTGATATCTTAAAAATAGTCAGGGAGGATATATTGAGGACCTTGGGTGAAGAAGAAACCGAAGAGGTCTCTGTGGATTCCATAAAATCAGATATCAATGTTTCTGACCCATTTATATCGAAGGCAATTAAACAACTCAATGGAGAGGGTTTGATAAAATATCACAATAATTTTATCTCATTAACGGAAAGGGGAAAAGAAAACGCAAGGGATATCGTAAAAAAACACCGCATTCTCGAAAATTATGTCAAAGAAACGAAGAATGGCAGAGATGCACATAAGGTTGCCCATATTCTCGAACATTATGTTTCTAAAGAAGTTATCGATAATATAAAAAAGTTGTCTACACTCAAAAGCGCGGGTGTTCCATTGACAGAGTTGGAATGTAATGGAAAGGGAATAATCACAGATATTGTTTTCTCGGATTACGGCGTGTTTGAGAGAATGGTTAGTATGGGAATATTTTTAGGAGAGAGGATAAGAATAACCAACGAGATATCCGATAGCATAGTAGTTAAGATAGGTAATAAAAAAATTGCTTTGAACAAAGATATAGCGGAGAATATCAGGATATATAAGAATGAAAGAACTTAAAATACTTTTGATTGGTCAGCCAAATGTGGGAAAGTCGTCTTTGCTCAACGCTTTGGTTGGGCCGAGAGTCGTGGTATCCAATTATCCCGGGACCACAGTTGAGATAACGCAAGCCGAAGAAATTTTTCACGATGTAAAAATAAATTTTTTAGATACCCCGGGAATATACTCTATATCTGATAGGAGTGAAGAAGAAAAAGTTACTGAAAGGGCTTTGTTTGAAGAAGAAATAGATGGAGCAATAATAATTGCCGATGCAACCTCTCTTGAGAGAAGTCTTTACATGGTTTTCCAAATCTTGGAGGCAGAAATACCTGCTATTATAGCTCTAAATTTTGTGGAAGAAGCTGAAAAGAAAGGAATAAAAATTGATTGCGAAAAATTGGAAAAACTCCTTAATATCCCTGTTATACCTATAAATCCTCTAACCAAAAGAGGGGTAAGCAGACTTGTAAATGCAATATTAAAAACCTGTCCTGAGTCCCTCAGCTTCGCTCGGGATAAACTCCGTCGAAGGATCAAAGAGGTGGCAAGACGAGGTTTCAAAATTAGATATGATGATCATATAGAAAGAGCAATAGATAAAATATCCACTCAAGTTAAAGGAAGGCTACCTAAAAGACTTGTCGCCTTAAGGGTTTTGGAAGAAGATGAAGATTTCTATAAATACTTGAAGAATGAAAAAATAATTGGGGAAGCAAAAGAGAACTTAAAAGAACATCCAAAAATCGCAGAAGACATATCCATAACCAGATACGGCACAGCCTCATTTATTGCCGAAAAGGTTACTCGATTGTTCTCTTCAGGAAAAGAAAAGCTGGCGGGAGAGAGAATCGATAATGTACTTCTGCACAGGGTCTGGGGTCCACTGACTACCGGTTTATTTCTTTTTGCCATCTTTGGTACATTATTATATCTTGGCAATTTGATACAGAATGTTCTTATGGGTTTGACAGACAGCCTTTTATCTTCTTTCGGTGCGGCAGAACATTCTATTATCACCGTGGTATTGGTTCAGGGTTTGGCTGGACTTGCAGCGGGTGTTTCTATTGCTTTACCTTATGTTTTCTTGTTTTATTTGCTTTTGGGTCTGTTGGAAGATATAGGGTTTCTTTCCAGATTTATTGTCAACACACAGAGGTTTTTGAAAAAATTGGGTTTACCGGGGAAGGCATTTATTCCTTTGGCATTGTGCTTGGGTTGCACTGCGCCGGCGACCAGAGCTACCAGACTCCTATCATCTAAAAAAGAACAATTTCATACCGCATCGTTATTCGCTTTTGTACCCTGCTCTTCGAGAACCGCCATAGTGATGGGAATAGTGGGATTTTATGGGGGCGTAAGGTTGGCACTTTCTGTTTTTGTTACCTTATTTGCGGCGGGTTTGATCTGGGCTTTTGGAATAAAAAGACTTATCCATGTGAAGAGTGAGCCCCTGCTCTTGGAATTGCCCCCCTATAGAAAACCCCTGCTTAAAAATGTATTTGCCAAATCCTGGATCAGAATGAAGGACTTTGTATATATAGTCATACCTTTATTGATACTCGGAGGAATAGCACTTGGAATTTTGGATATGTTGGGTTTTACCAACATCATAGTAAAACCACTTTCACCGATCACCACCACCTGGTTGGGTTTACCCGCTGTAAGCATTATTCCCTTGATATTTGGTTTCTTACAAAAAGATTTAACCGGGGGAATGTTGGTCTCGGTTCTGGGCGGTGAGATATCTTCGATTTTGACCCCCCTTCAAATTTATACATTTGGAATAGCTTCCACCGTTGGGATTCCATGTATAATTGCGCTGGGAATGCTTATTAAAGAATTTGGATTTAAGAGGGCAATGGGCTTAACAATAACATCGATAGCCTACGGTATTCTATTTGCCGGTTTGCTCCGGAGAATAATTTTGTTTTTTTAGAAGAGATGTTGCCGTGTTTATCCTCTACATAATCTTGCACAATTTATTTGATTTTTTTCTTGACAAATTGAAAATTTTGTGATATAATATATTGGGCATATGCTCATTATGGAGGTTTTATGGGAAGACGAAGAAGGTGTCGGTGGGTAGGGTATAGACCCGTGGCGCAGTTTTACAAACCTCGCGGGGTACCTCTTAGTTCCCTTGAGCAGGTCAGGTTGACCGTTGGCGAGTTCGAGGCGATGAGACTGTCTGATTTGAAGGGGTTGCACCAGGAGGAGGCGGCGCGGCGGATGAGGGTATCCCGCCAGACCTTTGGACGTATATTGAATGAGGCGCACAGGAAGGTCGCCGAATGTTTTGTTGAGGGCAAGGCGTTGAGCATAGAGGGTGGTAACTATGCCATTATGCAAAGGAACCTTGAGTGCAGCGACTGTGGATTCGCATGGGAGATACCCATTGAATTTCCATTACCCTCGTGTTGCCCCGAGTGTGGTAGTCCTATTATTAGAACCGGAGATAAATCGTAAAAAAGGGGGAGTGTGGAAAAGAACGAAAAATTAGAGAAGGTGCTTGCGAGAATAAAGCACAAGGTTCTCGTTTTCAGCGGTAAAGGAGGAGTTGGAAAGAGTACAATTGCCGCCAATTTGGCACTTGCCCTTGCCGATAAGAGTATGGAGATCGGGCTACTGGATGTTGATATTCACGGTCCAAATCTCGCCAAGATGCTCGGTGTTGAGAACAAGAGAATGTATACATCGGATGAGAGCACGATCCAACCCGTGATGGTCACGGAGAATCTGAAGCTGGTCTCAATGTCATTTCTCCTGCAGAGTGAAACCTCGCCCGTGATATGGAGGGGTCCGCTAAAAATGAAGGTAATTCAACAGTTTCTCCAGGATGTCGCCTGGGGAGACATCGACTGGCTTGTAGTGGATTCCCCCCCGGGTACCGGAGATGAGCCGCTATCAGTTGCCCAGTTGATTCCGGCAACGGGGGCAATAATAGTGACAACTCCTCAAGAAGTCTCGTTGCTTGACTCAAGGAAGGCGGTGAATTTCGCCAGAAAACTGAATCTAAAAATACTCGGGGTAATTGAGAACATGAGCGGACTCATTTGTCCATACTGCGGTAATGAGATTAAACTCTTTAAAGAGGGTGGAGGGGAAAGGATATCCAGGGAGATGGGTGTGCCGTTTCTTGGAAGGGTCCCGATAGAGCCAGAGATCGTTGAATCGGGTGATAGCGGGAAACCATTTATCCTGAGTAATCCGGAATGCAGGGCGTCAAAGGCATTTGCAACAATCGTGGAAAAAGTAATAGGGAGTGAGCAGTAAAGCGTAAGGCGTAAGGCGTGGAGAGTGAGAAGTGATAAGCTTGTTTCGATATTTGGTGCTTGGAGTTTTGGATTTTAGATTACAGATTTCAGCTCCAATTTGATGTTTAATTTTTGTATTTTGATGTTTGATTTAGTGAGGGTGTTTAGAAATAGGTAGTTTTACTCCCAAAAAGGTTCTTACCCCAAAAACTTTTAGGAGAGAACCTTCCTGCCTACCGTCAGGCAGGTCGCTCTTTGAAATTCAGGTATGTAAAAGA
>NGFL01000065.1 GCA_002215665.1 candidate division TA06 bacterium JGI_Cruoil_03_38_101 | reverse complement strand
TTAACCATTCATGCTGCCTGTATTGAATTTTATTCTGCTCAAATTGAAATTGACTGAGTAAAAATACAAAAAAAATCATAGTAATTCACCCACAATAAACCCTAGTAGAATTCCTCCTGCAAAAGTCCATGCCAATAGCTTTGTATCCACTACCTCTTTTCTGTAACCCATCTTGATAGCAAGAAAAACAATCACATTACCAACCCCGTTAACTATAAAGAGTAAGGGAAGAGCAATGAATTTTATAATTATATGCCCAACAACGGGTATACTCCCCAGAAGACCTATCAAACTCGACCAACCTTCACTAACCAAACCAAAGAGAAATATTCCAATGCCAACTAACCTCTTATCCCATCTATAATGGATCCCAAAAGCGATTAAAATTGCAGCTAAAATGAAGAGAACGATAACTCGAAGAATCTTATTTCTTAATAAACCCCCCTCCGAGGAAATCTCTTTTTCTAATTCCTTTACTTCATCAACCATAGTTTCCGATCCAGGGTTCTATACTGTATTGCTTCCGCTATATGCGGAGTTTTTATCTCCTCTACCCCTTCTAAGTCGGCTATTGTCTTTGCCATCTTTAAAACCCGATCAACGGCTCTTGCAGAGAAACCAAATTTTTCCATTGCTGCATTAAGTAAGGATCTACTCTCTTTGTCGATGGAGCAATACTTTCTAATCCTTTTAGAATCCAAATGTGCGTTAAAGAAAATACCGTCATTCCTGTATCTCTCCTCCTGTATCGTTCTAGCCTTATTAATCCTTTCTCGAATCGATTCAGAATTCTCCCCAGGCTGCATATCCATAATGTCCTCATAGCGAACTCTCCCCACTGTTATATGCATATCGATTCTATCAAGGAGAGGCCCAGAAATTTTCGAACGGTATCGATCTATCTGAGATGGGGTACAAGTACACTCACGATAAGAATCGCCAAAATATCCACATGGACAGGGATTCATAGCTCCAACAAGCATAAAACGTGCAGGATAGGTAATAGAGCTCTTAGCCCTTGAGATGGTTACCACTCCATCCTCCAATGGCTGACGAAGGACTTCAAGGACATTTCTGTTAAATTCAGGCAATTCATCTAAAAAGAGTACCCCATTATGGGCAAGACTCACCTCTCCAGGTTGAGGATATGTGCCGCCTCCTATAAGCCCAGCATAGGAGATGGTATGGTGGGGAAATCTAAAAGGTCTCTTCGCAATTAAAGGAGCAGAAGGAGGAAGGATTCCAGTAATGGAATGAATCTTTGTGGTTTCGATAGCTTCTTCTATACTCATCCTTGGTAGGATAGTGGGAATTCTTTTGGCAAGCATAGTTTTTCCTGAACCAGGGGGTCCTATCATCAAGACGTTATGCCCTCCTGCTACCGCAATTTCTAATGCTCTCTTAGCTCCCTCCTGGCCTTTAACATCGGAAAAGTCAATGTCAAATTTGGAAGTTTCTCGGAATACCTCATTGATATCCATTGAAAAGGGTTCTTTGAAACCATTTTCAATAAGCTCAATACACTCGGCAAGAGATTCCACCGGATAAATGGAGGCTCCTCTAACAACTGCTGCCTCCTTTGCATTCATTCTTGGAACTATCATTCGCTTTGTATTATTATCCTTCGAAAAAATGGAAGCGGGTAGTACCCCTTTTACTCCTCTAATGCGTCCATCGAGAGCAAGTTCTCCAAGAACAATTGTTTCCCTTAAACCAGAAGGATCTATCTGTCCCGAGGCTGATAAAATGCCAAGAGCTATTGGGAGATCCAGGGCTGTTCCTTCTTTCTTTATATCTGCTGGAGCAAGATTAACTGTGATCTTCTTAAGGGGAAAATCGAAGTTCAGACTTTTTATTGCGGATTCAACTCTCTCCCTGGATTCCTTTACAGCAGTTTCAGGCAAACCCACTATAATAAACGAAGGAAGACCCCTGGAGAGACTTACCTCAACTTCAACCGATTTTGCTTCAATACCCTTAAGAGCGCAGGAAATGATTCTGGAAAGATTCAATAAATTCTCCCTTGAACTTTATAGTAATTTTGCTATTTCTCTCTTTCTCAATTCTTGCAAATATACCTATAAATTGCAGAGGTATAAGATCTTATTCTTTTTTTTGCTTAGGACTTAACCCAATCTCAGTGCCGTAACTTAGTTCGCCGTTATCTATCCTGATGTGAAAATGGCAGTCAGGATTTGTGCAAACCCATGCCTTAAAGGGAATACTTGCGCCATTCTGCCCATAATCCGAGAGGGGTACAAGAACTCCGTAATTACACTTCTGGCATTTTGGGTATTTTTCAGGAATATCCACTTCCTCCTCCCTTTTATAATAATTTTAACCTTCCATCTCTATACTTCACACAATCAACATCACCCTATAGATTAACCCATATTTTACATTAATAATAATATAATTTAATCTCTTAGCCTGTCAAGTGAAAAATCAAAAGAGTTAATATCGCCATCCAAATCTAAAAAGAAATCTTGTTTTACCGGAAAAGTCGTTTTCTGCTGTAATAGATCCCCATCTCTTTAGTTTATATTCGGCCTGAATCTCGGATAATCCGTAAGACTGAATGTCAGCTCTGGCTTTAACGAACAATCTATCAGTTATATATTTGCCAAAAACAACCTCATAGCATCCACCAACCCCTTCCATCTGAAGAAGATCAATACCAAATCTCTCCTTGAATCTCTTACTGAAAGTTTGTCTAACCCAATAATTGAAAGCTGTTTCTGTTATAGATTCCTCTATTGACTTTACAGAAGAGAGGTCTTGCCAAGTTAGATTAAGACTCAACAGGGTCATTATATCAGCTTTTGATAAGGGAGGCTTTGAGTAAAGATCAAACTCCGGTATTCTCATCGTTCCCGAGACAACAAGGAATACAGTATCTCTATCCTGAACTAAAGTCTTCGCTTTGATGTCAATATTAGGGTTTAGTTCTGGAGAGTTCTTAAAATAAAATTCACCTTCAACAACTTCAAAGCTCCTGTAGAGATAATAAAAATTCCCTTGCTTTACTGTTAAATTTCCCGAAAGCAATAATGGCCCCCCTTCATAGTTAACCCCAACTTTTCCAGCTGATTCAATATCAGCCATTTCATTTCTGATCCAAATATTCCCCTTCGAAGCATCAAAGTTTAGATCAAGATAAAGATTAGAAGGTCTTGCTCCACTCCTCTCCCTCTGCTTGAACTCCATAGTCACAGTAGCCTTTTTGAGATCTATGTTCCCTTCAATTTTGATATTTTCTTTCTCTTTACTTACTATTAGATTGCCATCGATAAGAGCTTCAACATATTGCCAGTTTATCGGGGTTTTTATTATACTTAGTTTTAAATTCAAAGACCTTTCCTTTATCCCAAACCCTCCCCTTGCCTCAATGCCTCCTTTTCCAAGCGAAGTTCTACAATACAAATCAGCTGCATTTCCCTTAAACTGGATTTCACTTTTTAAATCCTTAATCCTTATTCCAGGACCTATGAGTAACAAATTACCTTTCTGGACTTTTATCACGCCATAAACTAAAGGAGTTGTCATCTGACCTTTCACTCGAAGGCTTCCAGTTAATTCTGCTTCTCTAACATCTGCGTATTCATCTATAGGATAAAATATCCATCTCCCGGCTTTATCAAAGGTTGCGTTGATATTCAAAAGATGGCTTGTGGGTTCAATTGACCCAGTAAATCTGGAGGGATGTGTTTTATCAAATATGGTAATGTTTTTTAAGAATATTTTGTCCTTTTGATAGGTAACAAGGAGATTTAAAGAATCACCTACATTCCTTCCCTTCCATTGAATCTCTCCCCTTCCATTAAATTCAACATCGGGTGCTCCTAATTTCCCAGACAAGGAGGCAGTTCCAGAAAGGCTACCAGAAATGGGATGAGTTATAACCCCGAACTCTTTTAGAATTTGAGGTTTAAAATCATTCAGTTCCATTTTACCACTGAGATTGTCTTCAGCAAGAGCCATACGAATTCTGAATGATTCACCTTTATTTCCAGTGAATCTTGCATTCCGAATTCGAACCCCACGATCTACCTCTAAAGAAAAAGGAGAAGTTGATGAAAGCCATCCCCCGGGATATTCAAACATTATTTTCTGGACCCTTATGCTATCTCCAAAGTAAGAGAGAGAATAATCCATTTGTTTCTCCCCACTTTTGAAAGAGCCTCTTGCATCAAGTTTTCCTTCCCCTATCTTCAGTTCCACTTCTCCTACATCAAATACGTTTCCTCCCTTAAAGTTAATATCCTGAGCTACAAAGCTCACCTCGCCTGGAAATTTACTTTTCTCCTGGCGAAGATTTACATTCCCTTCCAATAAGCCAAAACTGAATGCACCATAATGAAGGCTATCGATAGAAAAGGCACCATATACCTTTTCCTGGATGCTCAAATCAGCATCAACAATAGCCAAACCATCAATTCCAAAATACGAAAGCAAGGGCGAAATTTCAAAATTTTCGACAAATAAATTTCCTTTTATTATGTTATCATACTCTCCGGAAAGGCGTATTCTTCCTTCATTGAAATAACCATTGCACTCTTCTATAATGAATCTATTCCCGAATTTCTTCACTTCTATATCGAAATCTCTCAGTCTGGAATCCAACAAAATCCCATTAAGATTGGAGGCGATCTGTAAACTATCCATGTTTAAGTATGCAAATTTAACCTCTCCATTCAATTTTGAATTGGGTAAATTCTTTTTAAATTCCTTCATATTAAAATCATTTAATTTAAAGCATCCTGAGATATGATCAGTGATCTTGAGATAACCTGAAAGTTCATCTCCCTTTATCCTCAGGGAATCCATAGTTCCTTCAACCTCAAAAGGAGTAAGGTTTATACCTCCGATAGAGGAAATGTTAGTTTTTCCTTTGATTGCAATTATAGAATCATAGGTAAACTGTACATCGACAAAACCTTCCCCTTTGATATTCCATAAGGGTTTCAGGTCTGAGAGATATACTCTACCTTCCCCCTTAATGGTTTCATTGATCTTCCCGGAAAATTCCAATTGGGACCTCCCGGTTTTAAGTTCCTTAACCTCAATCCTTGATTCCCTCTTCCCGAGAGTGAAGCGACCATTAGATAGAGAAAAATCAAGGCTATCAACTTTTCCCTTGAGTGTAGAAATATTCAGAACGAATTCCTCACCCGTGGAAAAGACTGTCCCTTTAACATTTAACAGGAATTTGTGTCCCTTCCAGATTAAAGACCCACCAGAAACTGAAAGATCTTCGATATAGAAAAGTCCTGGTATCTTTCTTTCCTTTTCCTCCTTGGATTCAGGAAGAGAGAGAAAAATTCTCGGATCGATAAGAGAAACTTTCTTAATCCTGCGACGTAAGATGTCAAGAGGGGAGTAAAAGATTTCTATTTTAGACAGGAAACCAACACCCTTAAGGAATACTGAATCTGCCTCCAATGATGATAAGATGTCCCAGTTAACTTCTCCTACACTACTTCCTTCTGGAAGAGAAATCAATATTCGGTTTTTCAACCATTCTTCGCTTTTTCTATGTATAAACCCCGATAGAAAATGAAGAAGAAGAAAAACCGCTAAAATGGTTAATAAAATTCCAATTCTCTTTTTCATTGCTTAGATAAATTCTCCTTGCGTATCTCCAATAATTCTTTGAATATCGTAAGAGAGTATAATATAATCTGACATTTATAGCATTTCCGATATCAATCTTGCACCTTGCTGAAGTTTCAGTCTAATTTCACCTGTGTCAACCTCTTGCCCGGCAAGAAGCGCAAGAATAAAATCTTTTCTGGCAGTAAAGAAAATAATTCCCTTCTCTCCCATAGCAGTTATTGAGAAGTCCTCTGAGATATTAATCTGTTTTTTTATTTCACTCACTACTTCAGCAACCAGAGCTGAAACGAGTGTTTTATCAATTTCTTCCTTTCCAAGGAAGTCAATAATTTCACCCTCCCTATCTACAACAAGGCAATATATTACACCCTCTGATGATATCAATTCTTTCATTATTTTTTTCATCAATCTACTCCCAGAATTTCAAGTGACCGTTTAAAGGCTTCTTCTATACTATTTTCTACTTTACTAATGAATAAATCTCCTCTACTTAGGACAATAAGCCTAAGCGTTTGTGTTCCAAAGACCGATATGTTCCCTCCTGGCAATTCAAAAAATAATCTATTGAGATTTCCTATCATAAGTTCTTTTGCGGTTCTGTCTATCTTATTAAAAAGAGAAGAAATAATTGCACCCGTTGTCTCTCCCCCAAGAGGCAGGCCAATTTGTGCGGATATTAGAGCACCGACTTCGTCCACAAGTATAACCCCTACAATCCCTTTAATCTCTAACAGCTTATTTAACACTTCGTCCAGAGAATCCTTTATTAAAGTTTCCTCTTTTTCGGTATATCCAATAGACTCAAGTAATTCCCTCACTACTTTATTTTCGGGATCAATCTTCTCTGCTTTTTTTAATATTTCTACTGCTTTATCTTCCATGCCTCCGTCAAGGTAAATTCTTCCAAGACAACAATAAGGTTCTACCACATTCTCATTTTGTTGAATGGCTGTTTGAAGGAGATTCTCCGCCTCATCAAACAAGCCGCTTTTAACATAAAACTCAGCTAGAGATATAAGAATATCCAAGGAATTAGTGTCAGATTGAAGACTGTCCTGATTTATAATTGGCCTCCCGATCCATTATCTTTTTGTGTAATTTTTTAACCAATTCGAGGTTTTCCCTGATTTCCTCTTTCCTTTTTTTATCTTCACTTAAAAGGAGGTATAAATTCCATTCAGAGATGGCTTCCTTAAACTTGCCTCGTGCGAGATAGAAATAACCCATTTCATAAATTATCCCGGGATTATCTGGATATCTTTTTTTAAGTTCTAAAAGAGTTTTAATCCCCCCAGCATACTTCCCTTTATTCCAGAATCTCGAAAGGCTCTTTAGGCCATCTCGCACTTCATCTAAATCCCCCTTGGGTGCTTTAGCTTTATCAACTAAATCTATTTTCTTCTTGGTAATTATACCCGCCATAGTCATTCCATATAAGGATTTCAAAACAGCAAATTCATCTCCAACCTCTCTGATAAGCTCTACTATAGTTCGTTTCCCATCTATAAGAGAAAGAAGTTTCCAGTCCATAGGACTAAGATTTATTGCCACCGTATCTATGACATCTCTTGAAACTTCCAGAATTATATCACGAGAGGGAAGAATTCCCTTCATCTTCGATATTTCATCCATTCTCCTTGCTGCTTTCAAGATGACATTTTCGATTCTCATTCTCAAATCCATAGAATAGGGAATGGAAAATTCTCTTTCTTTAAAACTCAGATGCCCTGATTTAATCAGAAAGAGCGAATATACAAGCTCTTCAGCAATTTGTTTAAATAGAACCTTGAGGGTATTTGGTGTCATTATTTCATTCTCTACAATATGTTCTATTAATTCCTTATCGGGAATTTTCGCTATTTCTTCTCTATTCAAAAAACCCCGCTTTACCATTTCCTCTTTCAGCCTATCTGTTAGATCAATATAAACAAGTTTGCCATCCTTTAAATAAAGAGTATAATCCCTAACTGTTTCCTCATCATTTAGTGTAAGTATGCCATTTTTCCCTGTTAATGAGATCAACTGGAGCAGCTCAAAGAGTTCAAGTTCTTGGATAGAAGCTTCGATAGCCATTACATTTCCCCAATAATTTTTTTCAGGCGATAGAGGCTTTCAACCGCTTCCCTTGCTCTATCTATTGCTTTTCTGTCTTCTGCTTTTTCAATTATTTCTTTCCATAAGCCTTCTGCTTGCCTGTATTTCCCCAACCTAAAATAAATGGAAGCAAGCATCTCATACGCTGTAAAATTTCTTTTGTCAAAACTCATTGCCTGTTTAAGGCTATTTACTGATTTATTAAACTCTCCTAATTTATAATAAGCTTTCCCCTCCCAAAGGGCAATATCACTATCCGCCTTAATAACTCTTTTTGCATCCTTTAGGACCTGAATCGTGCCCTCGTAATCTTTCATCACCAGGCGAACCCTGACTAACAATCTCAAGACCTCTTTGTTATCCGGATCAAGAACTCTGGCTTTTCTTAGATTTTTCTCCCCTTCTTCAAAGACCCCTTCCTCAATTTTTAGTTTAGAAAAAAGAAGGAATCCTTTTGTAGAAGGAGAGAGGGATAGACTTTTTTTCACATATAATGAAGCCTTTTTTCTGTTCCCTATGTCATAATTGAAGGAAGCAAGCTCTAACAGAATTTCCGAATGATTTTCCCAGTTAGAAAAACTTTTAAGGAGTTGAATGGCTTTTTTGTATGTTTTCTTCTGCTTAAGGTATTGAGCAAAAAGGAGATATGGAGAAGGATCTTTTGGATTTTTTTTATTTAATATCTTAGCGAGTTTGATAGCCTGTTTCCATTCTCCATTTTCCTGATAAACAAAGGTTAAAAGTCTCAGAGCTTCTTCATTATCAGGTACTAAATCGCTGAGGACATCCTTGGCTTCTCCCAAAAGACCCTTCTCCCTATATATCTTTCCAAGAAGAAGCAACAACCTTGAATTTTTCGGATCCAGGCTTCTCACTTTGTTCAATAATTCAAGGGCTTCATCCAATCGTTTTTCTTCAAGAAGAGACTCTGCTTTATTAATTCTTTTCTCAATATTCGTAGCTGAAAGGGTTTCCTTTTTTGGAATCTCAAAGAGATTTTCAAATGACTTTTCTTTAATTTCTCCTTTAGAAACAACTCCGATATCCATATCTTTTGTTAAGTTCCTTGCCAAAAGAGTATCCAGTCTTTCTGAATAGATATCTAATCCTAACTTGAATTTATTGTTTGTGTAAAAAGGATTTAACTCCATTGCTTTCTTTNTTGCCTCCAATGCCTCATCGTACTTACCGATTCGAGACAAAGCAAAACCAAGATTGTAGTACGCCTCGGCAAAATTATCATCCCATTCTATTGCCCTTTTGAAAAGGTAGATTGCGTCTTCGAGTCTTTCTGAATTTAGATAAACAGATCCGAGGTAATTCGAAGCCAGAGGATATTCATTCTTTATTTTAATGACTTTTCTAAATAACTTTTCTGCTCGATAGTAATCACCTCTACACATATAAATCAGACCGATATTCAGATATGGATCTGGATATTTGGGATTTATTTTGTTTGCCTTTTTAAAATAACTAAATGCCTTCTTTGGAGCTTTTGAGTGATAATTAACCACACCGAGATTATTCCAGGCAACCGCATAATTCCCATCCTTTGAAACAGCCTTTTTATACCATAAAATCGCTTCATCAAGTCTTCCAAGTCTATGATTGGCAATACCTACATTGTTGGCAAGCCTTGGCGAATCCGGATCGTATTTAAGAGCTTTGGAATATGTCTTAATTGCCTCCTCATTCTCATCGAGTAAGAGTAAAGCTTCTCCTATCTGGCCCTGGATGAGATAATTTTCTGGATCGGCTTTCTCTGCCTCCCTGAATTCCCGGAGGGCCTCTTTAAACAGCCCTTTGTTCTTATATGTTAATCCCATGGCATAGTGACCAAAAAAGGGATACTCTTCTATCTTACTTTTTGGAATGGAAAGAAAATCCTTATATCCTTTTTGTTTGTATATACCCAAGCTAAGATTTGGTTCTGTTTTTGCATACTTTGGGTTCAACTGGATTGCCTTTTTTGCTGCCTCTTTTGCCTTACCGAATTTTCCTTCTTCACCATATGCAAAAGAGAGGAAATAATAGGTTTCTGCGTCCTCAGGGTCAAGTGCAATTGCCTTTTTTAATTCAGCTATTACCTTGGGAAAGAGACCCAGATTATAATATACTTCCCCAAGATACTTATGAGCAGAAGCCATTTTATCATTTATCCGGATAACCTTCTTGAATTGCTCTATCGCTGGCTCACAAAAACCGATGGCTTTACAGGTAATGCCCATCTCTAACAGAGCATCAATATCATAGGGGTTGCTTCGAAGATATCTACTGTAATGAGTAAGCGCGTTGTAATAATCTCCTGCGCTCTTACATGCCTTTGCCAATTCTAATCTTATTTTTAGATCATCAGGTCTTTCTCCCAGACTCTTTTTTAGTCGTTCAATTCGCTCATCATAATAACCTCTAGTCCTGTATATATAATCGAGATTATTTTTTGCCAGAGTGAAGCGGGGTTCAATCTCTAAGGCTTTTTTTAGTTCACTTACAGCCTCTTTGACCAAACCTTTGTTATAATAAACCACCGCTAGGTTATTATGAGCTCCAGGATCTTTGGGATCTATTTTTTTAGAAAAAATTTTTAGTATTTCTTCTTCCTGCTTTGATATTCTCACTTATAAAAGACCCATTGCTTTTAAGATATTATCTAAACTTTCAGTATCAGGAATAAGCAAAAGATAGGCTTGTAATTCTCTCTCGAGATTCTTAAAGTGAAAGATGCTCTTCACGCAGAATGCCAATTTTTCCTTTCTAGAAAATTCCAGATAAGTGCTTAATATTATCGCTCTGGAATCATCTCTAACGATTGCAGGAACAGAAGGCAGTAACAAAAGACCCAGGAATTCAGAAATAGCACTGAGATAGGAACTGCAAAGAATATTTGCTACCTCCTTCAGAGAAGAGAATCCCATCTCATCAATCTCAGTGTCTTCTCTTATTTCTCTATCAAGCAATATATTTACCAGATCTTTTGCATCTAAGTCCTTCATTATCATTAAGTTCCTGCCGGTTGCATCACCGAAGAATCTGGTAAGAGCTGCAACAACTATGTTGTTCTCCATTTTTAATAGTTCGGGAGTTTTTTCAATAGGGAAAATTTCAACCTCTGGCACCTTAACGTCCACTTCTTTATCCAGCATTTGACTTAAGGCCGTAGCTGCATGACCTCCACCAATATTAGCGGCTTCTTTTATACCATCCAATTGTAATTCTTTAAGATCCTGTATTTTCATATCTCCTCCTATATTTGAGACCCGGTAAATCGAGTATCAAACACGGTTCACCTTTTCCAATGATGGTAATTCCTGTATACCCGTTAATATTATTGATAGGAAAGGGGAGAGGTTTTACTACAGCATCTGCACTACCCCTAAAACTATCCACAATCAGCGCAAATCGTTCATTTTCCATTTCAACAACCACGCATGGCAGAAAAGAATGATTCTCTTCCTGATAAGAATTTTCCTCCATTATGTTAGAAAAACGGTAAACTGGTAGAACCTCCTTTCTAAGTAACATCATTTCCCTTCCCATAAGGTAAGAAAGAGAATCTTTGGGAATCATCAGTGTTTCATCCACAAACCTCATTGGAATGGCAAAGAGTTGCTTTTTTAAACCCACAAGATAAACCTTTATTATCGCCATTGAAAGAGGCATTTTTATTGTGACAGTTGTCCCTTTATTTTTTTCTGTCTCAAGTTCCACGCTTCCTCCCACGGACCGCACAGCCTCTTTAACTACATCTAACCCAACTCCACGACCAGAAACCTTGCTAACTTCTCCTCTGGTTGTAAAACCGGGAATAAATAAGAATCTAAGTATTTCCTTCTTCGAGAGTGATTCGAGCTCCTCATCTCTCACCAGACCCTTCTTGAAAGCGGTAAGCAGCACTTCCTTTTCATCAATGCCTATGCCGTCGTCGCTTACCTCTATTACAATATCTCCCTTTACCCTCTTTGCTGAAACCGTTACTTTACCAGTCGTGGATTTGTTAAGTTTCTTTCTCTCCCGGGGAGACTCAATTCCATGAGATACAGCATTTCGAATCAGGTGAATTAAAGGATCGCTGATACTCTCAAGAAGAGAACGATCAACTTCAATATCGGATCCAAAGATATCAATGGTCACTTTTTTCCCGAGTTCTCTACTTAGATCCCTAACATAACGAGAAAATTTGTTAAAAATCAAAGAAAGGGAAACTAATCTCATCTTTGAAACTATTTCCTGTAATTCCTTAACGGTTCTGTTATGCACTTCCAGAACCCTCCTGAATTTCTCCCCCCCAAATTTTTTAAGTATTGTAGACAATCGCGAAGAAGAAACAGCCAACTCTCCAACGAGATTTTGCAGGTGATCAAGGAGCTCAACGTTAACCCGTATACCCTCAATACCTCCTCTGAGAGTTCTACTTTTTATCTCTTTTCTTTCAATAGATACCTCTTCTACTTCCTCCATGGAGTCTACCAAGTCTTTTATTTTTTTATAATTAGAGCACCGAACTCTGAATGTTCTCTTTATATTCCCAGATTTGATTTCTTCAAAGGTCGGTTTTATTTCTTCAATTTCACTCATTGTTTCTATTCTTTTAATTATAACCGCTGCTCTTGCGGCAGACAGTTTCACATCATCCTTAAGGGTAATTTTAAGAAACGGAGATTCCTTATTTCTAATTTTATCCAGAAGATTTTCTATTTTATCAATACTGCTAAATATCCTATCTATTATCTTTCTACCAAGTTTCTCTCCATATTCCTTCACTTCTTCAAGTTTTTCCTCAAGATCGTGTGAAATAGCCTCAATTTCTTTATAATCCAATGAGGCAGCCATACCTTTAATGGTATGGAATATTCTGTAGATTTCGCTAATGATAGATTCGCTACCGGGTTCTTTTTCAAGGTCTATCATCAAACTCTCAAGTTGGTTTAAATATTCCCTGGTTTCTTCTTCAAAGAGTTTTATGTACTCTTCTCTTTCCTCTTCCATTTATAATTTTAAGACCCTTTGAACCGCCTCAAGCACTCTTGAAGGCTGGAAGGGTTTTACCACATAGTCTCTAGCACCAGCCTGAATTGCCTCAACCACCAAACTCTGACGACCCATGGCACTAACCATTATAATTTTCGCATCAGGGTCTATTTCTATTATTTCTTTGACAGCATCGATCCCGCTCATATCGGGCATAATAATATCCATAGTCACAAAATCGGGGGTGGCTTCTTTATACTTCTGGGCAGCCTCTGTTCCACTTGCTGCTTCCCCACAGACTTCATATCCACCCTTCTGGAGGATATCGGCTAGCATCTTTCTCATAAATATTGCATCATCAACTATCAAAACTCTTGCACCCATATTGCCTCCTTATTTCAGATTAACTCATCCACATCTATAACTATGTATTCGTCTTCTCCAATCTGGAGGATTCCTTTAATATATTTGGATTCAATTTCTCCTTCTATACTGGTAGGAACATCCTTTAATGTTTCTTCTGGAATTTCGTGAATATCCTGAATATCATCCACTCTAAGACCCACAACCGAGCCTTTAATCGAACAGAGAATTATATAATTGGAAGAAGATTTACCCTCAAAACCGATCTTCTGTTTTAGATCTATAATGGCAACAGGGTCCCCTCGAAGATTCATGACTCCTTCCACATATTTTGGAGCCAGGGGAACAGGGGTAGTGAGAGAGGTCTCAACTATTTCTTTAACATTTTCAACCATAATCCCAAAGAGCTTATCAGAAAGGGTAAAGCTCAAGATTTCCATTTACTCCACTCCTATCCACTCGTAATGTGGATAATTTAGGGGATCAGTTTTAAACCCAAAGATTTTGGGACTGACCAGAACAAAATTAACATCATGCGTAAGAAATACCCATGGGGCTCTCTCAACTATTAGAGGCTCAAGTTCTCTATATATTTTCTTCCTTTTCACTGGATTAATTTCTCTAAGGCCTTCTTCAATGGCTCTATCAATATTCTCGTTGGAATAGAAAATCGCATTACCACCAATTCCCATAGATGAAGAGTGAAAAAGAGGAAAAAGGAAGTTGTTTGGGTCTACGTTGTCTGCAGACCATCCTAAGAGGAATAACTCAGTTTCTCCATTATAAACCTTATCCAAAAATTTACCCCGGGGATACTTTTCTATTTCTATTTTGACACCAATCAAAGAGAATGATTCTTTAAGAAATTTTGCTCTTTTGATGTTGGTGGGTGAATCGCTTATTGTGAGTTTATAAATGCCTGGCAAACCATTGGGATAACCTGCTTGATCCAGGAGGTCTTTTGCTAAATCCAGATTATATTTATAAAGCTTTGGATTCGGATCATAAACCGAGAGACCAGGAGGGAATATGCCCCGAGAGATTCGCTCAAGGCCTGATGAGATCTTTTCAATTAACGCTCTATTATCCACTGCATAATTGAGAGCCTGCCTTACCTTTCTATTGTTAAAGGGTAGGTCTTTTCTTTTGAAGTTAAAACCCATATAGTTGACATTTAAGTATTCAGTGGAAATCAATTTATCCCTGAGGTCTCCATCCTTTCTTATTTTTGAAACTTCATCTGAACTGATAGAGGCTATATCGACCTGATTTGCCTTGAATGCCTCCAGACCACTTTCTCCTATTTTGTATATCAATTTTGATAAATAAGGTCTCCCAAGAACATAATCTGGTTGACCTTCCAGAATGATATGATCTTCCTTCTTCCATTCTACAAATCTAAATGGGCCTATGCCTGATGGATTTCTTCCCTGATCTTCATCCCTGGAGATAATAGATCCCCCAATTGTTGCAAGATTTGAAGGTAAGGGCATAAACGGTTCTTTAAGGTGGAATGATAGGGAATATTTACTCTCTACTTCTATCCTCTGAACCGGGTCTATAATGAATTTATTTACACCATCTTTTAATCTTTCGATGGAGTATTTAACATCTTCAGCATCAATTTTATTTCCTTTATGAGTTATCACATCCTCCTTGATTGTAAAAACCCATCTTAAAGCATCTTCGGATATTTTCCACTCTTTTGCTATTAGGGGATAAATCTCCCCTGAATAACCAAAATTAAATAGCCCCCGATGGATACAAGAAGCTACACGGCCAGAAACGACATCACCAACCTTTGAAGGGTCGAGAAAGAGAGGTTCACCTTCAATATGAATTCTTAATAGAGGTCTTTCTTTCTTTTCTAAAATATCAAATGATTTGATATCTCTCCATTTTTCTTCTTTTATAAAGTTGTCTAAAAGAGTTTTCTCTTTATCCAACCCTTCTTCAAGTTCCTTAATCAACCCAGCATTATCTTTCAATGATATAGTGACCTTTTTAAATGAACGACTTATCCCTTCCACAATTTCCTTCTGTTTATCCATAGATGGTCGAATGATAGATGATATTTCCGTTAATTTTTCTATAAGTTCTTTATTCTCTTGAAACGCGTTTACACTCTGAGAAACTAAATCTCCGAGTCGGGTAATCATACCCTCCAACCTTTTAATCATCCTATTTAAAGCACCTATCTCCGTGTTAACTGGCTTAAAGAAATTCCACAATTCCTCTGCTATCTTGGAATAATTCTGGGAAAGAATTTGCATCTCATCCACTATTGCTGAGAACCCTTCAATCTTAGTTGGAATTCTTGCCGCTTCTATCTTACCATAAAGGGAAATAATCCGAGTCTGCTTTGATAGATCATTCACTCTTTCTAAGGAACTACCCAGATGAGAAGAAATTTTTGATAGATTTTCCTGAATATCAATAATTCCTCCCATCTTTTCTTTCTCATCCTTGATAAAGAATTTGATCTTGTTTATATTCTCTACGCCTTCTTTTGCTTTTTCAAGGGTTATTTTAATAACTCCCTCAATCCCTTCCATTTCACTTCCAACCTTGCCCAAGATTTCCTGGATGGTCTGTAGTTCTTTTAGATCCCAATCTTTATAGATTTGAGACAAATTCAAATCTGCAACATCAAAGCGACTGTTTTGATTCAATTGATTAGTCACCTTTAAAGCTGCATCCAACTGGGAAATATTATTTTGGAGAACAGGCAATTTTTTTCTCCCTATATATTGATACAGTTGGGCATGATGTTCTATAATTTCCCCAATTGATTCTTTTTGAGCCAATATGAGATTTACTTTCCCTGATTTTACCAGGGAATCTCTGGAAAGAGATAGTAGAGAATTTGCCAATGTCTCAATGTTTCGCTTCTTTGCGTTTACTCTTTCCAAAAGATTTAGCAATAGATCCGAGGTGCCCAGGATTTGAGAAAATTTATCCTCAATCTCATCAGAACTATGAACAAATTTATCGGCGATTTTCTCAAAATTGGAAAGGCTCTCCTTTATTGCACTAAACCTATCCACTGTTTCATTTGATTGGTCTCTTAAAGATTCAAGCGATTTTACCATTTCGCTGACTATTTCCCGGGATTCACCAGTTAGTTCTCCAAACTCTTCTGCTACGACTTCAAAGCCTTTCCCGGAAGAGCCTGTCCGATATGCTTTAATTTCGGCATTTCTTGCTGTATTAGCCGATGCTTGGTTGAGTTCCTGTAGATTGGAAACGATAGTGCTAATTTCCTCCCTCCTGCCCATGAGCTTACTTAATTTCTGGCTCAAGGCATCTGAGCCTTCAAGGAAAAAATCGACCTTCTTGGTTACTTCATCAGTAAGACTAAGACCAAAGGATAACAATTCTTCATTTTTTCGAATAGTTGAGACAAAAGAATCCGAAGCTTCTGAAATTATAGAGATAGAGGTATAGAGATTTTCCAATTGGCTCCTCACATTTGTAAGTTTTTCGGCAGAATCCATCTGTTCCCCGGAGATTTCCCGCAACAATGAAAAAATACTATTAGATAAATCTCCTAATTTATCAACATACTCCTTAACTGTATTATCCATTTCCATATCAACATACTTTTAAGATTATCAATAATCTCTTCAAAAGTCAAGGCTATTAAAAAAATCACTTGCTGGCAAAAATTAGAGAAGTGAATAAGTGAAAGATTTATACCCACTTCTCTCGATTGACAAAAGAGATGTTATATCTTGAAGATGGTGTTATTCAGATAAACCTTACCCCTCCTCTAACCCCTTAAAGAAAACTGGCCAGAAGGGATCCTGAGCGGGTATTACCAGGGGAACAATGCTCCCATCAATTCGTTTCATCGTTCTCTTCTCTGGATCGTTTGTAGTTTTTCCCATTATGGATGCATCTATTCCTTCTTCTTTGAGTTGGTGAATTATTTTATGTGAGTGAGTGGGTTTTGCTGTGATAAGAAGTGAACCCTCAGCAATTGCAGCAACTGGATCAATATTGAATGTTTCACAAACTATTCTGACTTCCTCAGGGTAAATAAATAAGTTTTCTTGGGTCTCCATACCAACGTTACTTGCATTTGCTATCTCAAAAAGACCTCCAATTACACCACCTTCTGTGGCATCGTGCATTGAGGTAACCCCACCCACCTTCATTGCAATTTGGGCATCTTTTATAACCGTCATTTGCCTGGCAAGAGCCTTTGCCTTTTCAACAAGTGATGATGGATATTTTTCAAGCAATTTATCCTCCCATAGGGAAGCGAGTATCCCAGCTGTTTCAATAGCAGGACCTTTAGTCAAAATGATATCATCATCAGGTCTGGCACCTAAAGGGGTTACATATTTGTCTTTTTCTACTATTGCAAAGACATTAATCCCTCCAATGAGCGGAGCAGCAAGCACTGGATAATAACCTGTATGCCCGCCAACTATTGCTATTTCAAGTTCAACTGCAGCTTTGTGAATCGAATCTACAATAGTCTTAAAGTCTTCTTCTTTAGTCGCAGGAGGCATTAAAAGAGTGTATGTCATATACCTTGGTTTTACACCCATTACAGCAACATCACTTGCTCCAATATGGACAGTAAACCATCCAAACATCTCAGGGGATTGTTTTGGGATTGTGAATATAGGATCTTCTGCGATGATAAGGACTTTGTCATTACCAATATCAATAACTGAAGCATCAACACCTGGTAAGGGTGGAACAATCACCGTTTTATCTTTCTTCCCAAGCCTTTTTAGAACGAATCTCTCAAAGATATCAACACCTATCTTCCCTATTTTTGGGGTGGTTCGGAAGGCCTTCTTATACAATCTTGCTATCTCACAAACCTGTTCAACCACTTCAATTGGATTTTTTCCTATGAGAACAGAAACAGGCTCTTTACCAATAGCACCCTTTTCATAAAATAACTTCGGGACTTTACCTCCAGCAGCTCTTATCGCCTCTGCCACCTTCCAGGGCATTGAAGCGCCTTCTTCTCTCTTAACTTCTTCAGGCTCTCCTGTACGGTCAATAACACTGAATAACCATCCCTTATTTTTGCAGTATTTCTCTAACCATTTTGCCATTTTTGGATTATTTGCAAAGTTGATGCCTGCTCTCATGGCTGGGTCTTTTCTGCTCATCTCTATAATGAGTCTTGCCATATGACTTGAGGCTCCAAACTTTACTTTTCCTGCTGCCTTTGGAAAACCATCCGCTATCGTTATACGCCCATCTATCCCCAAAACATCTTCTGTTCCTTGTGGATTTGGTATTGCATAAACAAGGTTTGTCCTTACCTCAGGGATGATAGAGGCAAATTCCTTACATCTCTCGAGATTTTGAAGAGCTGTAACCATTTCACCATACATTTCTATACTCTCATCCATTTCTTCTTCCTCCTTTTTCTAATCAATTCTAATATAATGATGAATAAAAATCTGTCAAGAAAAATAGCAGCAATTGTTTCTGAGCCTATTCTTTGTCCGAATAATGGATGAATTTGTTAATGTTTCACGTGAAACATTAGAACGATAGAATGGAAACTTGCCAATCTCGGAAGCGAAGAGAAAATTCCAATTTAAGAGTCTTTCCTTTGTATTCTCCGTAATATATAACTCTTTCTCCTATTCCGGAAGGAATGTTTTCCATCTCAACTGCTCGCACGAGAACTGAATCATAGTGCAGGGGTAGATCTCCACTTTTTCTTACGAATTTTTTTATCACCTTAATATCCAAATTCAAAATGCCTTGAATATAATGAAGGAAAGAAGTTGGCTTGGTCCTGGACTCAACGAGATGCATTGTAATCCCCGGGAGGACAATTTTGAGGGGAATGCCTACGATTCCTGCTCCTGCTCCGAAATCTAAAACTTTCTCTCCAGGATGGATGATTTTGTGAGGTATCAAGGATGGCAAAATCAACTTATTTACTATTTCCTCTTGACTAAGGCGCCTTGAGATAAGGTTAATCTTTTCATTCCAACGAATTAACTCCTCTATGTAAAGGGCGATTCCATTTATTTTTTCTTTATCAGGGGTTATCTCAAGTTCCTTTAGACCTTCCTCAAGCGAATGTTTCACGTGAAACATTAATAGTGGATATTAATAGAAACCGTAAGTTTTGGATTTCCAAAAGGATCCATTGTTATGTTACTTTCGAAGTCATAGAGTTGTGCATCCACATAAGCATCGAGGATACCTATAGACCAGACAAGGGCACCCCACCAAGCAACTTCCCTTCTAAGATCAAGGAGCTCTGTTTTTCTTTCAGCAAGAAATTCTCCCGAGGATTCTTTCAAACTTCTTTTTACATCATTTAACTCAAACTGAGTTTTTAGACCCTTATATAAAATGTATGATTGAGCCCCTCCTATAATGGTGCCTTTCAGGTATCTCTTTGTATAAAACTGTCCCCCTCCAGGAATAAAAGTTGTTAGGAGCATTGCTGTTATGGCAGATTTAGAAATTAAAGCAAAAAGAAATATTGTCATTTCAGTTTTGCAATTGTTACCCCTGCACCACCCTCCCCTCTTGAAGGGGTTGATACGGCCTTTACCCTGGGGTCATCTTTCAGTTTTTCATGGATCATATTCCGCAAGATCCAGCTCCCCTTGCCATGTAGAATCCTCACCGAATCATACCCTGCAAGCACAGCTCTATCTAAAAACTTATCCGTTTCTCTCCATGCTTCATCTTTTTTCATCCCAAGTACTGAAATTTCCAGTGGAACTTCAAGATCAACATCATAGTCGATGTTGATCTTTTCCTTGGATGAATATACGATTTTCTCTTTCGCTTCCTTTTCTTCGCTTATTAAGTTCTTGAAGATGTTTTTGTATTGTTTTATCGATTCTCTGGAGGCTTTTGATTCTCTAATTCTCTTTATTGTTTTTTCCACTGTGGAACGGGCTCCCCTTACAATCTCCTTCGCCTTCATGTTTGCTTCCTGAATTATTTTCCCCTGTTCTTTCTTTATATTGTTCATTTTTTCATTATAATCTTTTATTAGTTCTGTAAGCTCGGATTTAAATTTCTGGTTTTCTTCTTCCTCTTCCCTTAATCTCTTGTTCCTCCTTGAGAGTTCCTCGATCAGTTCTTCGGCTTTTAGCACTGAAGAGTCCACCAGTTCTTTGGCATTATTCACAATTTCTCTCGGCAGACCCAATTTTTCAGCCACGGCTATCGCCCTTGAACCGCCAGGGACTCCTATCTGCAAGTGGTAAGTTGGTCCATCGACATATTCCATGGCTCCATTCTCCATACCTTTGTGTTCTTCAACATAGAACTTAAGAACGCTGAGATGGGTTGTAGAGATAACAAGACTTTCTTTTCTTTTTAGATCATTTAGCACTGATATAGCAAGAGCTCCACCTTCTTCAGGGTCGGTATTCCCTCCCAATTCATCAAGGAGAACGAGACTGTCATTGCCAGCTTTATTTAAAATTTCTTTAAGTCTTACAATATAAGAAGAAAAAGTTGATAGATTCTCTTCTATTGATTGTTCATCTTCAATAATTCCATAGATATCTTTAAAAATTCCTATTTTAGTTTCATAAGAAGAGGGTATCGGGAGTCCAGCGTATGCAGATAAGACATTTATCCCAATTGTCTTAAGCAGAACCGTCTTACCCCCTGCATTTGGTCCACTTACAAGCAAGATTCTTTCATTATCTCCTATTTCCAGATCAAGGGGCTCCACTTCTCTTTCCCTCATTAAAAGGGGGTGGCGGCAACCTTTCAACTTTAGAATGCTCTTTTCGGTAAAATCAGGTATGATGCAGCCAAAGTCTCTGGCATATCTTGCCCTCGCATTAAGTGAATCAACCTCTGCCAGAATGTCTTTGTTCCTCTCAATCGCCTGAAAATTTGTCCGTAGTTTTTCTGTTAGAACCTTCAATATTCTTTTTGTTTCTTCTTCGATATCTATCAAAATTTCAGAAAGTTGATTATTTATGGGTATAAGAGTAGCGGGCTCTATAAATGCTGTGTTTCCACTGCGGGAGAGATCTACCACTATCCCCTTAATTTCTTCTTTTCTATCATATTTAACTGGAAGAACTGTTCTGCCTGAGCGCTGAGTTATAATATTATCCTGTAGTATATCTCCTTTTTCTTGGAGAATTCTTTTTATTTCATCGTCAATCTCACTCTTTAATTTCTTCCTTTCTATAGATAAAGTTTTCAGTCTGGAAGAAGCATCAACCTTCACCCGCCCTTCTTCATTAATAGATTTGAGTATTTCCTCCCTTAAAGCAGGTAGAGGGTCAAGTTTAATGGCTAAGACCTTCAGTATATCATTATCTAAAAAAAAATCTTTGACTTCTTTGGTTAGGTTCAGTATATTCGCAAAATATAACAATTTTTCAGAAGGGAGTATCTTCCCAAAGCCTGGAATGCTTTCCTCTTCCAGGATGTCCAATTTTGGCATAAGACTTTGATATTCAATGAGTTGCGATAAACGCTCAAGCGCAAGGTGGGCGTTTTCTCCCTGACTGTTAGGTTTTAGGTTAAGAATATGAGCCCTTCCTGGTATTGATTCTGTATATTCTGCAACAATCTCTAAAAGCCGATTGAAACCAACTGTTTTAGATAATTTTTTCATTTTCTTCTTGTTGTGATGGAAATTTTTTTTGCTGTGGAGTGGGCTGTTTCATCTTTTTCTCCAGGAAGTCTCTAAGAATTGGTTTTATTGTTAAAGTAGCATTGTAGAATATACTATTATTCAGGGCTTTTTTATTTGCAGAGGGTATCACACTTATTATCAAGAAGAGGATAAATATGACAGCAATCCCCTTTATAGCACCCATCAAAGAACCAAGTATTCTGTCTATTAGAGCAAGGGGGGTCTTGTGGACTATTTTTGACAGGATAGTAAAACCAATACTAATAATAAGAAAATAAACCAGGAAACTCACAACGTATCTCCATCCCCCAATATGAAGTCTCAATGGGAGATAAATTGAGAGTAAAAAAGCTATAATTAAACCACCAATTTCTGAAATTTCAAGAATAAAGCCTCTTTTAAAGCCCCATAAAAGAAATCCCAAGATTATTAAGATACAAATTATATCAACTAAATTCATATTGTAAATTTAGTTTTTCAAATATTAGAATAAAAGCGGCAGGGAAGAAGATAGTTCCCCTCNGCAAATTCATCAATACCTCTTTCTTTGCTTTCTGATTCTTCCCAGTTCCTTTAACTTTCTCTTACGCGCTTCACTGGGCTTTTCGTACCTCTGGTGCCTTTTTATCTCACTCCTTATTTTCTCTTTCTCGCATAGCCTTTTAAATCTTTTGAATGCTTTCTCAAAAGACTCTCCTTCACGAATTTTTACACCTGGCAAATAATATCACCTCCCTTTGGGTTTTGCTTATATTATAATGTGAACCCAAGATAAGTCAAGCCCAAAATGTTTTGGATAACTTTTCCCTTGACAAAATAAAAATTTATGATATTCTGAAACTGAAGATGTTTGTTTATCCGTTATATAATAAATGAAGGAACATAAAATTAATAATTTTATTATCAATAAAAATCTATATACAAACTTCATATTCTTATGCCTTAGATTTTTTAGTGTAGATAAAGTTACTCTCCATAAAAATGAACTACATTCATTTTTACTTGGC
>NGFL01000017.1 GCA_002215665.1 candidate division TA06 bacterium JGI_Cruoil_03_38_101 | reverse complement strand
GGAAATCTTGTTGGTTATAGAGGTGGGTTAGAGGGGAAAAGATGGCTTTTAGAGCACGAATCCCGTTTTCGTTGAATGATTTTTTACTATAAATAAGGAAAGAGAAATTTAAAAATTCTTAGACCTATTTTCCTCTTTTAATGGTATAAAAATAGAGAAAAATTGAGTAATGTATTTTATTATGAGATAGCACCTTGACTTCTATCTTAAACTCTTTAAATTTAATATAACAAACCAGGAGCAAACTTGGTAAAATCATATTTAAAGAAATTATTTGATATATCGGGTAGAGGAAATGCAACCTCTGGAATGCTTCCCATTCAAAGAACAATTGAAATCTAAAAGGAGATAGACAAAATCTATCCAAAAGTCGAGAAGAGGATTGTGGAGGTGGGAGATGGGTAAGAATCAAAGTATTTCCAGGAAGTTAATCAAATATATTCGGCCTTTAGGGGTGTCTATCGTACTTTGGATTATTTTATAGTTCGCTTTAAAGGACTTTACATACAATACCAATGCAAGTTATATATTGAGTTCAATTACACAAGGTTTAGCTTTTTTAGTTGCATTATTATTTGTAATAATCTTTTTTCTCTGTCAGTCAACCGGTAGAGTTTCTATTTTATCTCAAGTTCTAAAGCCTGACGGTTATTTTCTTTTGGGCATTTTTGTGATTAGCATAATATTCCCCCTATCGCAAACCCATTATTAAAACCCTTGTTAAAGTGTACAAGACCCAAAAACAAATATGTATATAATTAAACTATGATTAAGAAAACATTACCAGAAATTGACAAGATTCAAGAAACACTTCAGGAATTTTTTAAAAAAAGAGAGGAAATANTTTTTTCTTTCCTATTTGGGTCGATTCCTAACAATAAAACGACAGGTGTAAGTGACATTGATATTGCGGTTATGGTGGATNATAATCGGATAGATGGATCAAATTACAGATATGGATACAAAGCTGAATTAATATCCGAATTGATATCTTTACTCTCATTTAATGATATAGACCTGATTATATTAAATGACGCTCCAATCCTTTTAAAACATAGAATAGCGAGATTTGGTAAGTTAATCTATAGCAAGGATGATAGAATGAGCCTTGAGTTCCAAGTGAAGGCTCTGGAACAGTATCTCGATTTTCATCCATTGAATATTCTCCAAAGAGATTAATGGTCGATAAAGAAATAATTGAAAAGAAGTTGAATTTACTGGAAGAAACTCTGGCAGAATTAGAAGAGTTGAAGGGTCTGTCTTACGAATCACTCTCATCTTCGATACAGAACCTTTGGGTAGTTGAACATGATTACAACTGGCTATACAGACGCTTCTCGATATAGGAAGTCATATTTTAGTAGAAATGGGGGAGTGAGAAATAAACAATTATACCGACACTTTGTCCACCTCTCTTATTTTATCCCAACCTTAATAAAAACTTGAGAACCTTTTTGTGTAGATAAATATGATAAAGATTGAGGAGGATGGACTCCTGACTTTCTTCTGGAATAAAAAAGACAGATGGCATCTATATTCGGGAATGTTGCCTATACTTAACTTTTAAAAAATCGCAAAGGATGATACCATTATGTGATCAGTATTATCCATTCCCTTTTTAAGATTGATAGTAAAGCGGTCAAATACCCTAATGCCGAGGTATTTAGTTATAAAAAACTCTACTCCTGCATCGAATGGGATATACGTATAGCCTTCAGCAATAGACCCTACTACTCCACTTTGATATCCAAGCCAGGCTCCACCAAAGAATCCAAGCATCTCACTCATTGGTGCATGGTAATAAGCTCCTATAGTAAGCCCTAAAGCCGAAGTTTTAAATCCTTCAGGTAGATCCATGGTAGTTCCTCCCAAACCTACACCCAGGAGGCCTTCGAGGTTATCTATAAAGAAGTATCCGCCATAACCATGAATTGAATATGTAAAATCATCGGCCAATAAATCTCCGATATCAGCTTCGACACCAACTTCCTTGGTTCCTACAGGAATTTGAGCAAAAAGACCAAAAGCACCAACTAATAGTATTACTATTAAGAGTTTTCGCATCTGCTCCTCCTTATTCATCGATTAAGACACCATCTGTCTTGGTGCATTATATACAGGAATCTAACAGTGTCAAGGGAAAATTATTTTTCTTACTCCTATCCAATTTTTGTAAATTTAAACTCAGCTCTGGATTATAAGAAAACTTTCTGACCTTTGTTATCCATCCTTGACATTTAATTGTATTTCAATAATTTTATATTGTTGGATAAAGGTATATTTTAAGTTTTTTAAATAAGCTTATGAGGACTCAAAAATGATAGAAATTTATACTTTTTTTAGTTATGGAGGGGTTTAAATGAGAAAAATTTCCGTTATAGTTGTTTGTATACTAATTCTGGGCTTTTTTCATAAAGCTTATGCAATTGGCCTTGGTATGCGATTAGGTCAGGGGGGTCTTATTGACGATCGTGCAGAGGATGGAAAATTAGGTGGTGACCAACTTGCTTTAGATATCAAAGTGGATAAATACCCCATTGTGGCTTCAATTTCATATGAGTCCCACAAAAAGTCTCCTGTTGCAATTTATCATTATGAAATTGCCAACTTAATTGCTCTTAATATATTCTATATTGTTCCTATAGCCGAAAAGAGGTTACATATTTACCTGGGAGGTGGAACTGGAGGGCTCGAGGTCCCCAAAGTTGATGTTCTCAATGCTATGGAAAGAGGAATCCTTTTTGACCTCATTAGTGGAATCAACATAAGGGTATTCTGGAGGATGGGTTTCTACATCGAAGGTATGTATATTTACAGCAGCAAAACAAGAAATAACACCAAAGTAATTGATTTTAGTGATGTTGGTGCATTAGTTGGTATTTCCTTTAATTTTGGTGAATGAGAATAAACTGGCGCTAAAATAAAGAAGAGGTAAAAATGGAGTATAGAAAAGGCAATGATATAGTAGATTATTTAGAGAATATCATCTATAAGGATACTCAAATTCAAGAAGACGGAATCCATCTAACAGTGTATAAGATTTTTCAGCTCACAGGTAGGGGAGAGCTCGATTTTGGAGGGAGCGAATATAAAGAATGTAAACCAAGAGAAATCCCTCCAGAAAAACGTTCTCCTGATGATAAATACGGATGGTGGTCTTTGAATAAGGGTGAATATCTTCTCGAATTTAACGAAAAGGTTGTAGAATCGTTGTTAGAAGAAAATATTCTTGTATTACAGCCTGCAGAAATGTTGACTAAAAATGGTTCTTACCATCCAACCTTTATAATAAATAAACCAGGCAGGATTACAACCACTCTCTTTGTGGGGGAAGCAGGTTTAAATATAAAAGAAAATGCGAGAATTAGCAAACTCATAGTAATTGCTAAATAATAAATAAATGCTAAAGAACATAGAATAATTATTAAGTGCAAATGATTATTACTTTTTGAATTGAAAATAAATAAAGGGGAGGTAAAAATGGAGTTTTTTCATCTAAAAGATAAAGGAACTTCATTAAGAACAGAGGTTATTGCAGGTATAACCACTTTTATGACAATGGCATACATAATTTTTGTCCAGCCCATGCTACTTTCTCAGATAGGAATGGACTTTGGCGCAGTTATGATGGCCACCATTATATCTTCAATAATCGCAACACTTATTATGGGTCTTTATGCAAATTATCCAATAGCTCTTGCCCCGGCAATGGGAGAGAATTTTCTGTTTGCATATACCATAGTCCTTGGAATGGGTGTTGCCTGGAACAAAGCCCTTGGAATTGTTTTTATTTCCGGATTGATATTTGTTATATTAACTCTTTTCAGGGTGAGGGAAGCTGTTGTGAATGCGATTCCCGACAGTTTAAAAAAGTCAATTGCAGCTGGTATTGGAATCTTCATTACGTTTATAGGCCTACAGTGGGCAGGAGTTATCGCAAAGAGTCCTGCATCGGGCGTGAGTCTTGGGTCTTTGAACACAAATTATGTATTGCTATTTTTCATAGGTCTTTTCATTATGTTTTTCTTAATTGCCAGGAAGATAAAAGGAGCTATCCTCTGGGGCATCCTTATTACAGCAGTTATCGGAATTCCTATGGGTATTATTAAGTTTCAAGGCGTTGTATCATCTCCTCCGTCAATTGCTCCGACATTTTTTAAACTCGATATACTTGGAGCCTTGAGATGGGAATATATAACACCCATTGTGGTTCTCTTTCTCCTTGATTTCTTTGATACAGTTGGCACTCTAATCGGTGTAAGTTCACTTGCAGGTTTCCTCAAGAAAGGAAAATTACCAAGGGTAGGTAGGGCTCTAATGGCAGATGCTGTTGGGACTGTAGTTGGAAGTCTACTTGGAACTTCTACCGTCTCAAGTTATATTGAGAGCACAACGGGTGTTAGTGAGGGAGGGAAAACAGGTCTTGCAAATATTTTTACAGCTTTGTGTTTCTTCCTTGCGATATTCTTTTATCCTCTGGTAAAAGCCATTGGAGGGGGATATTCAGTCGGTGAAGAAGTTTACTATCCTGTTACAGCCCCTGCGCTGGTAGTGGTTGGTTCTCTTATGATAAAGACTGTTTCAAATGTAAAATGGGATGATGTAACAGAATCAATACCCGCTTTTCTTACTCTAATTGGAATTCCTTTAACCTATAGTATATCTGATGGAATGGCTCTTGGCTTTATTTCTTATCCAATAATAAAGTTGTTTGCAGGAAGAGTAAGGGAAGTACATCCGGTTATGTGGGTGTTATTTGCTGTCTTTGCATTCAGGTTTATTGTGCTACCTACTTGATTTTACGGTTCTAATCTTTATAACTGAGGGGAGTTGTTGGCGTTTAAATTCGTTTGCTTTGACTCTCCGGATGATATCCCTAACCACCTCTTTCTTGAATCCTGCATTTACAATCTCTTCAATGCTTTTCCCTTCATCAACATAAAGTTTAAGGATGGGATCCAGAATTTTATAAGGGTGAAGTTCATCTTCATCAAGTTGATTTACATTTAGTTCTGCAGAAGGTTTTTCCTTTAATATTGAAGGAGGAATTATGTTATTTCTTCTTCTATTTATCCAATTAGCCATTTCATAGACTTCAGTTTTATATAGATCGCCAATTGGTGCAATCGCTCCAACTGTATCTCCGTAGAGAGTGCAGTAACCAGTTAGGATTTCTGAGCGATTTCCTGTGCCAATAACAAGGGCTTGTTCTCTGTTTGCAAAATACATCAGGATATTTCCTCTTATCCTTGCCTGAAGATTTTCTTCAGGCACATTAATTTTCTTGATGATAAATTTATTTGAAAGGATTTCTAAATATTTGTCAAATATCCCTGTGATATTAATTTCCATCAATTCTAAATTCAAATTTTCACATAGTTTATAAGAATTTTTTTTACTGGTTTTTAATGTAAATTCGCTTGGCATAAAGATAGGGAAGAGATTTTCTCTCCCTATTGAATCAGTTATGAGTAAAGTTGAAAGAGATGAATCAATCCCACCACTTAGTCCAATTACTGCCTTTTTGAATCCACTCTTAATAAAATATTCCTTTAAACCTTTTATAATTATTAAATAGGTTGTTGCCACATCCATAGATAGATTATATTATGATTTAATTCTCTGTCAAGGAACCACCTCACTATATAAAGAGAAAGGGATTTGGAGTTTCATGATTTTTTCATAAAGAATTGCTTTGAACTCTTCCATAACAAGGACTCAGAGGTTTTTATAAGTGGATAAACATTATATTTGATTTTTATAAATGTAGAGTCGGGGCTAGACCCCGACAGAATTGCGGGGTACAGAAAAGGGATGGGTTGACAGATTTAGAAAAAATTTTATATTGTTTTTATGGGAAAACTAAAAATCAAGGTAAAACCAGGGGCAAATAAGAATAAAATAGTGAAGATGGCAGAGGGGAGATTCAAGGTATGGGTGAAAAAATCTCCTGTGAAGGGCAAAGCCAATAAAGAGCTTATTCATTATTTAAAGAATATCACCGGTGTTCCTGTTAGAATTGTAGCAGGCAAGACCTCAAAGTATAAACTCATTGAATTCAATACTTCAAAAGAGGAATTTATTTCAAAGTTGGAAAAGGAATAGTCTAATTATGTCTATAATGAAGAAATTAATACTATCCTCACTAAGAAAAGAAGGTAGGCGGTTCTTCACTATATCTGATATATGTTCTCCCTTTGGCATTTCAAATAATTACGCCTCCCAAATAATTTATCAGTTGAAAATGGATGGGGAAGTAGAAGAGATCGAAAAGGGGAAATACACTCTTCCAGAAGAGGAAGAATTTCCTTTTCTTATAGCATATAAAACTGTTCAACCCTCATACATCTCCTTTAAGACAGCCTTATATGTCTATAAAATGCGAGAAGATTGGGAGAGCGAGGTTTATGTAGCCACTCCTAAAAGAAAAAGGCCTTTGGAGTTTAAAACATATAATTTTAGGTACATTACTTTAAAGCCTTACAAATTCTTTGGTTTTTGTTCTACGACTATAAATGGGAACAAAGTTATTATTGCCGAACCTGAAAAAGCGATAATAGATTCCCTTGAGCAGATGGAATATGGGCCGGATTTAATAAAATTAAAGGAGATTCTGAAAGATTCGTTTAATTTCATTTCCATTGGTAAACTCATCAAATATGCATGTCGATGCCGCGATAAGAGTTTAATGGCTCGATTGGGATATTTACTGGAAGTGATAGGTGCAGNAGTGAATATCAGGAAGAAATTTCTGCCAAAGGATTACATAAAACTTGATNCTACAAGGGAAAGACAGGGAAAGTGGATTTCAAAGTGGAATATCATAGATAATCTTTAATCTCCTTAATTGAAATTCCAAGATCTATACCTTTATTAGCCCATTTTACTAACTGTTTTATTCGCTCCATTTCCTTCCCCATACCTTTATAGTAATAAAACGCAGTATTGTTTGTTAAAAGAGGGTCTGGAAGTTCTTGTTCCATCGGCGTTCCAGGAATAGGGGAGAATTCTGCGAGTGATACCTTAACACCAATCCTTGCAACATCCAAAATTGACTTCCTTACAGATGGAAAACTAAATTGAGGTAATCCTGCAAGGAGATAAGTATAAATGTGTTTTTTATTGTAACCCGTGGTTGAAAGATTCTCCACAGCCCGGATAAATTCTCCATTGGTAGTCTTTATCGAAAAGCGCTTTTGCAAATCCTCATCCGTTGTCTCAAGGGATATCCTTGGCTCTTTAAATCCGACCTTATGCATCCACTGTGCAACTTCCCGGGTGAGAAATCTTGAATGTAGCCCATTTGGTGTGAAAAAATTGGCAGAAATACCCCTCTCCTTAATTTTCTGGCAAAGATTGACAAACCTATCCTCTGTAATAAGCAAAGCATCGTCGTAAAAGGCGAACTTGTGTATTTCCTTTTTATATAGATACTCAATTTCTTCGATAACCTGTTCTGCTTCTTTATTCTGCTTTTTCCCATACAGGTTAGGAGAAGCGCAATAGGGACAAAAAAAAGGACAGCCAAGAGAGGTAGCTATAGCAGCATACTCTAAATTTTCATAATGCGAGTAGTCAGGTGGAGGGAACCGAGAGAAATCATCTGGTATTTCTACACCGATTTCATCAATAAAACCTCCACTTCCTGTATAAACCCTATCAAAACCAAGAGAATTTGCGTGAATAGGGAGAAGTCTTGGATAAATGCCCCCAAGTAGAAGGGTTGGTTTAATTGGTAGAGAATCCAGAATCTTCTTTATCTCAACTACCCCGGGATACCAGTAGGTCATCGTGCAACTTACCATAACCACTTCAGGATCAAACTCCTTAATCTTTTTTATTATTATCTTTCGTGGTAATCCATATCTTCTATATCTTCGGGGAATGCCCTTTAAGATTTCTGGTTTCAAAACCGTTTTTGCATTAATTTTTCCTCTCCCAAATCTATCACTTTTTACCTCTGAATAGTAAGAATCAAACCTGTTAGTTGCGTCAATCAGGTAGACTTTGTGTCCCTTTTCCTTCAAAATGCTTGAAATGTATAAGATGCCGAGAGGTTTCATCCAGAAATCATAAGCTGCAAAATCATAGATTGGAGGGCTTACCAGTAGTATTTTCATATTTGTAGTATTGTTTTTATTCAGATATTAGTCAAGGGAAGAACCCGTTATTGTTCACTCATCTTGACAAATGTGTTTAAGCTTCTATTTATAAACTAAACTATGAAAGAACTAAAGGATCTTGGTAGACGGTTGTTAAAATACAAAGGAAGGATAGTTATAGGTCTTTTCTTCCTTCTTATTGTGGATGGAGCTCAAATGGTGGTTCCATGGATAATGAAGTTTGTTATTGATGACCTTTCGAATCTTCCACTCTCCCATCCTTTATTCTTCTATGCATCGATTATTCTTGGTTTAGGCTTAATTGTCCTCTTTTTCAGGTTTCTCTGGAGGGTTTTGATAATCGGGACTTCTCGGATGATAGAAAGAGATCTAAGGAAGGATTTTTTCCATCGTTTAATGTCTCTTGGGGCCTATTTTTATCAAGAAACAGACACAGGTGATATTATGGCTCGAGCTACAAATGATGTGCTTGCAGTTCAGCAGGCTGCAGGATTTGGAGTTGTTATTGGTGCAGATATTATATTCATGGGCTTTGTTTCCCTGGGGATGATGTTTCATATAAGTTTGACCCTTACCTTATATTCATTAATAGTTGCTCCTTTTATTGGTGTTTGTGCCTATTATTTCGGAAGGATGATTCATATAAAGTTCGAACGGTCACAAGAGGGTTTTTCTCTCCTTTCGGCGAAAATACGAGAGTTTATTACAGGTGTTCATATCATTAAGGATTATGCTCAAGAAAAAGGAGCAGTGAAAGATTTTGATCATACAAACGATGATTATTTTAGCAGGATGATGGATATGGTAAAATACTGGGCTGGATTTCGTCCGACAATTTTTTTCTTTGCTTCAGTTGCCTTTGGTCTCGTTCTGTTCTTCGGTGGGCGAGATGTTATGGTAGGGGAGATAACTCTTGGTTCCTTTGTGGCTTTCTTCAACTACCTTGACATCTTGATATGGCCATTGGTGGCAATTGGAATGGTTATAAACAGGGTCCAAAGGGGGACTGCCTCTTTAAAGCGTTTAAACAGAATATTGTTGCGAGAACCAAAAGTCAAAGATTCAGGCTCCCGGAAGGTAAAAGAAGGAGTAATAAAACTTGAGAATGTTAACTTCGGTTACAATGGCAGACTTGTGCTTAAAGGAATAAATGCCCAATTCAGACCACAAAAGAACTCAGCAATTGCGGGAACAACAGGCTCTGGTAAAAGCACTCTAATTAATCTCCTCTGGAGGTATTATGATACGAAAGGTATTTATATTGATGGACATCCTATTCAGGAAATTTCCCTTGAGAATCTAAGGAAAACAGTTGGTCTTGTTCCACAATCAACGATCCTCTTTTCCACAACGATCAGGGAAAATATCTCCTTTGGGGATCCTGAAGTTTCTTTTGATAAGGTTGTAGAAGCGGCGAAAAAAGCCGAAATATATAATGAGATAATGGGTTTTGAGGAAGGTTTTGAAACCCAGCTGGGAGAAAGGGGTGCAAACCTTTCCGGGGGTCAAAAGCAGAGGATTGCAATAGCAAGAGCCTTAATACTGGATCCACCCGTTTTAATACTCGATGATGCTCTTTCATCTGTAGATTCAAATACAGAGAAAGCGATAATGGAAAATATTTCTGATTTCCTTAAAGGAAGAACTTCAATAATAATAAGTCACCGACTCTCAGCTATTAAAGACATGGACGAAATTCTTGTAATGGATGATGGTGAGATCGTAGAAAGAGGGAAACATAAGGATTTAATCCATAATGGGAAACTTTATTCAAGGCTTTACGAACGTCAAAAACTGGAGGAACTCTTAGAATAATGCATGGTGGAAATCATTCTTACTTCGAGGAAGATAAGACAGCAAAAATCTTCGATTTGACGATATTCAAATGGCTGTTGGTATACATAAAAACTTACTGGAAAATTGTCACTCTAAACTTCTTTTTAGCAATCTTTCTTGCAGGTTTTAGCCTCATGCTCCCTTATATTTATAAGGTAGGAATAGATCGATACATAATGCCTACAGGGAAAGAGGTCCTTAAACCAAATAAGGAACCTCAACTATTGGAGAAAAAGCTCCTCATTACTGCCAAGGGAAGAATATTTGCTGATCTTGCCAATGTAAGACAGGAAATAAAAGGTAAACTTGAGGGAGATGGAATAATTTCAAAGGAGAATTATTACCTTATCCGAAAGACAACAGGAATAAAAAAAGTTATTGAAAAAATAGAATATTTAGAGCAAGAAGATTATTATGTTATCTCACCTGGTCAGCTAAGTAAACTTTCCGTTGCAGATAGAATGCTAATTAGAAAGGGAGACCTTTCCGGTATAAAGAAATTAGCATTTATCTATCTTCTACTCATTTCTCTAATTTTTGTATTTTCTTATATCCAGGTTTATCAGATTCAATGGATTGGTCAGAAAATCAGTTATAAGATAAGAGAAAATGTAATAGAAAAATATACAACTTTATCTTATAAGTTCTTCCAGAAGAATCCTGTAGGAAGACTCGTAACTCGCGGGTCCAATGACGTCAAGGCTCTCAGTGAATTCTTTTCTGAAGTTCTTGTTTACCTTGGTTCACAGATACTTACAATTCTGGCAATATTAGGTGTTATGTTCTATTTAAGCCATAAATTATTCCTTATTGTTCTTGCTATCCTACCCTTAATTATCTATTTAACTTTTCTTTTCAGGACTAAAGCGAGAGAAATATACAGAAATGTCAGAAAGAAACTTGCCATGATAAATGCTAATATATCAGAGAATCTTTCCAGCATCTCTATTATTCAAGCATTTGTGCAGGAAGNGAGGAAGGAGAAAGAATTTTCCGAAATAAATGAAGATTATTACCAAACTACTTTTAAGATGGTTAAAATATTNGGGATTTTTAGGCCTCTTGTTAGTTTTATCTGGTCCATTGGTATAGCTTGCCTGTTATGGTTTGGAGGCAGGGGAATCATTGGAGGGATAGTAAGTTTTGGAACCCTTGTTGCTTTTATTTCATACCTTGGAAGATTATTCCAGCCGATAGAACAGTTAAGTGAGCAATTTAATATTATGCAGGCCGCTATGGCTGCAGGGGAAAGGGTTTATAATATTTTAAAAAAGGAGCAAAAAATCCCGAATCCTGAAATAGCCAGAACTCCAAAAATCAAGGGCGATATTGAATTTGAGAATGTCTGGTTTTCTTACGACGACAAGGAATGGACTCTTAAGGACATATCATTTAGAATAAAACCGGGAGAAAAGGTTGGGATTGTGGGTTATACGGGCTCTGGAAAAACGACAATGGTCAAACTTCTTCTCAGACTTTATGATATCGATAAGGGTTCGATCAAGGTAGATGGTGTGGATATAAGAAATATGGATAAATCTTTTTTGAGGAAATATATAGCCACAGTTCCTCAGGAACCTTTCCTTTTTTCCGGAACCTTAAAGAAAAATGTGACTCTCTGGAGAGATGTATACGAGGAACAGGTAAAAAGAGCCCTTTCAGTATCAAATTTGGGGAAGGCAATCGAAAGAAGAGATATATCTCTTGCTCAAAAGGTCACCGAGGAAGGAGGAGGTCTATCACTTGGAGAAAAACAACTGGTCACCTTTGCCCGATCCTTAGTTGATAATTCTCCAATTCTTATATTAGACGAAGCAACAGCAAATATCGATCCAGAGACTGAATACCTGATTCAGGAAGCTCTTTTTAAGATGATTGAAGGGAGAACCTCACTCATTATAGCTCATCGTCTTGCAACCCTTAAAAAGATAGACTCATTAATGGTAATTCACAAGGGAGAAATTACGCAAAGAGGAACGCATCGTGAACTTATTAAGGAAGATGGAATATATCGAACGCTTTACAAGTTACAGGAAATAGCTTAAATTAATCTCTGACCAAGAGCTTCTTTCTTACCTGGAGAATTATCAAAGACCTCAATTACATAGCATATTAAACCAATAAATTTCTTTCTAAATTTGCCATGGAAATAGGAATGGATACGATTGGTCCATTCCACAATCTTTCTCTCATAGGGGTTAGCACTTTTATCATTCGGGTTTATAACTCGAACAATTGTTCTGAGTTCATAACTCGGGTTACTGAGAAAAACGATCGTAGCTTGTGGATTTCTGATGAGGTTCAAGAAAGAATGGGTTTCAAAATCGGGAGTTGTATATAATTCAAGCGAAGTCTGAACGTGAGGATTAAGAAGAGATGGATTTTTATAAATATCTTTTAAAAACTCCATTTTTTTTAGCATTGGAGCGTTACTGGTATCCTTAATATACTTAAGTTTCTCATTGATATACTCCTCTTTTGGAGTAAACCCAAAGCCCTTTACACAATTATTGAGGGTGAAGCGGCTATCTTTTCTACCCACCCCATATGAAGCGATCATGCCTGAATGAGGTCCAGCAAGTTCTGGAGGTTTATGTTTCATTATTCCATTCAGACTTTCAAGCCTTGCTTTTAAATTCCATTCCATAAAAGGTTCAGGTAGTTTTTTTATTTTGTATCTCTGCCACCTTCCATCTACCATTGCTCGAATTGTGCCCTGTCTTACTTCACTTGAATCCACTGTTTTCTGTTTAAAGAAATTACCTTCCCATACATTGAAATTCTCAGCATGCTCAAGTGGGCCTCCAAGAAGTCTCCTTAACGGATTAATAAAGAAACTCAAGGCTGCAAATTTTAAGAAATTCCTTCTATTTATTTTCTTTCTTCTCCGTTTTATCCTTCGGGGGTTCTTCTTCTTCAAATTCGTTTGATATCTCCCGATAGGATTTCTTGAATTCCCTGATTGCTTTTCCAAGAGATCTACCAACTTCTGGCAGTCTCTTTGCCCCGAATAACAAAAGAGCGATTACTAAAATAATTATTATTTCAGGCCATCCAACAGTTCCAAACATTCCTACCTCCTTTTTTTTATATTAGGTCTTTTTCCATCTATGTCAATGCAACTGGAATTGGGGTCAGGTCTTGATTTTTGAATATTACCACGAGATGTTATATGATATACTGCTCCTGTAAATTCTATTCTTAATGGTCTACTCATTTCTTAGCATAATAATTTTAAAAATTCAAAAATCAAGACCTGACCCCAAACTTTACTTATTAAATAAGTTTTCAGATATACTCCATCCATTCAACCTTTCATCAAAGCCAATTTTAATTTCTTTTTGATTAATACCTCTATAAACTACATAATTTTTTATTTCATTTTTAGTTTCAAGGGTATAATAGAAGTATCTCATAGAAGTTGGATTCCAAGCAATTTCCATAATAGCCATAATGGCCTCAATTGTAGATTCTGCCCCTGAGTTTCTATTGATTTCATCCTCACTCTGGATCCCATCGAAACCTCTACCGGTTTTCTGGTCATACATTACCTCATGGGCCCGGTTATTTCCTCTTAGCCAGGAGGCAACAAGACCTGCCAACTTTGCATATTTATCTTCCTTAGTTGCAATGTAGAGTTGAATAAAGCCAGAAACCATGGGTCGTATGCCGTAGGAAATCTGTGGATATACCTTTATCTTTGTCTGATTCCCTTTTCGCAATTCAATGCTTTGAAGGAAATTTTTTGATAGGAGAAAGAGATAGAAATTATCCGCCTCCATTTTCGCTGATTCAAGCCAGGATGAATTTTTAAAAGTTCTCCCGGCTTTGGCAAGAGCTTCAGTTTGTGTATTACCCCATGCATGCCAATGGTTTTTCCAGGAAAAATGCATACCGTAAAGAGGATTTTCCGAGTTCTTTACCTGAAATTGAACCAGACCATCGGCAAGTTTTTCAATGAATCCTTTAATCTCATCATCTGGATTTACGGTGTAGTAATCTAATAAAGCTAAAATAACCTCGGCTGTGGCATCGCCGCCACCAATAAGCCATTTGGGAACCTTTACCTCACAAAAAAATTCGTATTCACCGTAATGTTTCAAAAAATTCTTTATTTGATCAAGAGTGGGTTCTATTTGTTCTCTAAGTTCCCTTGCAAAGGGGTCATTTATTTTAGTTAGAACCCTGTATCCATAACATAAGGCTCGTAGCCCTCTTACTGCCCAAAAATTGAATGATTTTTTGCTATTCTTTCCTTCTTTATTTATGGTATAATCTCTTCTGATGAAGTTATAAAACTGGCCGTCTTTTTGTTCCATATAAATAACGAATTTGAGCCCTTTTTTCGCCTTTTCTAAAGATAGACTATCCTCGTATAACTCGTAATGCTTTAGATAGAGTATAACAGCTCTACTCACATCATCAATACAGGCTATGCCCTCTCCAGAGGCTTCTTCCCAGTCGTAGTTTGGATATTCAGAGTAGATATGTGTTATCATCATTGGAATTCCATCTATATGGATAATTTCATTTAGATAATCTATGTGTTTGAGGTTTACCCGGTAAAAAGAATCTTTTTTTCCTGATTTATTCTCTATAACCCCTGAAGAGTCGCTTAGGGTCGATGTTAAAAATATCTGTAGTGATACAAAGAATAATACCATTATTATCTCTTTTTGATAAATTTAATAAGGGTGTAACCCATCTATATAGAGCAGACTAATCACCAATCGATTCTCTAATTGTTAAAGGATCAAATGCGTTATTAAGCAGCTCTTCCTTTAAAATCATGTTTTTGGGAGGATTATGATCTTAGTAGCCTTCTGTTCTCTATGGCATTCAAATGCCTTTAGTAATTCCTCGAGTGGGAATCTTGTTATATTAAATTTGCTAAAGTCTATTTTTCCAAGGGAGAGTAATTCTATTGCACGGCTAAAGGTATTTGGATTGATAAAACTGCCCTTTATTGTTAGCTCTTTATAATATATTTCCTGTGGCTTAATAAAGATCTTTGCCTCTTTATCGCATACACCAAAGAGAATTATTCGCCCAGCCCTTCTGACCAAATCGAATGTTAATCTGGAGGTCGTAGGAAGACCAGCACATTCTATCACAACATCTGCGCCATTGTAACTGTTTCTCATTATTATATCCCTGACATCTTCTTTTGTTGGGTCTATCACTATGTGGGCTTTCAACTTATGAGCAATTTCTCTTCTTTCTTTATTTGGCTCAACAACAATTATTTTACCTGCACCAGAAAAGGAGGTCAGTTCTAATATCATAAGCCCAATAACACCCGCTCCGAGAATTACGACTGTGTCACCCGAAGTTATATCTGCCAGATCCATTCCATGAATTGAGCAAGAAAGAGGTTCAACAAAGGTTCCCCAATCAAAAGGTATATTATCAGGCAGTTTGTAAACCTGGGTCTCTGGTACAATTGAAAATTCAGCAAAACCTCCATCTCTATGAACACCAAGAGCAGTGAGGTTTTTACAGAGATGGGGAAGACCTCGTCGGCAATAGTAGCAATGCCCGCAGGTAATATTTGGGTCGATTACCACCCTATCTCCTATTTTAAATCGGGTAACATCGCTGCCAACATCTTTAACTGTACCGGTATACTCGTGTCCAGGAATTACAGGAGGAGCAGAGTTTGCACTTCCATCGAAAATGTGTATATCTGTTCCGCATATACCGCAAGCTTCCATACTTATAAGTAACTCATCAGGCATTATTTTGCGAATCTTTCTTTCTTCGATCTTTATATTACCCGGCTTATAGAATACAGCAGCCCTAATTATCAGCCTCCTTAGTTTTAATCAATTTTGATACCATATACTGTAACTTCCTTTGGACTTAAGTCAAATGGAATATGTCTTTAAAGTAGATAGATTTTCTTGTCTCTATATCCGTTACCTCTTTAATGTCTAAATCAGTTTGGATGAACCCGGCTGTCTTTTCCCAATCATGGTTAATTATCCATAAAAGAAATCCTAAGTTTTCCTTATGTTTTATTGTACCTAACTCCACGTATGGATTGGGAGAGTTAAAGGTTGGCTCTATTCCTGCCATTTTTACCAAGGTTTTGTAAATCCGATATGTCTCGTCTTTTTTGTAAACTTCATGAGTATTTGCCAGATAGTATTCAAGAGGATAAGTTGAGAAGATTACCTTGCCCTTTCCTATGGAATTTAAAAGGATTGCAGGTCTATCTTTCTCATCTACAGCAATAACTTCTGCTGTGGTGGGAGTAACTGGACAAAACGCATTATCTCTATAGAGCCCGTTAAGATGGTATGCGAATTTTTTTCCCTTTGATATATCAAAAAAGTCCTTGATAAATTGTAGCTCTACAACCTCTCTTTCGGGTATTTCAGCAAGACCAAATCGCAGATTGTGTTTTGCTCCAAACAACCTTTCAAATATGTGTATCCACATATCGAAGTGAAAAGAACAGTAAAACATACCTCCCTCTTCGACATATCGATAGATAGACTCCCAGAATGGAGCGGTGAATTTCTGGATATTTGGTGCGATTAACAATTTTATTTCTTTTGGGATACTCGGTTTTTCTTTTGATTCAATATCTTCTGGTAGTTGGGGCTCTCGAAGGAATCCCCCATTTACGTGTGACTGTTTAGTCAATGTATAAGACTGGAGAAGGACCTTTCTAATCATATCTTTATCTTCCCTTGAATACGGATAATCAAGGGAATAATAGGTTGGAATTAGAATGGAAACATTATTCTTCTCGGTATCAATTTCCGATATATCAAATATGTCCATTATTTTGCTAAATCGTTTTATCTCATTTCCGGCAGGTTTTATTGAGCCATCCCTTCTTGTGACGCCAAAGAGTAGCTCATGGGTGTGGTGAGAGTATGGTCTTTGATAGGGAAGACTGAAATCCGAGTAGCACCAACACAGGGTGCCAACTGCTCCTGCAAGAAATGCGCTATGATAAGTCGTGCGATAGTAGTCTGCCTGATGCTTTTCTGAGGCGAAACAATTAGAACAACCAAATTCTTCAAGAAGCACAGGTTTACCAAAATCGCACATCTTTATTATGAAGGATGGAATGTATGAATGCCGGAGGGCATCGTCCTCATAAAGATAAAAGTGGGGTCCAAAAAAATCAACAACGTTTTTTTGTTCCCTCAATCTGAATCCCGTATCCCTCCCATAAACTTCTTGCCCCCAAACTCCATCTCCAACACTGATTGGGTGTATAGTATCGATCTGACGAATTGTCTCGCAAATTGTATTTATCCATTTGAGAACAATCTTAGCATCAGCCATACCAGCGTAGTTTGTAATTTCATTTGACAACAACCATCCGATGATTGCTTTACTATTTCTAACCTTTTTTACAACTTCCCTAACATACAATGTTTCCTGCGTAAGCATCCAGGGGTCATTATAGAAGTTCTTACCCTTTCTCCAATTGACATCCCAGTCCTCTCCAGACATATGGCCAACAAAAAAAGTGGGTATCGTATAGATATTCACTTTCTCGCAGAGAGCAACAAATTCTGCAAACCTTTCAAGCATATCTTTATTTACATCAAGAGGCCTGGGCATGAAGTCAGGGAAGTAGAGAAAAGACCGACACACATTCATCCCTATGCTCTTCATCTGTTCGAGCTCTTCCTTGACCTCTTCTGAATCCCACTTTCTCCACATTAAGGGTCCTGTCTTTCTTGGCCAATAGTTGGCTCCTATTAAATAGACAGGTTTTTCGTCCTTTAGAAAGCAAGTCTTTTCCATTTTATCATCTAAGAGTAGTTTTAAAATTGGGAAAATTTCTTTTTGTTCTTTTCATCAGCAAACTATCCTTTTAAACCCGTACGAGCCATACTGGCAATAAAATATCTTTGGAATATGCTATAAACTATAACTATAGGAGCAGCTAACATTGTCGCCGAGGCCAACTGTACACCAACTTGTGGGGCCTGACCACCAACTGCAAACAGAGTTACCATCTGCGGCATAGTCATAATAGATTGTTTTCTAATAACGACTAAAGGCCATAGGATGTCATTCCATGTATTCATAAATGTGATTATCCCCACTGTTACCAAAGCAGGTATTGAGTTAGGCCAGACAATTCGAAAAAGTATACCAAGGTCTGAACAACCATCCATTCGGGCTGCATCTATTATGGATTGTGGGAAAGCCTTGAAATATTGTGTAAAGAGAAGAATTCCGAATGCGCTTATCATACCGGGAACGATTAGAGCCTGATAGGTATCTGTCCAGCCAAATTTGACCATAAGGACATAAAGAGGTATCAGAGTTATCTGGAATGGAATCATCATTGTGAAGAGGATAACCATGAAGATTAACTCTCTTCCAATAAATTTCAATCTTGCCAGGGCATAACCTATCATTGAAGCGAAGACAAGTACTGATAGTGTTATTGAACATGATACAAAAAGACTGTTCAGGAAAGCTCGACCTATTGGTATTTTCTCAAGGACTGATCTATAATTGGAAGTGGAAAAATTGCGCGAGATGGGAGAGAGGTTGGATAGCTCACTCTCTGGTCTAAGGGTTGCTGAAACCATCCAGATGAAAGGATAGATGAAGCTCAATGCGACGAGAGATAATACTATATAAAATAACACCTTTTTCATGTGTAGATCTCCGTTTCAAATAAACGGCGCTGGATTATTACCACAATCATTATAATAAAAGCTACAGCGAACCCAAGGGTAGCAGCATATCCCATATGGTTGAAGTAGAAGGCCTGCTTATAGATATATAGTACACAGGATAAGGTGCTGTTCATTGGTCCACCTCCTGTCATTACATAAGGCTCGATAAACAGAGAGAAACCACCCAGGGTTGAGAGGATCAAGACCATTATTATGGTGGGGTTTATCATTGGAATAGTTATATGAAGGAACTTCTGGACCCCTGTTGCTCCATCAAGGTCTGCTGCCTCATAGAGGGAGACCGGTACATTTTGCAGACCTGCTAAAAACAAAACGATGTAAAGCCCAACATTTTTCCATGTGGCCATTATTGCAATCGATGGCATAGCTAATTTGGTACTGATAAGCCATGGTATCTTAGGTAGGCTAATTTTAGATAGCAGCATATTAAATAGGCCTGTCTCCTGTGAATAGAGTTGCTGCCATATCATAGTAACTACCACGCCTGATATGACCACAGGTAGGAAAAATGCAGCCCTGAAGAAACCCCTTGCAACTATTTTCTGATTAAGAATGTTTGCAATGACAAGGGCGATGATAATCTGGAGGGGAATATGTATGGCAAGGAAGATAAGCGTGTTACCCAGAGATTTCCAGAAGAGTGAATCGTGAAGAAGATGACTAAAATTAACAAAACCGACAAAATTCATGGGTCCTATTATATCCCACTTATGGAAAACCAGGATAAAGGAAAAAATGAGAGGATAGGCCACGAATAGAAGGAAAAAAATGATATAAGGCAATCCCATTAAGTACCCAACTCTGTTATTTTCATATTTGTTCATTTTTTTCATATATTTTTTATCTTTCTATTATTTGTTTACAAATTTCTGTAGCGTTTTTTATAGCATCTTCAGGGGTTTGCTGGCCATAAACACAGCAATACTCAAATGCCTGTGCTATTGCATCAAAGATTTCCTTTAACTGTGGAATATTATCAGTCCCTCTTGTGTAGGATATTTGTTTTGCGAATTTCAGCGTCTTTGGATTCTCCTTAAAGTATTTCTTGAAGGCAGGATCAATATCTAAATCCTTTCTGAAGGGCATTTGGTAGGTTATCTTTAGAAGTTGGAGGTCATTCTCCTTTGAAATCAGGAATTTAACAAATTCCCACGCCTCTTCTGGATGTTTTGTGGTACTGAATATCACAATATTCTTTGGGTCGCTATAGGTTAGAATTGGTTCTGGAGTGCCCTCAGGAACAGGTAAAGGTGCAAAATCATACTCAAAATTCTCAGGTTTATTTTTCTCCAGAAACCCAATATCCCAGGGACCCACGAATTGAATAGCTACGTGTTCCAACAAAAATTGATTTCCTTGAAGGGTACCCATTGGAAAATATTTCTTTTTAAAACCCTCTTGCAGAAATCGAAATACATCTTTTGCATATTCGTTATTAAAATCAACCTTTCCATTCTCAAAAAGGGTTCTACCTCTGGATGCAGCAATATAGAGAGAATAAAAATCAAAGAACCTATGCCACCAAACAGGGTTCACATTGATTATACCTATCCATTGATCGATTGTACCATCTCCATCTGTATCCCTTGTGAGTTCCTTGGCAGCGTTCATAAATTCTGCATAAGTTCTTGGTGGTTTAAATATGCCCGCATCCCTGAGAAGTCTCACATTATACTCCATCATTATTGGATTGCCCTTCCATGGCATTTGATAAATATGACCATTTTTTGAGATGAATGATTCAAGGATATTTTTGGTTGTACGCAGGAAGGCAACATCCCAAAAGTCCTTGAATTTGTCCAGAGCAACAAGAGCGTTTGCCAGAGCGAATTCCGGAACGATTCCAGGCCATATATTAGAGCATATATCGGGTGTTGTCTTTGCTGCAACTGCTGTAAAAAGCACCTCTTCGCTTGACTGACTGGCTGGAAGCGGCTGCATGTCAACCTGGATATACGGATGTGTCCTGTTCCATTCATCTACAATAGAGGTCGCTAATTCTATTTCCTCAGGATTAGAAGAAGGCCAGTAGGTAAGTCTAACAACATTATCTTTTGCGCATAATGAAATACTTTCCGAAAGGAATATCAATCCAAATAAAGGAATGAGGAAACTTTTGATAGATTTAAGCATATTCTTTTTTTAGGTCCATTTCTTCAAGGGTTTTCTATAATCCTGCCAGTTCAAAGAACCAGGATAGTGGAGTTGTTGCAATACTTATAACAGTATCAGCACCACCATAGTATACAAGCACGGTATCATCCTTAAGGACAGCGCCACAGCTAAAGACAACCTCAGGGATCACTCCCTCTTTTTCATATTCCCTTCTTGGTTCAAGAATTGGCTCGGGATGTCTATAGATGACCTTACTCGGGTCCTTTAAATCTATAAAAGCAAATCCAAGCCTGTAGACGAGAGTGTTCGAAACTCCATGATAGATAAAAAGCCATCCTTTCTCTGTCTTGATGGGAGGCCCAGCTGCTCCTATCTTATAGTACTCCCATCCTTGTTTTGGACTCATCAATATGTTATGGTGATACCAGTGAATAAGGTCGTCAGAGTAACAAATCCAGATATGAGGAGAGACGCGATGGTAGATTACATATTTCCCCCCAAATTTCTCCGGGAATATCACACAATCCTTATTTTCTACACCCCTTAAAGGATATAACCTCTTACTGAAATTCCATTTGTGGTTCAAAAAATCATCCACAGAGATAGAGGTTATCCCGATCTGTGGCACTCTTGTAGAAATCCGTAGTTTACCATCTTCCATCCCGGGAGTCCATCCGTAGGCAGTGTATGAGATATAGAGGCGATCCTCGATTTTTGATATTCGCGGGTCCTCACATCCAAAGTGATCCTCTTCACTCTGGGGTGAGAACACAGGGGATTCGAGTCTTTCATCAATATGAAATCCGTCTTTTGAGGATGCATAGCCAATTGTGGAGATATCATCAATATCACTTGCTCGGTACAATAAATGGACTCTTTTGTTAAGATATATAGCGGCGGTGTTGAAGACCATTTTGGATTCCCAGGGGTGAGATCCTATTGGCTTTAGAATGGGGTTTTCTTTATATCTTTCAAGCATTATTCCTCCTTACTGTGTTTAGTGAGCATAACCTATCTCCCTGATTGTCAATCCGATTCGATAGTTAAAGATCTATTCTGAGGCCCTCGGATTTGTTGAATAAATGAAATTTTTTCTTTTCAAATGTAAGGTTTATTGCTTGACCAGTCTTGAAATCTGATGTTGGACTGGTTCTTAAGACAACATGAGTTTTACCCACATCAAGATGAAGGAAGATTTCGTTCCCAATAGGCTCCACTAAGGTAATCCTTCCTCTTATATCCGTATCTTGTTTTACAGGATATATGTCTTCAGGCCTTATTCCAAGTATAACCTCAACTTCTGGTGCAGAACCAGCAATTTTAATACTGAAATCCTCGCAACCGAATGTGCCATTGGATTCGAGCTTGCCCTCAAAGAAGTTCATAGAAGGTGTTCCTATAAATGAGGCAACAAATTTATTTACGGGGTAATTATAAAGAGAAAGAGGGTCGTTAATTTGTTGTATCTTCCCATTATTGAGAATGCAAATTTTATCTCCCATAGTCATCGCCTCTGTTTGGTCATGGGTTACATATATTGTGGTTGCCTTAAGTCTTTGATGGAGTTGTTTAAGCTCTGCCCTCATTTCTATCCTTAATTTGGCATCCAGGTTTGATAGAGGTTCATCAAATAAAAAAACTTTGGGATTCCTGACAATAGACCTGCCAAGTGCAACCCTCTGGCGTTGACCTCCAGATAAAGCCTTTGGTTTACGTTCGAGAAGCCCTTCCAGGCCTAGAATCTTGGCTGCCTTTTGAACTTTATCATTTATTTCTTTACGCTTATATTTCCTGAGTTTGAGTGGAAATGCCAAATTTTCATATACTGTCATATGAGGGTAAAGAGCGTAGTCTTGAAATACCATTGTAACGTCCCTTTTCCCTGGAGGTATATCATTTATAAGCTTACCTCCTACGTAAATTTCGCCTGAACTTGGTTTCTCAAGACCAGCAATAAGACGCAGAGTAGTAGATTTACCGCAACCTGAAGGACCTACGAGCACAAAAAATTCCTTATCGTTTACTGCAAGGTTTATATCTTTTACTCCTACAGCTTTATCGTTAAATATTTTATTCACATTTTTTAATACAATCTTTGCCATAGTCTATTTTTCTCTATTATAATTATTCACTAAATTCCAAAATGTCAAGTTCTACATTAATTTTAATACATTCAACCAGGATAAAATTTAAGAAACTATCTTATGAGTAATATCTTTTTTATGTCTCTTAAACCCCCTGTATCTAACCTTAGAAAATACGAACCATTTGGTAAGACCCTATTCTTTGAATCCTTACCATCCCAAGAAGAGCTATGTTTACCTGATTTCTGCTTTTCATTGACCAGAGTTCTTATAAGTTGTCCCAAAGCGTTGTATATCTTGAGCGTGGTTGGAGTAGAACCTATGCCGGGAAGGTAATAATCAATGACAGTTGTTTTAACAAATGGGTTTGGATAGATTTTCAAGATCTGGCATTTTGAGGGATAACTTACAGTATCAGATTCCTCAATTGTAGAAAAGCCAGCAGCAAAACAGAGAGGGCCCCCTGCACCATAGATCTCCTGACCGATTTGTCCCGACTTTTCCCAACCCTCTCTAAGATCCTCAAGAGGGAGATACATAGATGGGATATTTACTGCATCATAAATGGTGGTTTCTGTCCACACTGCCTCGGGAGGTAAAAAAGGTGCAAGAGAATATCTCATAACCGCAGGGGTATAATTAATAAATCCTTCAATTAAATTATTGAAGTAATCAGGTATGAATTCTTTAGAAATGTTTAAATATTCCTTTAAATATTCCCATGTTTCATACTGCTCTTTCATTGTGATAACACCTGCCTCCTGCATAGGACTCATTCCGAAAAAGGTAAGATAGTCTGATGCATATCCATAATCACACTCCCAGAGCCAGCAGGTTCTCATAATATTTGCGAGGGGCATATAACTCATCGTCAAATACTCATTGTTTCCTGTGATTTGGTAGAGCCGAGCGCAAGCTGTAGCACAGGCAGCAGTCATCTGTAATTCATATGAGAGGTTGAAGCCTTTACCGACAATATGCTGAATTGATGCTTCAGCCTCATCAAGATATGTCTGCTCTCCCTTAAGATCATAGCACTCAAGCATAAGGTAGGCATATCCGCCTGCCACATCAGGCTCAGAGCCTGATATAGGTTCGTTGGTCCCGTATTCAAAGAATACAGGGAATTCATAGTCAACATTATGGGCAAAGTTAATTATAGTCTGGGTGGATGTAAAGAGCAATGAATTGGCTGTCTCATTACCCATCTTTGCCAGTCTTGCAAGACCAATAGCAAGTTCCATAGTATACCAGCTATCCCCTCTCGTTATACCCTCATTGGGATAGTCGTTCACTATAGTCTGATGTGTGGCGTTATAAAAATAGGGTAAGGCTACTTCCAGAATAACGTCTATGTCGGTCACATTACCGTATATGTTTTCATATTTTTCAATTGCTACAAGCACATCAAGTTGTGCAATCAATTCGGCCGAGGAAAAACGAGGAATATTGACATAGGCCCTCAGAAAATCAACACCTTCTAAATTTACCCAGCATCTATCATCAAGTAGGTCGCTCAACTCATAAGAAGCCACATCTTGCCAATTGGTTTCTAAAATATTGGGTTTATAAATATGTTCATAAATTTTTGACAATGAGAAAATGAATCTCTCTGCTATCTCTACCTCAGAGGTGGGCATACCGGAGATTAGATAGATATATGTATCTACAATATCAAAATTCGTTTCTGCTGGAATAGTCATTGATGGTGTAATAGGCCTTTTGTAACCAATATTTGCTTCAGAGGCATCGACTACATACGCTGGTGCCCAGCCTTGCCTGAGGGAGAAGTAATCGTTAAGGGAAGAAAAATCCTCAAAGTAGAAGATTGAACTGTTTGTTGCATCTTCATAGAGGTAACAAATACCAGCAGCAAATTTTAGCTGACTTGAATATTTGGTAATACTTACATCTTTTAAACTATGACTTATTCTATCATAAAACCAGAGGTCCCTCGGATTATCGTTTATCACTTTGGATTGTTTTGTTGTTACATTTGCCCTCCAGTGAATCAATCCAGGGCTTTGCTTATAAACTCCGAATTGTATGCTAAAATCAGCCCAATCTCTGGAGGAGTTTATCGTTATTAGGATCTCCTCATTATTCTCAGTAGCCGATATAACCTGTGCACATTCGGGAATCATAAGGTCAAAAAGAGAACCATGAACAATCTTTGTTGCTAAAGCATTTGAGGGCTCAGAAGTGGGATATATAAGTATGTAACCT
>NGFL01000032.1 GCA_002215665.1 candidate division TA06 bacterium JGI_Cruoil_03_38_101 | reverse complement strand
AGTATATGGGAACAGGCAATAAACTCTCCACAGTCCCAGAGAGAGACTGTTGGGGCAATGGTGTATAGATAACTCCCGAGAAGAACGATAAATACAGAAGAGAAACCTATTATCTTCCTTCGATCAAAACCCATCTATTTCTCCACTTTATCAGGATTCGGTATCACGCAGATAAACGAACAAGTCTCATAATCAGAGGGATTTCTAAACTGATGTTCTTCATCTTTCGGAACAAAGGCGCTCATGTTAACCTCTATTTTATTTTCCTTACCTTCTCCATCAAGTATAACACCCATACCCGACAGCCATTTTATTAAATGAGGATATGGATGGCTATGCTTTGGCGTATGACCTCCTGGTTTCATTGTAAATAAGCGCATAAAGGTATCATCCGAACCTTCCTGGGGGCCTATAAGAACCCTCTTAACAACACCCACTGCACCTTCCATATCCATCGCTACTTCTTTAACATCTTTATCTTTGTGTAAAAACATACTTACCTCCTAATTCTTATTAATTATAAAGCTTAAATTCAATAAATCAAGAGGTAAATGAGATGTCAAACTCAGCTTTAAACTCCGAAAGACTAATAATGAGAAGAATAGATATTGACTATTAATAATACAATCATATTATTGATTAAAATATCAGATTTACAAATTAAGAAAGGAGGGTTCAATAAAGATAAGAACAATTACTTCAGGAATTAATTTAGAGCTACCTTTAGAAGATTCAAATTTGCATTCTGCAGCTAATTTTTTAAATAGAGCAAGAAAGCACTTTGAATTGAGGGGTTTTGAAGTGCAGAGCGTTAGACTATCTACCCAATCCTGGGATGAATACTTGAATAATATCAAAAGAGAAGACTTTATTAAGATTGCAAGCCTCTTGGAAAAATTCTGTAAAAAAAATGGAATAGATTTCCTGAGTATTGGGACAACTTTTGATTCTAAATTCATCGATATCATACCCGAAATTTTAAAAAGGACAACCCGGATCTCATGCACAGTAACAATTGGAGATAATGAAAAAGGAATAAATTTTGGAATAGTAAAGAAAACCGCAAAAACGATCCTTGAACTCTCACGAATTACCAAAAAGGGAATAGGTAATTTTAACTTTGCAGCAATCATAAATTGTCCAGCTGATACCCCCTTCTTTCCAGCTTCTTATCATAAGGGAAAGCCTGCCTTTTCAATAGGAATAGAAGGAGGGGATTTGATTGTAAAGGCATTTTCGGCTTCGAGAAATCTATGGGACGCAAAAATCAATCTACAGAGAATCCTGGATGAAAAGTTTAAAAAAATTGAAAAGATCTCACAAACTATGGATAACAAAGATGGATTTTCTTTCAAGGGAATTGACCTTTCCCTTGCTCCTTCTCTAATTCCAGAAGAAAGTATCGCCTATGGATTTGAGGAACTGCTTAAAGGCAAGTTCGGAACACCAGGAACACTCACAATCGCTGAAATGATCACTAATGTCTTACAACACTTGAATATAAAGAGTTGCGGCTATTCTGGACTGATGCTCCCTATCCTCGAAGACGTAGGTCTTGCCCAAAGATATAAAGAAGAAACATTCAACATATCTAACCTTCTTCAGTACTCAGCAGTCTGTGGAACAGGGCTGGATTGTGTTCCGCTGCCAGGAAATGTATCCCAGGAATCTATCTCTGGATTACTTCTTGATGTGGCAACATTATCCATTAAACTCTCTAAACCTCTCTCAGCCAGGCTCTTGCCCTGCACTGGAAAGACCGCTGGGGATATGACTGACTTTGACTCCCCTTATTTGACAGATACCCTCATAAGAGATTCGGAGGGTTAAATGAGGGTAAGAAGTGATGAACTTTCTCAAAAAGGAATAAAAGAAATAAAAAAGATCTATGACCTATATAAGGAGGATATTAAAAAAAGACTGAATGAGTTTAAATGGATAGGAAAAAACGAAAACAAAAAGGAAATCTTTGGAGAACTTATCTTCTGCCTCCTAACCCCCCAATCAAAAGCGAAGAATTGCTGGGAAAGAGTTAGAGAAATGATGAGGGAAGACTTTCTTCTCGAAGGAACTTTGGAAGAAATACAGAACAAACTAAAAGGTGTAAGGTTTAAATATAAAAAGTCTGAATATATAATAGAAACACGAGAAAAATTCTTCACAAAAAAAAATTCGATATATTCAAAAATAAAAAAAATTGAAACTTCACAGGAACTCAGAGATTATCTAAAAAGTAATGTTAAAGGCCTTGGATGGAAGGAATCAAGCCATTTCTTAAGAAATATTGGGCGAGGAAGTGACTTTGCTATCCTTGATCGACATATTTTGAAAAACCTGAAGAACTCAGGCGTGATTGCTGAAATTCCTGAAAACTTTTCAGAAAAGAAATACAAAGAAATTGAAAAGAAAATGAGAAGATTTTCTCAAATTATTGATATACCTATGGACCATCTCGACCTCACCCTCTGGGCAAAAGAAACAGGGAAAGTTTTTAAATGATTCTGGGATTGAAACCTTGACAATCTTAAATTTTTATTATCTTTAAAAAAGAATATAAGGAAATAATCATAATAAAAAATGAAGCTATTGGGGCCATCCAGAAAGTTTTAAGGGCAAGTTGTGCTTCTATATGTCTTGCATTCATGATTTGAATTCTGTTGGGAATATTGCATATTTATGGTTTATGAAAGTTAAGGTATAAAGCTTATAATAATTTGAAAGGAGGTAGAAATGTTCTTTTTAATTTTATTCTCTGTTCTTCCTGATACCTCTTATATAGAGAAGGAAATAGCAAAGGCTGATTCCCTTTACAATGAAAGTTATAAAGACACAACCCTCTTGTTTAGGGCAGAAAAAATTCTTGATTCTCTTCTTAACTCAGAGATTCTGAGTGACGAGGTTCTCTGGAGGAAGTCTTATTTTTGTTTCGAGATTTCTTATTCCAAAAAGCATAAAGAGGAGAAGATGGAATGGTTACAGAAAGGTCAGAACTTTGCAAAAAGAGCAATCCAGATAAACCCTGACAACCCCGAAGCTCATTTCTGGTACGCTTCTAATTTGGGGAATTCAGGAAAACTTAAGGGCGTTCTAAATTCTCTATTTATGGTGGCTGATTTAAAAAAGGAAGCTGCCAAAATCCTTGATTTGAAAGAAGATCATGCAGGTGCACATGTCCTCCTCGGGGAGATATACAGTTCTCTTCCAGGCTTTGCAGGTGGCAATAAAGATAAGGCTGTAGAGGAGTATAAGAAGGCAATAGAGAATGATACTCTTTATACCGCTGCCTATAGTAGACTTGCTAAGTTATACGTAGGAATGAAAAAATATGATGAGGGAAGAAAGATCTTGAATAAGATGCTTTCTCTAAAGGGCTGGAGAAATCCAACACATTTCCACCTGTATGAGAAGAATGAAGCAGAGGAGTTACTGAAAAAGATAGAAAAGAAGTAAATCTATATAGTTCTAATTAAAACTGCAAAAGGAAAACTTGGAAGCTTTAGACTCTATGTATATTCTGTTTAATTTTATCCGAAAAATCGTGATATCTATAACTATTTGAACCTTCTCTATTCCCTGAGAGAAAAAACTTATCTTTGAACTTATTAAAGAAACTTTTGTGTCCCACAAACACCTGTAAACTTAAATCCAAAAAAATCTGATACGCTCATATCCACTTACTCCTATTTTAATACTCTCTTACTCGGATTATTTATTAATTAAATAATATAAAGTTTATGTAGATATCAAGATAATAGGAGCTATTAGTAATTATCTTTTTATTGATGTGACTATTTAAATTCATAAAACCCAAAGTCCAGTTATAAGACAAAATACTTAACAAGGGTTAAGGTACCAAGAGAAATAGTTAACAAACCTATTACCAATTCCATTTTCTTTTCAGGGATTTTCTTCACCGTCAGGGCAGCTAGAGGAGTGGAAAGGGTAGCACCAAGAACGAGCGGCAGAGCTAGATGCCAGTCTATCTTACCTCTAACTAAAATATAACATAGGAATCCCACAAGACAGACAATACCTTCAGCCAGGGAAGTGCTTCCAACAGAATTCTTTGCCTTACGGCCTGTGACAACCTGCCCTCCTGTCACAAGAGGCCCATAACCTCCTCCAGAAACCCCTTTATTAAAACCACTTAGGAGAGCTATCACACTAAATCCTTTCCAGCTAAATAGAGATTTTCTATTTAATTTAATCAGGATATATACCCCTATACAAAAAATCATCAATCCAATATAGAGTTTCAAAACAAAAGCAGGAACATTCAAAGAGAAGAAAACTGCAGCGAGAACTCCTATAACTCCTAAAATGATTAGAAGATAGGTAACCTTCGCATCAAAAGAGCGAGGAATATAACCCAAATATCGAAGTCGAGAATTAGAGATTTGTTTATCCCGTCTGAAATCAAAGAAGACATTCCCAAATTTGTGATGAAACAAACCAGCTAATACGCCCGTTACAAATTCCGAAAATAAAATAGCAGGAACAACCTGAAGAGGCTCAAGACCTATAAGAAGAAGCAAAGGAGTTAATGTTGTGCCATAACCCATACCAAGTGTGGAATCCACATATTCACAAACAAAAGCAAATAGTGCATAAAGAAAAAAAATCATACAATTCTCTCTTCCGAACCAAATTTGTTACACAAAGACCTTACAGAACATTTACGATAAACCCACCCGCACTTCTTTAAACCTGTTCTTTTATAAAAACATTGCAATTTATTATCTATTAATGGTTGTATCTTAAGGGCTATCAAATCGCTTTTCATAAAGAGCATATTAATTGGAATTTTGAATAAATCAACCCAAGGAAAAAAATATCATAAAAGAGCTCCTCCCATAGAAAAGTTGATTCTGGTATAAAAGGGATAGTTTCCTAGGATCCTATCCCTTTTATGGTTAGTTACGCCTAAAAATAACAAATTTCGTTTTTAAATTTCTCAAAAATATGAGGGATTTAAGCGTAGACTTATAGATTTACTGGACTTTTCGGACGTTCTCGGCTTTTGGACCTTTTTTACCTTCTACAACATCAAATTCTACTTCGTCTCCCTCATTCAATGTAACTAAACCGCCACTGAGGGCTGAGGAATGGACGAATACATCGTTAGCGTCATCCATCGCAATGAAGCCATAACCCTTCCTGTCACTAAACCATTTTACTGTACCTTTTGCCATACTAAAACTACCTCCTTTTAAAGGTTAAAACATACAACAATAAACAAACAAAATCAATATATATCCTTTTATAGATTTGTCAAGGGCTAATCTGAACTCTTTTAATAAATCAATCCTTTGTTGTTACTGAGACCTCATCAAATAAGACAGCAGGAAAAGACCCCATCATCCCTGGATGAAGTGTGTCTTCTATGTCAACGATGTTTTTCATTGTTCTGTAAATATTTCCGGCTATCATTACATCCTTCACTCTGCCCTCCATTTTCCCATTCTTCACATAAATTCCAGGAGAAAGACCTATTGAAAAATCGCCGTTTGGAATATTCCCACTATGGGCTCCGAGGACCCCAGCGATTATAACCCCTCTGTCAATAGAAGTTATGAGCTCTGAGAGAGATTTCCCCCCGGGGGTTATATATAAATGTTCGAGTGCTGGACTTGGTTTTATCGAAACTGCCTCACCACCCCACATTGCAGTTTTGTATCCATTTCCTGTGGACACCTTCCCCATCTTATCCGCATAGTATAGGTTATAATAGAAATTTCTTAAGATCCCATCTTCAATTATCGTAAGACGCTTACATGGGGTTCCTTCATCATCAAACCTTCGCGCATATGGCATCCTGTCATTTAAAGGATCATCATAAATTTCAAGTTTTTCATCAAAGATTCTCTCTCCAATTTTTTCGATAAGAGGGGTTTTCTTCTCATAAATGTTCTTCCCACTTGTTGCACTCAGGAGTCTCCAAATGAGAACAAACATGGCTTCAGGAAGGAAGAGGACTTTCATTCTACCTGTCTTAATATTTACTTCTTCCATCGAACTATTATAGATTCTAAGAATAAAGTCTAAATCTTCATCAGTCATCCTTTGAAATTTTTTACTTATTATCGAACGGCCTATTGAAGAATAGGAACCAGGGTAAAGTACTTCAGCATTAAAAAAATATTCAGAAAATTTTGTTGTTAGATTGCTATCTCTACTATTTATAATCCTTATTTTGTGAACCTTGCGTAACGCCATTAAATTTATTTGCCCAGCTGTTTTTGAAGAGAGCGCATTACTTACCCTCTTACATTCATCCACAATTTTACCATTGGAAAAAGATTCAATTGCAGGATCATAAGTATTCAATTCAAAGGAATCTTCATTGAATGGAAAATCAAACCCTGTTTCTACACCACCCTTAAGAGATGAAATAGCATTTTGAATCAGTTCTTCTCTATTTTTTAGATTTTTGGTATAGGCAAACCCAAGTTTCCCATCTTTTATTATTCTAAGGCTCACACCTGATTGTATCTTTGTATCGATATCTTTTAGTTTTGAATTTTCAAAACTTATTGAATCTAAAACCTCTTCACTTGAATATACCTCTACCTTATCAGCAATCTTTTTAGCATCAATCATCAATTTTTCCATTAACTTCCTCCTATAACAATTCCGTTCACAAGGATATGAGGTGCACCCAGACAGGAACGAATATTTAATTGTCCCTTACCACAACCACCAACTTTTGACAATTCTAGATCATCACCAACACCAACAATACTCTGAAGAGTTCGATAGAGATTCCCTGAAATATTAATATCACGGATCATTTCCCCTATTTTGCCATTTTTTATTTCATATCCGTATTGTGCCCCAAAGGTAAAGTTTTCGCCACTCGTTTGACCACCCATTGCATCAAGAAGATATAAACCATCTTTGAGTTTCAAAAGAAGGTCATCAAAAGATTGGCTTCCAGGTTGAATGAAGATGGTTCCCATCCTGATTATAGGTGCATAACGATAATCTTCAGCAACACAATGTCCTGTAACTGGTTCTTCAAAGGCGGCTGCAGTCCTTCTGGAATGCAAACGCCCTACAAGGATTCCATTCTTCATAAGCTGTGTTGGATGAACTTTAACCCCCTCATCATCATACTCATAAAATCCCAGCTGATCTGGTATTGTTGGATTATCAATGATGTTAACAACTTCGTTTCCCAACTTTTCCCCGATTTTCATCTTTTCCTTCATTGTTGGGTTATCTTCAATGAGGTCAGCTTCGGAAAAATGACCAAAGGCTTCGTGGGTGAAGACACCTGCCAAATCTGGATTAAGAATCGCATTGTAAGTTCCACCAGAAACTGGCTTTGCTTTCAAGAGATCGAGAGATACTTTTGTTCTCTTCTCAAACTCTTCTTCCAATCCCCGAATTACTGCAAACCCACTACTTCCTCCACCTCCAACTCTAACTTGCTGAAGTATATTATTATCACTTGAGGTAATAACTCCACCTATTCTTGTTGTTACTAAATTCTCCTTGATTTCGCTCGCTTCCGTGCTAACAAAGAATTTTTCCCGGATTACCTCTCTATACTCCGTGGTTGTTGTCACTATCCCATCATATTTTAGTGGAATTCTGTTATAATTCCTTGTTATTTCGATTTTTTCTTGGATTGAAACTTTCTTTGGGTCTTCTTTTAGTTCTGGTAGAAAGGTATCCTTTATGATTCCTATCTCTGCAAACTCTACAGGTCTATCGATATTCTTGGATATAATTTGCGCATTCCTTTCGCACTTACGGATAGCCTCATCTGAGTCATCTTCTTTTGTAAAGGCAACGGAAGATAAACCTCCATTCTTTAGAAACCTTAAAACAAAACCATCTGTAGTATTGGAGTCAACCTGGGTTAATTCATCCCTATTAAATACTACCCTGGTTTCCTCTTTTTTCTCATAACGGATATCTGCATAATCTGCATCGACTTTAGAAAGAATTAATTTTAACCTCTCAAACATATAATCTCCTTTTGTTTCTCTTTTATAACAATCCCGACAAAAATGTCAACCCTTCGAAAAATAAATAAACTTATTACCCCTTGACAAATAAAGAATAGCTATTTATATTTAGGTAAACAAATGTTTACTTGGAGGTACTAATGAAGACAAAGGATCGGATAATGGAATTTTTAAGAGGATTTATTGAGGAGAACGGTTTTGCGCCAAGTATTCGGGAAATTGCTTGCCATCTTAGATTCAGGAGCACAAAGGCTGTGAAGGCTCATCTTGATGAACTTGCAGACATGGGGTTAATTGAAAAAAGAGGAGGGATAGCCCGGGGAATAAGACTAAAGGAAAGAGGTGTGCCAATAATTGGAAGGATCGTAGCAGGACAGCCTACTCTTCAATTTGAAGGGGTTGAGGGGCACTTTTCCCTGGATAGATGGAAGGGAAACTTTCTTCTTAGAATAAAAGGAGATAGCATGGTGGGAGCAAACATCGAAGAAGGGGATTTAGCAGTTATAGATAAGGATAGAGAACCAAGAAAGGGAGATATAGTGGTAGGTCTCGTTGAAGATGAAACAACGGTTAAGCGACTGGATAAAGAAAAGGGCAGATGGGTGCTAAAACCTGAGAATCCCAATTATTCATTAATAGATAAGGATTTCCAGGTAATAGGGGTAGTCATAGGAGTTATAAGGAGTTACTATAAATGATCCTCTATGCTGATCTCGATGCCTATTTTGCTTCTGTGGAACAGGCTTTAAATCCAAAGCTAAAGGGAAAGCCAGTTGTTGTTGGAGGTGATCCAAAAGAAAGGAAAGGAGTTGTAGCTACAGCTTCATACGAAGCAAGGAGATTTGGAGTTCATTCTGCTCAACCCATAATAAAAGCCAGCAGACTATGCCGCCACTGCATATTCATAAGACCTCATTACAGAGTTTATGGGGAATTTTCAAGGATTTTCTACTCAATACTTGCTAATTATTCACCAAGAATAGAAATAGTCTCCCTCGATGAAGTATACCTTGATATCACGGGTTCAGCCCATCTTTTCGGGAATCCCCTGAAGATCGGTAAGGAAATAAAAGAAAGAATAAGAAAGGAATTGGATATAACGGCTACTGTGTCTATAGCTGCTAGTAAGATTGTAGCAAAGATAGCAGTAGAACAGGTAAAACCTGATGGGCTGATCCAGATACCTGAAGGAAAGGAAGAGGAATACATCTCTCCTCTCCCAATCTCTAAATTTCCGGGAATAGGAGAAAAGTCTAAGGAAAAATTGGAAGGGATGGGTATCTATAGGATAGGAGATCTTCTTACTTTCTCTGGAAGGATTATATACAAAAAATTTGGCATCCCTGGAATTAAATGGATAATGGGCATCCACGAGGCAGGGATATCAGAGCCTACCGAGAGAAAATCTATATCTAAATCACACACCTTAAAAAGGGATACAAAGAACATTAACAGGTTACATTCCCTCTTATATTACCTTACCGGAAAAGTAGCATCGAAACTACAAGACCTTGGCCTTTATGCAACAAAAATATCTGTAAAGATCAGGGCATCTGATTTTTCAGAGAATACTAACTACAAGAGGATACCCCCGGTGAACCTTGTCAAAGAAATTTATCCTGTGGTAAAGGAAACCTTTGATAAGATGCCCAAAAGGTGGGTCCGTCTTATCGGAGTAGGGGTTTCTGATCTCGCAAGGATACCTTCTCTCTTCCAGGATGAAAAGGAGGTAAGGCTGGAAAAAGAGATTCAGAAAATACGTGATCGCTTTGGCTTTGATTCCGTCCTCCCCCTCTCCTGTGCAAAAGGGGGGTGGTAAGTTACTCGGAAAAAATGAAAGGTTTTGGGATGAGTTCTTTCAGTGTCGTCTTCTCGAGGTTCCCTTTTCCATTTACAAGAATGACCTCCATATCCCTGGAAAATTCGGAAAGGAATTGGCAACAGGCGCCGCAAGGATAAGGAAATTTCTCATCTCCCGATACGATAGCAATTTTTTGGAAATCTTTTGAATTATCAAGGAGAGCATTTATTGCGGCAACCCTTTCGGCACAGATAGAAAGAGAATATGATGCATTCTCAATATTGAAGCCAGTATATAGCTTTCCTGACGAGAAAAGAGCAGCGCCTATCTTAGAATCTGAGTAGGGGGCATAAGCTCTTTCTCTTGCCTTTCTGGCGGATTGGATCAGTTCTCTATCAGAAATTATGGTGTGCATCTTTTCCCATTCTATTACCAATTAAATCCTTGATTTCTTCCGAAACGGTGGCTTCTTCAGAAACAGGATTACCATCTGACTTGGTGAATCTTACAATTGTACGACCACTCTCATTTCTTGTTGAAAGAACACCTTCAACACGTTTACCGCTCTCTTCCAGATAAATGGTGCTTGAAGTTATTGTGCTTTCGTCTATCATTTCATCAAATTCTACTTCGAAATAATCCCTGAAGTTGATCCAGTTCTCTATAGTTGGAGGAGCAAAATCTTCGGCACATTTGGTGCTATCATGATTACATTCGAGGGTTCTGAAATTTTCCTCATACGCAATACTATCTTTATCAAGTTTGTTCCCTTCTTTATCTGCGATAAAACCAAGAAGTCTTAAGGTGTACCAGGTTCCTGGTTTAAGAATATTAAGGGGATGTATAGTAACTCTGCCAAAATCCGAAGAAGTTGTGTCATCTATATAGGTTACCCTTTCGATCATAACCTCTGCTTTACTATCTCTCTCAAAGAGAGATAAGGTATTTTGATTGATGGTATTAGAATCAACCCCAATTAAGACTATCGAAGTATCATTAGTATTCCATCTTTCGTCATAGATATCAATCGCAATATCCACATCTCTCCATATATTCATACTCACTTTCCCATTGATTAGGAAGTATAGCGAATCAGATCTGAAGGGTTTTAATTTATCCTCGAAATTAACTGGCCAATCTCCATCCGAACCATCGGACTTAAATGTAATAAAGGGCCTTACATAATTATCATCAGGGCTCTCTCCGGGAGCTCCATCGTTATCATTATCCAGAAGATTCCCTCTGATATCGAACACCTTATTGGCATTCATCCTGAAGAGATAAATGGTGTTGTAATCAAGGCTATCCAGAGGTTTTAATATAAGGTCAGTTTCTCCTCCTATGATGTGCCACTCTTTATTATACGGAATTTTCTCATGATCGATTTTCTCCACCACTATGCCAGTAAATGAGGTATCCATAACATCATCAAAATGTACATAAATCCAACTACCCTCATTCGCTGGATCAATATCCACTGAATCTATCTTATTTATAAGTCTTCCTGAAATACTCGTAAAATGAACTGGTTTTTTATCAGAAGTTGAAACATTAATCTCTGGTGAGAGTGGATTTATACTCTTCTTTGCGCAACCTGCGATGATAAGAACCGTGGTGGAGAATATTAATAATAAATTCTTTATCTACGACCTCCCATCAAATAAGAACAGTCTAAAAAATAGATTTCAAAACTCATTTTGATTAAGTTAAAGGGTCCGCCACTCTGAATGCGTCCTCATAGTGATGAATCTTTTCATCATAGCCACTTATTGTTATCGCATCAAATCTAACGTCGGTTTTGTTATAGAGATCATTCAATAACAAAAAATATTTTGCCCCTTTAATAATATTGATTCTTTTCTTTCTGTCAATTCCTTTTATCGGGTCCATAAAATCAGAAGAGACTCTTCTTTTAACTTCAACAAAAACAATTAAGTTCTTCCTTCTCGCAATGAGATCAATCTCAAAATCCCTCTTCTTGAAATTATGAGCAAGGATCTGATACCCTTTTCTCTTTAGGAACTCTGCTGCAATCCTCTCGCCTTTATCCCTGAAATTCATTTATCGGAGAAAAAGATTTTCTGTGTACAGGGGAAGGACCATAATCTTTTATGCTCTTAATATGAGATGCAGTTCCGTAGCCCTTATTTTTATTAAAACCGTATTGAGGATAGAGACAGTCAAAGAATTCCATCACTCTGTCCCTAAGAACCTTTGCTACAATGGAAGCAGCACCTATGGCATGAGAAAGATTGTCTCCTCCTTTTATTGCAGTCTGAGGAATCGGTAATAAGGGAATTGGAAATCCATCCACAAGAACCCAATCAGGAACTATGGAAAGCAAAGAGATAGCACGAAACATCGCCAGAACAACCGCATAATTAATACCCCATTTGTCTATTATAATTGAATCAACATATCCAATGCCCACAGACATGGAGGATCTTAGAATCTTCGGGAAAAGTTCAAGACGCTTTTTAGGGGTAAGTTTTTTAGAATCTTTAACTCCAGGGATAATTAAACCTCTTGGAAATATAACAGCAGCTGCTGCTACCGGTCCAGCGAGGGAACCCCTCCCTACTTCATCTACACCACAGATAAAAGTGGCATTGGGAGGAACCCATTGTCCCTCATCCGTTATCATTTTTTCTCTTTTACCCTTGCAGCTTTCCCCTCTTTCTCTCGTAGGTAAAAGAGCTTGGCCCTTCTGACCTTACCCTTTTTAAGGACCTCGATTGATTCAATAATAGGTGTATATAAAGGAAAAATTTTCTCAATGCCAATCCCATGAGATATCTTCCTAACCATAAAGGTCTTCCCAGTTCCCGAACCTCGCATTCCAATAACCCTTCCCTCAAAATGATGCAAACGCATCTTATTGCCCCTTTTAATTTTTGTCGTTACACGAATTAAGTCTCCGGGACCAAAATCGGGAATATCTTCCCTTATATATTTTCCCTCTATAATTTTTAACTCATCCATAATTCTCTCCCTGCGAACCTATCTTTGTTTACGTTATAAGATCTCTTCTACATTCTTTGGTTCTTCTAATTGCCTGCTCTCTTCGCCATCTCTTGATCTCCTTGTGATTACCTGAAAGTAGAACAGGAGGAACTTCTCTTCCCCTAAAAATACGGGGTCTTGTGTATCTTGGAGAATCCAGAAGTCCATTCTCAAAAGAATCACTTTCTACTGATTCGGGATCGCCCACTGCTCCAGGAAGAAGTCTTGCCACCGATTCAATAATCACCATTGTTGGAACTTCCCCTCCACTAAGGATATAATCGCCTATTGAAATCTCCTCATCAACAAACTCTCTGATCCTCTCATCCACGCCCTTATACCTCCCACATACAAGAGTTATAACTTCTTTTCTGGAAAGTTCTCTCGCAAAATCCTGATCAAACATTGTCCCCCCTGGTGACAGAAGAAAGGATTCTCCTCTTTCTTTAATACTTTCCAAAGCTCTTACTACTGGCTCAACCATCATTATCATCCCTGCCCCTCCTCCATAGGGATAATTATCTACCGTTCGGTAGGAGTCAGAAGCAAAATCCCTCATATTCGTTACTTCTATATTAAGTATACCCTTCTCATGAGCCCTCCTAACTATTCCTGTTTCAACAAAAGAAGAAAACAGAGTAGGAAAAATGCTCAAAACATTAATTTTCATCTTATTTGGGTTGAACTAAAAAATTAAGAGGGTTCCAAAATCTCCAAAACTGCTCTTTTTCCTATTTTCATCGATGCAGCTGTAACAATCGTTCTTATAGCCTTAGCAGTCTTTCCGGCTTTTCCTATGACCTTCCCAATATCATCTTTTCCAACCTTGAGTTCATAAACAACTGTGCGTTCCCCTGCAATCTCTTCAACTTCTACCTTTTCCGGCTCATCAACCAGAGATTTAGCTATGTAAATTATCAGATCCTTTAACATCTTCTACCTCCTTCTTTTTATTTCTCCGCCATCTTTTAAGTAACGATTTAACCCTACTTGACAAAATAGCACCGTTCTCCTGCCATCTCTTTATCCCTTCTTCATCTATTTCAAGTTCTTTCGTTCGCGGATTATACCATCCTAATTTCTCCAGATATCTGCCATCCCTGGGATTTCTGGACTCAATAGCAACTATCCTATAATTCCGCTGTTTCTTCTTTCCAACTGTAGTTAACCTTATCTTAACGGCCACTAAAACCTCCTTTTCCTTGTCTCTTCATCAACAGCATTCCACTTTAACTATAATTATTAAAGCCCAACCTTTAGATTAGAAGATAATATAACCCGTTCACTTTGTCAAGACCTAAAAAATTATCGCAAAAACCAAAAAGTTTGTTGATGAACTAAGATAATTCAGAAAAACTCTTGACAAAAGATAAATATCACTTACATTGTTAGACATATCTAAGTTAGGAGGTTAGATGAAGCTGAGTGAAAGTAGAGAAGACTACCTTGAAGCGATATATGAAATTTGCAAAAAAGAAAAAGTAGCTCGGGTTAAAAGTATTGCTGAGCAATTAGGTGTTTCTCTTGCCAGTGTGAATTATGCTGTGGGTGTGCTACAAGAAGCGGGTTTAACAAAACATAAGAGGTATGGATATATCGAACTGACCGAAAGAGGAAGCAGAATTGGCAAGTCAATCCTCGAAAAACATAAGTTAATAAGAAGCTTTCTGATGAAGGTTTTAAATGTAGAGGAAGAAATCGCGGATAAGGATGCCTGCCGAATGGAACACAGCCTCTCCAATCACACTATGGAAAAAATTGCTTCTTTTATGAAATCAAGGGAGGTTTAAAATGAACCTGATACAGGCAAAATCAAATGTTGATCTTATTATCAAATCTATTAGCAGAGGTAGAAGGGGGCGAGAAAGGCTCATGAATATGGGAATTAGAGAAGGAGTTATCATTAGAAAATTGTCTCAGCAACCCTTCAGGGGACCTATAATTTTAAAGATTGGAAATTCAACGGTTGCAGTTGGTTGGAGAATGGCTGAATTTATTTTAGTAGAAGAAGCAGGTGAATGAAAAAAATCCTTCTGATGGGGAATCCAAATGTTGGGAAAAGCGCAATCTTCACTCGTCTAACCAGCATTCGGGTCATCGCTTCTAATTACCCTGGAACAACTGTAGAATTTACCCGAGGGAATACAAAAATAAATAGTAAAAATGTTGAAGTAATAGATCCACCGGGAACTTATTCCCTCGAACCTACTACACCTGCTGAAAGGGTAGCAACAAAACTATTAGAAGAAAGTGACTTGAAGGAAACTGTAATAGTAAATGTTGTTGATTCAACAAATCTTGAACGCAATCTCAACCTAACTCTTCAGCTTCTTTCTACAGATTTTCCGGTTATAGTTCTCTTAAATTTCTGGGATGAAATAAGGCATAGGGGTATAAAGATAAACGCTGAGAAATTGAGCGAATTGCTAAAAATCAAGGCAATTCCAACTGTTGGAATCACAGGTTTAGGAATTCAGGAACTAAGAGAGAGCCTTAAAGAGGTAGAAAAATCGGATTTTAATATTGGGAAAGAGGATCCATGGAGCGCTATTGGAAAGATAGTTCAAGAAACCCAAGTTCTTCAGCACCACCACCATACCTTTTTGGAAAGTCTGGAAGATGCATCAACTCACCCAATAGCAGGATTCCCAATTGCCCTTTTAGTTCTACTTTTTTCATTCACTATTATCAGATTTATCGGGGAGGGATTAATAAGATGGGTTTTTGAACCTTTCTTTGTCAACATCTGGGCACCATTTCTCATGAGAATTTCATCATTACTCAACCATTCTGGCTTCTGGCATAATATTCTCATTGGAAAGTTAGTTAACCATGAAATTGATTTCTTCCAGTCCTTTGGGATACTCAGTACTGGCTTATTCATTCCGATAGCAGCGGTCCTACCATATATAATAAGTTTCTATCTCCTCCTTTCCTTCCTCGAGGATTCAGGTTATCTGCCCAGACTTGCAGTTCTCCTTGACCGCTTAACTCATCAAGTCGGTATTCATGGAATGGGAATTATACCGATGTTACTCGGTCTTGGATGTAATGTGCCTGGAGCCCTCGCAACAAGGATTATGGAGACACGAAAAGAACGATTTATTGCAGCAACCATTATGGCAATAAGCGTTCCCTGTATGGCACAGATCGCAATGATATTTGGACTGCTTGGCAAATATGGATTCAGGGGGCTCGCACCTGTGGCTGGAACCTTATTTATCGTATGGCTCGTTCTTGGTAAAATAATGTCAAAATTTGTATCTGGAGAGAGTCCAGAAATCTTTACAGAAATACCTCCCTATAGATTACCCTACTTCAAATCCCTTTTAAAAAAAGTATGGATGCGAATTCGTTGGTTTTTAAAGGAAGCTCTGCCTTTTGTCCTTATTGGCGTTCTAATTGTTAATCTTCTCTATGTTTTTGGAATAATTAATTTCTTATCACAAATTTTCGGACCGTTTATTTCAAAAATTCTTGGCCTTCCACCTGAGGCAATCGCAGCTCTTCTTATTGGCTTCCTTCGAAAAGATGTAGCAGTAGGTATGCTCGCACCCCTTTCTCTCTCCATGGGACAACTTATTACAGCATCTGTAGTTCTTGCAATGTATTTCCCCTGTGTTGCAACATTTGTTGTGCTATTCAGGGAACTGGGGTTTCTTGATATGCTTAAATCAACAATAATAATGATTACGTCTGCCTTCTTTGTAGGCTGGATCCTTAATTTGATTTATTGAATTTTGTTATAGAAAGACTCAAAGCTGTAAGAAATATCAGAAAGCCTATAAAACTCAGAGACGATGCAATATTAAATATTCGGGATTTATATACAAAACGGATTTTATGCTCACCTTCCGGGACAAAAACACCGTAAAAGATGTAGTTTGCTTTATAAATCTTCTTCTTCGAACCATCTATAAAACACTTCCAATCTGGATGATAATTTTCCCGAAAGATGAAGAATGCGGAACTATCAGTTGTAACCCTGAAGATTCGTTCATTAGAATGATATCTTTCAACCTCTATAGAACCTTTACCTTCAGAAAGAGAAATCCCGGGATTCCCTTCCAGAATTGCTATTCTCCCTGGCTCGAATTCCGAGGATAGAATTCGATTAAGAGCTTCTTTTCCACTATCTACCACAGCATATTGATACAAAAGAGAAACCCGGGGGAGAAAATTTTTGTTTACTAAAACTTCGTATCTTTCACCCTTGCCACAGACTTCAAAGTTAGAGTAGAAATCTCTGTATTGTTTAACAACATTCTTAATACTCTCTGGGTATGGGGAAAGGTCTTCGGGTAGGCGAGGTGCAATTATATACTTCACATTCAGCATCCGCAAAAGATAGGGAAATTTAAAAAAATTAGGAGCCTCAAAAATTACCCCTTTACCAGCCCCAATAAATTCTTGATACCTCTTTGGAGGATTGGGTCCATAACCTCCAACATTTTCTATCCCATTATACTGCAGGTAACCACTATTCCCCCTTTCATAGTTTAATGGATACACCCGAAAGAGACCTTTATCCTGTGCAATAAATTTGGTTATCCTGTCTGGTGCAAAGTATTGCTCAGGTCGTTCTACCGGGGAAAGATACTTCCTGTCCACTGACCACTGGTCTATAAGCAAAATCAATCCAAGGATCGGAAAGATTATTTTGTAACTAACCTTTCTCTTTATCACCGTATAGATTAAACTCCCATAGATTATAAAGAGAAGAGTAGATAACCAGAGACTTTTCTTGAAATTAGTAAAGTTCCTACTCATCAGAGATATTTTTTGCTGAATTGAATTTTGAGGTAGTAGTCCAGACCAGACACCCTCAAAATGACCCTTCATTAGATCTAATATCCCTTGATCTATAATATTTACAATTAAGGTGGCAAGAAAAACCAGCCCTACAAATACAAAGAGGTAACGGAGCGCCTTTTTCTCACTTTCTATGTTTTTCTGTTTTATCAAACTTATTAACGTTTCTGCTCCAAAACCGGAAAGAACTGCAATACCGAAAGTTGTCAAGAAAAAGAACATAGAAGGAGCCCTGAAATTCTTCGCCATAGGAACAAGATAGTAGTACACCTTAAAAATGGGGGTATTCTTTCCGAGAGCCAGGATTAAAGTAACTCCCGTAAACCATGCAAAGTATTTCAATAGATGCCTTTCCCTTTTATATGAAAAGGCAAATCCTGCCAAAATTAAGGGAAGTATGCCAAGGTATCTCGAATCCAATTTAAAGTAGTTCTCTCCCCAGTAATTTTTAAGTATTCCTGAAAAATGGGGAACAAAAAGATTGAAAAGTTCAGATGTTGGCAAGGACCAGGAAGTTGTATATTGATAACCTCTAACCGCCCCTCTCACCCCATACTTTAAAGAGAATGCGGGAGGCAATAATTTTATTGAAGCAATAAAAAGCAGAATGATAATCCCCCCAATAAAGCCACCAGACAACTTCCAGAACCCTTTCCCACCAAGTTCATCCCTTCTGCGGATTACCTCATATATAAAGTATAAAATAACACCTATCATTCCCCAATAGGTTATCTGAGTGTGTCCGGCTAGCAGGAAAAGGCCAGTTACCCCACCAAAAATCAAGAAATCCTTCAACCTCTCCGTTCGAAGAGCTCTATGGAGGAAGAGAAAAGCAAAGGGTAGAAAAACGACCCCAACCATTCTACCAAGATGCCCTCCATGTGTTGTTGTAATCAACTGCCCTGCAAACATAAATGATATTGCACCTAAAAGTGAAGCAAGATAAGATAATTTATACTCCCTGAGTAATAGGAACATCCCAAATCCTGCAAGGAAAACATGAATAATAAACATTATTGTCCACCCAAGATGGATTGGAAAAATAAAATAGATTATGTTGAGGGGATATACCATCCCTCCTCCACCGCTTGTCGTTACAGTGGGATGTCCGCTGAAATTATATTCATCCCACATCGGCAGACGTAACTGAGATTTAAAGTAACCCACCCAGGATTGAAGGCCTGTGTAACCAGAAAGGAGCCAATCTGAACCATACATCATCTTTCTCGGGGTTAAAAGACCAACAAAATAAAATAAAGACAAAATGAAGAGGACTAAAATTATGAAAAACTTTATATTCCTTTTATTTAAGAAAAATTTATTTGACACTATACCCCCTTTTTGAAATTCTTGCTTTATATAATTGAATTATACTCCTAAAAAAAAATTTTGTCAAGGAATTTTTTAATCAAGGGGTCAAGTCTCACTCGACCAAGGGGTCAAGTCTTGATTTTTGAATTTACAATCATCCAAAAAATCAGTGTTTAATTGAGTTTCTTGGGCTTATCGAGTTTATTGTGTTCTTTGCGTCTTCGCGAGAAATATAAGGTAGGGTAGAGATTTTACAATTTGCATTTTCCAATGAAGCGTAAATTTACTTTACGCTGTTAGTGTTCCACAGTCATTGGCACAAATCGGACTGGATTAAAACACCGTCCCTTAACAATTACTTGACAAATCAGGAAGAATTAATAATTTTTTTAATGGAGTTGATAATTGCACAATTTAGGGGATATTTATTTTAGAAAGAATAATTTTGATAATCCTTCTGATCCTGTTGAGTTTTACTTAAAAAACGGATTCAAGATATACAAAGATGATAAAGGATTTCCGCTTATGAGGTTTGATTTATGAATTTAGAGATCTTTAAAAGGAATTCGCCATCAAGTAGATTTCTATAAATGGGAATTTGTTTAGTAAATGGAGATTATGAGTGCTAGATTAACATAGATATTTTTAGAAAGGAGGTTAAATTGTTAGGTATTATACTACTTCTAATTGTTAACCAACCTCAAGAAGGTAAGACCGCAGCAAGTAAGGAAGATTTGCGAAGGGAGTATGTAACGAAAGGTATGACTGCATATACAGAAGAAGATTATAGAAACGCCATAGGTTTCTTTAAAGGAGCATTTGAAATCGATACAACCTATGCAGCTCTTTCTTACAATATTGCGTGTTGCTATTCATTGTTGAATCTAAAGGATTCAGCGATTATCTGGGTAAAAAGGACAGTTGAATTAGGTACCTATGAATTTGAAGAGGACAAAGATTTTGACAATATAAGAGATATGAAAGAATTTAAGAGAATCGCATTAAGGTCAAAGGAGCTATTAAAAGAAGCAAAGAAAAGAAAATGGGAGTCTCTCATCTTCATACCACCAGATTATGATTCATCTCAAAAATATCCATTATTTATCGTACTTCATGGATATGGAAGCTCTCCTTCTGATTTTACAAGGGAATTACCTATCTTCCTCACAGAAAAAGGATTTATTTTTCTCATACCTTATGGAACAGAGGTTCATGGTCTTACGAGTTTCTCATGGGGTGATGTTGATAAATGCGAGGAAAAAATACTTAAGGACATTGAAGAAGTGAAGTCAAAATACTCCATCGATACAACCAGGATAATTCTTCTGGGCTATTCTCAAGGCGGCAGTCGGACATTTTCTCTGGGAGTTAGAAATCCAGAAGTATTTAAAGCTATAATAACTGTTGCAGGGACATTTAACGAAGAGGAAGTGAAGGATTATCTGAATAAACTCAATGGCAAAGATTTCAGATTATATATGATGATAGGGGGTAAAGACCGAAAAGAAAGGATCAAGAGTAATGAAATGGCAAAAAGGTTGCTTAAACAATATGGAGCAAAGGTCCATTTAGAAATCTATCCAGAAGTAGGGCATGCATTCCCTGGTGATCCATTAAAAGAGGTTGGAAAAGCTCTTAAGTTTATAATGGGAGAATAAGTTTGCTTCCAAAGCCTCAAATCGTTAAATTAAACCACAAAAATAAAAGGAGATAACTAAAATGAGATATAAAAAAGAAAGGGAAAAGGCAGTATCTTATTGCGGGGCATACTGCCTTAAGTGTGACTGGCATTCTGGCAGAATTAAAGAGGCGGCTGATGAGCTTCTTAGTATGCTAAAAAATCGTCCAGAACTTAGAATGTGGTGTAGAGGAGAAGAGAATTACGATGTCAATAATTTTACAAAAGTTCTCGAATATCTCTCAAAGACAGGTTTCTGTAGATTTACCTGCAAACAAGGTTCAGGTTATGGTGGTTGCCCGGTGCGTGAATGCTGTGAAAAGAAAGGATATTCATTCTGTTATGAGTGTAAAGAATTTCCCTGTAAGCTCTGGGGTAAATGGCCTTTTGGCAAAGACCAGTTAGAAAATTTAAAAGAAATAAAGGAAATCGGTGTAGAGGCATGGGTTGGTAAGCAATGGGAGGTAAATTATGATAAAAAATAATAGAAACTCCCCAAAAATGGTTGCTTTTTGTGGGATTATTTGTACTAAATGCCCTGCGTTTATTGCAACAAGTGAGGACAGTGAACCCAAAAGGAAAGATTTGGCCGAGTTATGGTCCAAGGAGTTTAATACTGAGATTAAACCCGAGGATATCAACTGCGATGGATGCCTGTTAGTAGATAAAAGGCTTTTCAGTTATTGTCAGATATGCGAGGTTAGGAAGTGCGGTCTTGAAAAGAATATCAAGAATTGTGCCTATTGTGACAAATACATCTGCGAAAAACTTGCTAAGTGGTTTAATAAAGTTCCTTATGCAAAAGTGACACTCGAAGAAATACGAAAAGGCCTTTAATGTGGATATGGTAAACTTCACTACAACATGTTTGCAGACTTTTACGAAACGTAACATTGGATGCAAACGCCATTTGCTTTTTTTGGGCAACATTGCAGCATAATTGAAATAGGGGGAAAAGATGCATCACGAGAAAGAAAAATTGATAAAAGTAAGACCGGTATTCTTATTGGGCTCAAATCCATCATTTATTAGGGAAGATGGATTAGGTTTTCATGAAGTCAAGGATAAATCTGAGCAAGACACAAAAACCGATGGAATCTTACATCAATTAGGGATCGATATGGAACCCAAGATTCTCGTAAGAAAGGAAGAAGACTTTTATCGTCTGGATATGGAAAGAGATGCATTTATTATATTTATACATTGCATGGAAAGATTCCCATCCATTATTAGTCTTGCCAATACCGGTATTCCGATTATCTTAGCTGGCGAAGAAGGTGCACTCGGTGATACTCTTGATACATTTGAATACATCGCAGACTTTGATAATGTCAAGGTTGCGTTTAATTTTGAGGAAATCAGACAAAGAATTAGGATTTTGAAAGCTGTAAAGCATATAATAAGAACAACCATTTGCGTCTTTGATTTAAAAGAGCGCCCATTGAATGAGTCTGGTTGGTATAAAAATCCTCTATTGAGAGGTAAGCTGAAAACTCAATATATAGATGTGCATAAGTTTGAAAATAGATACAAAAGCATAGACAAAGAGAAGGCCGAGAAATTAGCAAAGAAGTGGATGAAAGAATCTAAGGTCATAGAGCCATCCTTGGAAGATGTAACAAAGTCAGCATCTCTGTATATCGCTATGAAAGGTGTCATAAAAGATATGAATACAAATACAGCCTATGTGCTCTGGTGTGGACAGTTTACTAAACTATTGGGTACAAAGATGTGTTTTGCGATAGCAAAGCTGAATGATGATGGCTACTTAACAGGGTGCTGGAGAGGAGAAAATTTACTGCCTATGCTTATCTTACATGGATTATCAGAAAAGCCCATATTCTTTGGAGAAATCCATATGTATCGTGATGGGGTTATAAGCCTCAGGCATTGTGCAGTTCCACAAAAGATAGCATCTTGCCATTATGTTTTAAGGAGTTGGCGCAACATGAAAGGCACAGTCACTCCCTATTGTGAACTGCCAAAAGGAAAAGTTACACTTGTCAATTCCGGTATAGGAGATAGAATGGTAGTAATGAAGGGTGAAGTTATAGACTGCAGAGATCTTGGCGGTGATAACTGTAGAACCACTGTTTGGGTAAAAATTGATGATAAAGAACTTGTCTATAAAATTACTGGAAGAGAATTTGCAATGGTCTATGGCGACTACTCAAAAGAGGCAAAAGAGGTAGGGAATATGCTGGGAATCAAAAGAATATGAGCTTAGATTTGAATGAGATAATATTAAAAAAGGAGGTACCATGGCTTATAAACTTATGGGTAAGATCATCAACATAAAAGGTGAGTGTCATGCTGGTCATAAGATAGGCGAGGAAATAGAACTTACTATATTTGATAGCAATAAGACAAAGAGGGGCATAAACTTGTGCCCATTCTTTCTGGATAAACTTTTCCCATATCTGTGTGTTCTTCAGTTTGGTGGACAATTTCCATGGCAAAAAGACCCGAATGTATTTGTAGATTCCTGTCCGGACGATGAAAATAAAGTGACGATAAGAATCGAATGTACAAAGGTTCAAAAGGACTTCAAGAAAAAATAGCAAAAAGGCATAATTGTCTTCCGAAAGATTATCATATGCGGGGATTACATTTTGCGTATGAGCGGGTAAAATGCCTTGCAAAAAGCTTATAATAAAAGTTGGTGGGATTGACGGATTAGCCGAGCTCAATGACACAAAGACAGCCCAACTTATCTGGGATAACTTACCTATTCAGGGAACTGTGAATACATGGGGTGAAGAAATATATTTCACTATCCCCGTAACCACTGGGATTGAGAACCCTCAGACTGTAGTCGAACCAAGCGATTTGGGATATTGGCCACCTGGACGTGCATTTTGTATATTCTTTGGACCTACACCAATCAGTACTCATAATGAAATCAGACCCGCCAGCGCTGTTTGTGTGGTTGGGAAGCTTCTCGGTAAACCCAGTGAGTTTAAGAAAGTAAAGAATGGAGAAACTATCATTTTAGAGAAAAAGGAGGATACATGACCAAATTATTGATAGTTTATTATTCACGTACGGGAAATACCGGAAAAATGGCTTGTGAAATAGCTAAAGGAGCTAATGAGGTCGAAGGGATTGAAGTACTCTCTAAGAGAGTCGATGAGGCTACACTTGACGATCTGGTAAATGCTTCTGGAATAATTATAGGGTCACCGACCTATTTTCGCCAAATGGCAGCTGATCTTAAATCGTTTATTGACAAATCCATAGATGTGTATGGTAAATTGAAGGGCAAGTTCGGTGGAGTATTTACTTCAACAGGCACAAAAGCTGATGGTGAGAAGTGCCTCAGCTCACTATATGAAGCACTTGATCGCCACGGGATAAAAGTCATTGGCAAAGTTTTATCAGTTGAAGCACCCGCAGATAAAGAACTCGTTGCATGCAGGGAATTAGGACGAAAATTAGCAAGAAAACTAATCGATGACGGGAAGTGAAGGAGATATGTTGGATAAATACATTAAGAAGGCGATAGATAGTGGTGCAACCGTATCAAGGATTATAGATACAGATAAAATAGTTACTGCCACTTGGGTAAGGCTCAAATGCCAGTATGGATGCAGCGAATACGGTAAGTGCCTTACTTGTCCACCATATTCACCTATACCAAATTATACAGCCCGCATGCTTAATTACTATTCAAAGGCATTGCTTATAACCTATAAAACAAAACCAGAAGATGAGGATAAGACATGGCGCCAGATTCGTGAACTCGTGGCAGAGCTCGAAAGAGATATGTTTTTGGATGGCTATTATAAAGCCTTTGGCATGGGATCAGGACCATGTCATTTGTGTAAAAAGTGTAATGTGAAAGAGCCTTGTAATTATCCGCACAAGGCAAGACCATCTATGGAAGCGTGCGGAATTGATGTATACCAAACGGTAAGGAATGCAGGGTTAAAGCTCGAAGTAGTGAAATCAGAAAATCTACCTTGTACCTATTGTAGCACTATTTTAATAGAATGACGTTATTTAATCTATTCAAAATAAGGAGGTGGGGATGGTAGAAACAAAAGTTAATTGGATAGGCGGTATGCAATTTATCGGCAGAACCGCCTCGGGACACGCTCTGGTGATGGATACTTCATCTAAATTTGGAGGCGAAAATACTGCACCAGCTCCTATGGAGCTTCTTCTCGCAGCCTTGGGTGGCTGCACGGGGATGGATGTTGTTTCAATTCTCCAAAAGATGAAAGTTGGATTTGAGTCTTTGGAAATAAAAATTAGCGGCGAGCGAGCAGCCGAACACCCAAGAGTTTACAAAACGATATACCTCGTATATAAAGTCAAAGGCCGAAATCTCGCAGAAGAGAAAGTAAAGCGCATTGTGGAACTTTCGCAGGAAAAGTATTGTTCAATATCAAAAATGCTAAAACCAACCGCAGAGATAACCTACACTATTGAGGTAGAACAAACTACATGAAGTTTATCAAGAGAATGATAAAAAGCACACTTAAGTGCGGGTATGCAAAAACAGGGTGAAAATTCAGTCGAGAAGAGGTTAAGATGTTAAATGGCTATTTATGGTTTGATAAGAAGAACATAAAAGTAGTGTTTATTGAGAGAGATAGAGAATTCGTTGATAAAACATTTGTTGGGTTAAAGGAGGCGATTAAATTCCTCTCTGGATATTTTCGTCTGG
>NGFL01000047.1 GCA_002215665.1 candidate division TA06 bacterium JGI_Cruoil_03_38_101 | reverse complement strand
AAATCCCAATATACCTATGGTATCGCATTTTCTGATATTTCGACTGGTGAATTCCAATCTGGAGAGGTTAAAAACCTTAAAGATGAATTAAACAGACTTTCTCCAAAAGAGATAATAATCCCGGAAGGTTCACCCATACCATTACCCGAGACAATACCTATCACGCCGCTTGACCCATACAAATTCGAAAAAGAATTCGCTATAAGCACAATAAAGGAGCATTTTGGTGTCTTAAAAATCGATGCTTTTGGAATTGAAGAAGATTCACCTGCAGTGAGGGCAGCCGGAGCTCTACTTTCTTATTTCTATGAAAATCAGAAAAAAGCTCTGAACCATATAAAAAAGATATCCCAATTTAACCCCGAGGAATGTATGGTTCTTGATGCTGCCACGATAAAAAACTTAGAACTTACCCAGAGGATAAATGGAGATAAAAAGGATTCACTCTTATATACGATAGATAAAACTATAACCTCAATGGGCGCTCGCCTTCTGAAGAAGTGGTTGCTTTATCCCTTAACAGATATAGTTAAGATTGAGGAGAGGCTTGATGGCGATGAAGAATTAATTTTTAAGAGAGATAAGTTAAGAAAGATTAGAGAAAAGTTAGGCGAAGTCTATGATATAGAAAGGATTAATGGTCGCATCTCCACTTTGAAGGCAACGCCAAGAGATCTGATATCTCTAAAGAATTCTCTAATATCAGCGGGAAGATTAAAGGTAATTCTACCTCAGCTCAATTCTACAATATTCAGGAAGCAGAATGAGAGAATTAGCGAAATGGGAGAAATAATCCAACTTATTCAGAAGTCTATTGTAGAAGATCCACCAATCAAAATTACCGAAGGTGGCATATTCAAGAAGGGGTACAACAAGGAGTTGGATTTATTGAGAGAGATTGCATCTAAGGGGAAAAATTGGGTTCTGAGTTATGAAGAAGAACAGAGGAAAGTCACCAAAATTAATTCACTAAAGGTAGGCTATAATTCGGTCTTTGGTTATTATATTGGGATAACAAAGCCAAATCTCGATCGAGCCCCTCCGAATTATATAAAAAAACAAACGCTAACAAATTCTGAAAGGTTCATAACCGAAGAATTAAAGGAATTTGAATCAAAAATACTTACCTCAGAAGAGAAACAGAAGGAAATAGAAAGGATTCTATTTAAAGAGTTGTTAGAGAAACTCCGGAATTATATTGGGGAATTTGAAGAAATTGCAAATGCTCTGGGGATAATCGATATAATATCCGGGTTTACAGACTTTGCTCTTACCCACAATTATAGCCGTCCCAGGGTATATGACCATAAGAGAATCCATATAAAAAGTGGAAGGCATCCTGTAGTAGAAAACATCCTGCCTGAAGGAGAATTTATACCGAATGATACGGAGTTAGCCGAAGACGAAAGAACCATTATCCTTACAGGTCCAAATATGGCAGGTAAATCAACCTATCTCCGTCAAATCGCTTTAATTACAATACTTGCCCAAATTGGGTCATTCATTCCTGCAGAGGAAGCAAAAATAGGGCTAATAGACCGGATTTTTACAAGAATTGGAGCTTCTGATGATCTGGCTCGAGGGGTATCAACCTTCTTAGCAGAGATGGACGAGACGGCAAACATACTCAACAATGTAACCAGCAGGAGCCTTATTCTTTTAGATGAGGTTGGTAGGGGAACAAGCACTTATGATGGACTTTCTATAGCCTGGTCTGTAGTTGAATATCTCAACTCTTTAACGGAGAAACCTTTGGTTCTCTTTGCGACCCATTACCACGAATTGACAGAATTGGAGGAATTCTACGAAGAGGTCGTGAACTATAATGTTGCTGTAAAGGAGACCGAAAACGAGGTCATTTTCCAAAGGACTGTGAAAAAGGGGGCTTCTGATAGAAGTTACGGCATTGAAGTAGCAAAACTTGCCGGCCTCCCTGAAGGAGTTATCATAAGGGCAAAAGAATTACTTGAAGACTTAAGGAAAGATGTCAGAGTGAAAAGGAAACATCCCCCTAAATTCAGGCAATTATCATTGTTTGATAGACAAAATGTCATAATGAACAAAATCCATGCCCTTGATCTAAATAGTCTTACACCAAAAGAAGCTCTCAACCTTCTCTACGAATTGAAAGAAGAAGAAAAAGAAAATTAATACTTTAATATTCCCAAAAATTTCAATTTGCTCCATAATTGAAACACATTATGGAATGATAAAAGATAACGATAGAATATTTAAAATAAATTAGTTTTAGGAAAGAGATTATTCAAAGTTATATAATATTGAAATACGATGACCCAGAGGAAGGCAAGGATGGACATTTACTGCGTAATTCACTGAAAAAGGGAATTTTTCAAGACCAATACCCGCTGTTAACTGGTTATTTATAAAGCCAGTTCGAACTCTTAACCACTTGTTGATCGAAGCTTCTAACCCTAAATGGTGATTAAACCCATAATCATCCTGGATGAGATCAACTTCCAAAAGGAGGTCAATGGAGCCCACTTCTCTTTTCATACCCACACCCAACTGATAGGAGGGAGCGATGTGCTCGGTTCTTCCCTTCCAGAAGATGGGCGAAGTCGTAAGGTCCTTTATTGCAGCACCTATTGAATATGAATCCATTTCATAGATAATGCCGATATCAGTGCCAGCACCAAAGGCAAGTTGATCCTTGATTCTCTTGTAAATAAATTTAAGGTTTAATCCAACAGAAAGATCTCCAACCAATCTCGCATAAGAAGTTGTAAAAGCACCTTCGCGGGATGAGAAGTTTGTTATGCGACTTTCATTTAGTTCTTCATTCTCGTCAAGCACTCCATTTCCATTCAGATCAATAAGAGCATTTCTTGTGTCATGGATATCTCCAACTGAATGAAAAACAAAATGTGCTCCAATCCCAAAATTTTCACCCTTAAAATTCACTCCTCCAGAGATTAAATTGGCGAAAAAAATTCTGGAGCCTGTAAAATTCCCTCCCCTGGGTAATATCAAAACTGCTGCAGGATTCTTATAACCCGTAGTTGGATATGCGAGACCAGTGGAACCTCTTCCCCAACTTGCGGCATCTACACCAAGAGTAAAAAACTCACCTTCAAAAAGAGCTATTAGAAGCAGAAGCATTATTTCTCTTTTTCCTGTTTCTTTTCTCGAATAATTTCTTCTGCGATATCCTCGGGGGCCCTTTCATAGAATGCAAATTCAGAAGTATATGTTCCAGTCCCCTGAGTTATAGAACGGAGTTGGTTTGAATAATTATACATTTCTCTCTCTGGTACATAAGCATTTATCGCCTTAAACTTCCCTTCAGCATCCATACCCAGAATTCTTCCCCTCCTTGCGTTCAAGTCCCCCATAACATCACCCGTATATTCATTAGGGATGATAACATGGATTTTAAGAATTGGCTCAAGAAGGTAAGGTGAGGTTTTAGGAAGAGAATCCTTCAAGGCCATTGAACCAGCTCTCTTGAAGGCATTATCAGAAGAATCGACAGGGTGGTAAGTTCCATCGTATGCTATAATCTTTAAATCAATAACTGGATAATCTGCCAGAAAACCCTCCTTTGCTGCATCTCTAACACCTGCCTCTACTGATGGTATAAACTTACTTGGGATACGCCCTCCCTTTATCTGATTCTCAAATTCAACACCCTCTCCACGTTCAAGGGGCTCCACTTTTATATAAACTTCTCCATATTGGCCTCTACCGCCTGTTTGCTTCTTGAACTTTGCCCACCCCTCAGCTCCATTCTGAATTGTCTCCCTGTAGTGTACCCTCGGTTTCTTCTCCAACACAGTTACTCCAAAATCCTCCTCTAACCAGGACTTCACAAATTGCATATGCTGTTCACCCATAGTTTCTATAATGAGTTGTTTCGCTTCTGAATCAAAGTAATAATTCAAGGTAGGATCCGTTCTCTTAATTTTTGGAAGACCTTTAGATATCCTGTCCTCCTCTTTCTCACTTCCACCCTCAATTGCAACCTTTGCTACAGGATTGGGGAAGTCGATCTCCCCCAGTTTCACAGGATGAGAGGGATCTGTTAGAGTATCAGATGTGCTTGTATTTTTTAGTTTTACAAGGACTCCAACGGAACCCGACCCTATTTCATCAACAGATTCCCTATTGTTTCCTCTCAACCTGAAGATTTGATTGATTTTCTCTTTTGTATTGTTTGAATTATTCAAAAACGAAGACCCTGCAGTAACTTTTCCACTCCAGACCTTTATAAAATTCAATTCACCAACATGGGGTTCAAACTTTGTTTTAAATACAAAGGCAACTGGAGGTTCTTCGATTGATTTTACTTCTACAGGGTGAGGAGCCTCGTCAGGGTAAGGAAATATCTTCTCAACATATTTAAGAAGGGAGTCGACCCCTAAAAGGGAGAGAGAATCACCAGAAATTACAGGGAACACTTTACCATCTAAGAAACATTTATGTAAACCCTTTGCTATATCATTTTCACTTATCTCTTCTTCGTCTATAAACTTTTCCATAAGTTCAACATCGACCTCAGCAAGAGATTCTACCATAGATTCCCGATATTCCTTTACCTTACCTTCGAAGGATGAAGGAATCTCCATTTCCCCATCGGTTGAGTATGCTTTGAGTTCAAGGAGATCTACAACCCCTTTTATCTCATTACCCTCTTTTATTGGAATAACGAGAGGGAGAACCCCATCCCCCACATCAGATTTGATCTCGTCAAAAACTCGGAAGAAGTTAGCATCCTCTTTCTCCGTTTTACTTACAAAAAACAACCTCGGAATTCCTCGCTTTTTAGCATGTTCGATAACCTTCTCAGTTGTAAATTCTATTCCTGAACTTCCGTCCACAATAATTATGACAGAATCCGAAACGGACAGTGCAGAAATAAGATCACCCTGGAAGTCTGGATAACCAGGTGTATCGATGAGATCAATTCCAAGATTATTATATTCAAATGAGGCTACTGAAAGACTCACAGTGTGTTTTCTTTCTTTCTCATATTTCATATAATCCAGAATAGATGTTCCTTTATCCGTTGATCCCAATCGGTTCGTAACATTTGCCTTATATAATATCGCCTCCCCTAAAGAAGTTTTACCAGAATTTGCATGTCCTGCAATGCATATATTTTTCCTCTTCATTTATATTCCTCCTTTCTCCTGAAGTCCGTTAAGGTTTTATAACCCGTTCCTAACTATTTCTCCTCTCCAACAACCTTTATCAAACCAGACTGTGCTAAATCATAAAGGATTTTTATAACTTGGAATGGTTTCAAATCGAGTTCCCTTGAAATTTCCTTTATAGTCTTTTCTCCATTGATAATAGAAAGTGCTTTCCATTCCACTGGCTGTAATTCAATCTCACTTAAACCTGGCTCTGCCACAAAATCTACCACAGCATCAATAGAGGGAATGACCTCTTCTATTTTCTTCCTCTCATCGATCTTTTTTGCCGCTTCTAAGATTGCGCTCTGAACAGGTAAATCTATCGTAACTTTATCCAATTTTTCTCCTGTTATAAACTCAAAAACGCCTTGGTCCCAGGTTAGAAGAACGCTTATCGCATCTGTACCACTATGCTCGCCAGCCTCAGCGTGCAGGATATTTCCACGGTCAAAATAGATTGTTCCTTCTCCTAAATCACTATGAACGTGAAGGACTCCATCTTTCCCACTCATATGGATAAATTGAAATATATCATTTAACTCAAAATCCTTAAGATCGCCAGTTAATCCCATTTATAACTCTTTAAAAAAACCCATCTTTGAAAATTTTTCACTCCTTTTTTGGATCAACTCATCTGCAGGTATATCTTTCAACTCATTGTATGCTTTCATAACCGCTTCTCCAACTAAATTAGCCGCTTCTTTATGATTACTGTGAGCTCCTCCCCCGGGTTCCATGATAATATCGTCTATAATATTAAATTTTTTAAGATCTTTTGCAGTAATTTTAAGAGCCTCTGTTGCTTCTTTTTTGTATTTTTGATCACGCCAGATTATCGAAGCACAACCTTCAGGAGATATCACTGAATACACCGCATATTTCTGCATATATATTCTATCTCCTATACCAATAGCAAGGGCTCCCCCACTTCCCCCTTCACCGGTAATAATAACAATAATTGGCACTGGAATCATTGCGATTTCCTTGATATTCTCCGCAATTGCCAGAGCCTGGCCTCTCTCCTCTGCTCCTATTCCAGGATAAGCGCCAGGAGTATCAATAAATGTCACAATGGGGAGTTTAAACTTACTCCCCAACTTCATTACTCGTAATGCCTTTCTGTAACCTTCGGGATGGGGCATACCGAAATTCCTTCGAATCTTTTCCTTTGTCTTTCTCCCCTTTTCATGCCCGACAACAACAAAGGATATCCCATTAAGTTTTCCAATTCCAGCAACTATCGACGGGTCATCTGCAAATCTTCTATCCCCGTGGAGTTCTACCCAATCCTTAAATATATATTTTATATAGTCGTTTGTATAGGGGCGATTCGGATGCCTTGCAAGTTCAACCTGCTCCCAGGAAGTAAGATTTGAAAATATCTCTTCTCTCACTTTTGAGAGGCGAACTTTAAGTTTTTCTATCTCATCCTCAAGGCCACCACCTCTATCTGTATTAAGAGTCTTTAATTCCTCAATCTTTTCCTTTAATCCTATTATTGGCTTTTCAAAATCCAGATATTTAGGCATTATATTTCTAAAGAGGCTGTAAATAGATGGGAGCCTTCATAACCGTTATCATTGGGCGAATAGGAATAGTCAAAGTAAAACCTGTTCTTATGAAGGCCAAATCCAACATAATATTTCTCCAGGAAGTTTTCGGAGTTCTTACCTGCTCCAACCCTTTTACTACCTACGCGAATGGCAAACCATCTTATTTTATACTCACCGCCAATCGTCCATTGGGTTTTTGTGTTAAGAGGTTTATTTAATGAAAAACCGCCACGGAAGGAGCCAAAATTGCCTTTCAATCCGAGATGCCAAGTTAGAGGAAGACGGAATTTGTAGTTTGTGTATTTGGGTCCTAGATGCAGGAAGGAAATATCCATTCTCAATGCTTCTATTTTTGGGATCGAAAAATTGTGGCTTATCCCAAGATCGAAGGAATAAGTGGAATACGAACCGGTAAATATTCTTTCATTGAGAAATCTTATTGTCCCACCGAGGGAGTTATTCCCTAAATTTCTTGCATAACTCAAGCCCCCAATAAGATCTTCTGCGGAATAATTACCAACTGGATTACCAGGAATATTCCTTCGAAGTTCCATATCACCGGAAAAGAACCCAAGAAAGGATAATCCTACAGTACCGCACCAGATTGGTTTGGTAAAACCTAAGAATTCTGCGTTCATACTGCATCCAAGGATTCTATGGGTAAATGTAGCCTCGGATTTAAAGGAAGAAGAACTTTCGGATTGAATAATTTCTGCCGGATTAAATAAAAGAGCATGGACTCCTTTATCCCAATAATTTCCTGCCATGCTATTCATAGGTGCATCTAAATCTACTTCAAGAATCTCAAAACCGCTGAAACCGCCAATCTTATTTAAACTATTCCAGAAATTGGAAAGGTCATCTTTTAAATCTGGAAATGAAAAGGAGAGAATTAGAATTAATATCATTTTTCAATCCTTAACTTATCACTAATTATCATTCAATCATCCTTTAATGAATCTTCATTTACTTTCTTTTCCATTTCTGCCTTAAAATATACTCATTAGTTAAAAATGCAAGGGAATTTTATAGTTGGAGAGTAACAAAGTTTGGTTTATTGTCAAGGAAGAAGCCACCTTTATTCACCCAGGCAAAATTTAGTTTCCCAGAATTAACTCTCTTGCGATATGCCGATTGGAGGTCCAATAGGGAGCAATGACTTCTTCCTTTGGAGCGTATCCTGAAAAACGATGGATAATGATATCTGAAGGAAGATTTTGGATAACTTTTCTTGCAATTTTTGCGTACTCCTCAGGTTCCTCAAAAACTTTTATCTTTCCCTTTTTAAACTCCTTTGCAATTGGAGCTCCCTTAACAATATAAAGATGATGCAGTTTTACTCCATCAATACCCCACCTTGAAAGAACCTTCGCAGTCTGGATCATATCTTCTTCATTTTCTCCGGGTAGACCCAATATTAGATGAGCAACAATTTCAATATTACCTCGTTGCCTTATTAACTGGATAGCCTTTTTGCTGTCTTCGACCGTATGCATTCTGCCCATTCTATCAAGAGACTCCTGATGGACAGATTGAACACCCAACTCAATAATCGTATAATAATTCTCTGCAATTTCCTGGATGAGATCGAGGTTTTCATCATTGATACAATCAGGTCTTGTGGATATAGATATCCCAACCACCTTGGGAAACTTGAGAGCTTCATAATATTTTTCTCGTAGGATTTTCGTTGGAGCATAGGTATTAGTGTAAGCCTGAAAATAAGCTATATAACGATTAATCCCTCTTCTTTTTAGTCTATTAATTCCACTCTCAATCTGCTCTGTTATTGAGTTAGAAGGTTCAACATAATGGGGTCTTGCTCCCCTCTCATCACAAAAAAGACAACCTATAGACCCTTTACTTCCGTCCCTCGTCGGACAGGTAAATCCTGCATCAATGCTGATACGATATACCTTTTCTTTGAATTTTTCCTTCCAGTATTCTCCAACCGTTTTTGTGGAGATCATTATTTTTGATTATAGAATTTCCTTTAAGACTTGAACGAGCCTTGGATCATAAAGAGAGCCAGACTTTCCTTCGATTTCTCCTATTACCTCTCCTGAGCTTTTACCTTCACTCAATAGTTCATCGACCCTGTTGGAAACTCGAACGATCCTTGAACCAATTGGAATATTATTACCGCTGAGTTTATCAGGCTTTCCAGAACCATCGTAATTCTCTTGTAAATGTTCAAGAATATTCCTACTCCTTCTTAAGAATTTAAAAGGACTTATGATCTTTGTTGTTAATCTCTCGGATTCAACCATTTCCTTACCAATCTTCCCGAGGTCATGGAGTAGCGCTGAGAACCTGATATTTTTCTTCACCCTATCTGGAAGACTCAATGCATCTGCAATTTTTAAGGAGAGCTCGCTCACTCTTTCACTATGAGCTTTTATTGCTGGATCTACTGATTCCTCTACCATTATAAGGGAAAGAATGCTTTCAACATAACTGGCTTTTAATGTATCGTAAAGCATAGCGTTATGTAAACAAATTGATATATTACTTGTTATTGCTTGAACAAGGCCAGGAGAAATTTTTTTTTCTCCCTTTCTAATCGCAAGAACTCCAAGCTCTTCATCCCCAAAAGTGAGGGGAGAACAAATGTACTCCTCAGTCTCCCAGGGACCTCCAATATCGATGAGCCCAAAGGGCTCTTTGCCTTCCTCTATTTGATCGCCAGCAGATAATGAAACATCGCCACTTGTTGATTGAACAAAGAGTTTTTTGTCTTTGCCTTCTTTCAAGATAAACATCGCACCAAGCGAATCTGTTATCTCAACGACTTCTTTCAGAATTTCCTCGATTGCACTTGCAACATCGTTGTACTGTAGCAGAAGCTGTGAAAACTTGTTTAAACGAGAAAGTTCCTGGATTTTATTCTGTAATTTTTGATCCACCAAGGATTTTTCGTCCTGAAGGGTCCGATTGGCTATTTCTAAGGCCTCATTTGCTTCGGATAGTTCCGAAAGCAAAATTTTTTTGTCGAGAAGTAACTGTCTTCTTTCCAGGGCATTTTTTACCAATATCTTTAAGTGATCTTTGGAGGGCAGAGGTTTCCGGATGTAATCATAAGCTTTCTCCCGAACGGAACGGGCTGCTGTCTCAATTGATGCATGAGCTGTCATGATTATCACCTGGACATCTTCGTCTTTCTGTTTCAACTTACTGAGGACCTCTGTGCCCGGGGAATCAGGCAATTTAAGATCCAAAAGAACTGCATCGGGCTTGAAATCCATTGCAATATTGATACCATCTGCAGCATTATATGCCTTTTTAATTGTATAGGAATCCTCATCTTCATCATTCAACTCGGATAATATATCTTCAAGGAAAGTTACCAGATTTTCTTCATCATCTATTATTAGAATCTTCCTCTCCATCTAAAACCCCTTTGGGATGGCAATGAAAAAACAGGCACCCTTTTCCCAGTTTGAAGCCTGTATAATCCCATTATGATTTCGGATAATCCTGTTTACAATTGACAATCCCAGACCTGTACCTTCACTCTTTGTGGTAAAGAATGGTATAAATATCTTCGAGAGAACTTTTTCTGGTATGCCAACTCCATTATCCTTTATTTCTATCATTAAATCTCTTTCTTTTTCTTTTGTTCTTATTTCAATCAAGCCATCTTTCCCTATAGAGTGTATAGCGTTCAGGAGCAGATTGGTTAGAACGGTTATCATTTGATCTCTATCCACCATACAGTCCAGTTCGCCCTGGTAAATATTCTTCGCTTCTATATTTCTTTCATTCATTTCTTGGTGAAACATCATCAAAGTCTGATTAATTAAATGCTGCAGATTCACCTTCTGTTTATTTAAAGGTTTTTCCCCGGCGTAAACAGTCATATCGTTAACTATGCGCTCCAGACGTTCAATCTCCTTCAGTATTATTGACTTATACCTTGAAGCTTTCTCATTTTTTTCCTCATCAAATGATAAGGATTCAATTCCAACCTTAATTGAAGCGAGTGGATTCCTTATTTCATGTGCCATTCCAGCCACCATCTCCCCCAGAGCTGCCAGACGGTCCTTCTTTCTCAATTCCTCTTCCATTTCCTTTATCTCAGTAATATCTCGGAGAATTATTGAGGCTCCTTCTATCTCATTCTCATTATTATATAGAGGTGAAGCACTGAAGCCTATTATTCTATCCTCGAGTTCAATCTCACGCCTTTCTATAGTTCCTCCTTCAAAAACCTTATCAAAGATTTCTTCTTCTGAACAATTAAAAACCTCATCAATTGTTTTCGATTCTATATTTTCACCAAGGAATTTTGTTGCTTCAGGATTTGCTTCAATTATTCTTTTTTGTCTGTTAATCAAGAGCAAGGTAGTTGGCAGTGAGTCAAGTAATCTATCTATGTTATAATCTTTATTTTTTTTCTTCTTCATTACCTGTTCGTTGGAATTTTTTGAATCTTTCAAGAGACTTCCGGTCGCCTATAACCAGGAGAACATCTCCTTCTTTTATTTCTTCATCTGGTGATGGCACCTCTAACAATTCCTCTACTTCTTCTCCTTTCTTTTCCGTTTTTCTTTTTATTGCTATAAGATTCAGTCTATATTTATTTCTGAGTGAAAGTCCGCGAGGAGTTTTTCCAATAAAGGAATCAGGAGTTTGTGATTCCAGAATACCTACTTCATCATTCAATTGTAGATAATTTATTATGTTGGGATTTAGTAGTTGTTCTGCAAGCTTTTGCGCCATTTCTTCTTCTGGATAGATAACTCTATCTGCCCCGATCTTTTTAAGTATTTCTCCTTGAGATGCAGAAGAAGCCTTGGTTACGATCCAGGGAACACCGAGTTCTTTAAGATGAAGGGTTGCAAGAAAGGAAGCTTCAAGATCTTCACCTATTGAAACGATAGCTACATCAGCAGAAGATACTCCTGCTTCTTCAAGGGGTTTCTTATCACGAACATCAGCTATTATAACATCTATTGCAAATTCAGAAGCTTCTTCGACTACCTTTTCATCTTTATCAATGGCTGTAATTTGACAACCCCTTTTTATGAGCTCTTGGGCAACTGTTCGGCCAAATGTCCCGAGGCCTACAACAACAAAATACTCTCTTTTTCCTGTTTTCTTTTTTCCTATCATCCTATCTGTACCTTCGCAGGGGGATATTTGAGACTTTCCGGGCCTTCTTTTTTCATCACCATTGCTGCAAGAGTGAGAGGCCCAATCCTCCCTGCTAACATTGTAATGATTATCATTAACTTACCAACTGATGAAAAATCATGAGAAAGACTTACGTTTAGTCTTTTAGTCGACCCCGTAGATAATCCAACTGTTCCAAACGCGGAAACCTCCTCGAACACAATAGGTAATATTCCTCTTTCATGAACGATATCCCTTTCAGTGAAACTTAATATTCCAACCATTGTTCCAATTAATATTAATGAAATTAGTAAAAGTGTCAATGCCTTATTTACCTGTTCCTCTGATACCCTCCTTTTTTTAATATTTACTGATTTTATACCTCTTATCTTCGAAATAATAAAGGAACGGACTATTATGAATGTAGTTGTCTTTATACCTCCACCTGTTCCTCCTGGAGAAGCACCTATGAACATAAGTAATACAAGCATAAGGAGACTGGTGGGTAGGAGAGCGCCAATATTTATCAGGGAAAAACCTGCTGTCCTTGGGGTTGTAGCCGTGAAGAAAGAAATGGTTATTTTTGCTAATGTCGGTTTATTGGCTAATGCATTGCCGTATTCAAGGAGATAAACTACGATTGTCCCAAAAATTATAAGGGAAAGGGTAGTTGATAGAACAATTTTTGAATGCTCCGATAGATATCTCCTTTCACCTCTAAAACGAGCGGAAATATCCCGGAGCACTATAAATCCAAGACCTCCGCATATAAATAGGAAAGGGGCGGTCAAGGTAATAAATGGATTATCGGCAAATTTAGTAAGGTTGGTAGAAAAGGAACTAAAACCTGCATTGCAAAAAGCAGATACTGAGTGAAAGATAGCATGAGCGATTGCCTGGTCGCGTGGAAAACTTCCTCTAAATCCAGAGTAAAACAGGATAAAACCTATCATTTCAAATGTGAAAGTTACAAAAACAACCATTCGCAAGAATCTTAGAGTATTATCTCTGCTAAACAAGCCAAACTCTTCTTGGGCAATCAAATTCTGTCTCTTATCAGGTCTCATGCGAAAGATTGTCATAAATAAACTTGCAAAAGCCATATAACCCATCCCCCCTATTTGTAGCAAAAAAAGGATAAAGCCCTTGCCGGTAAATGTAAAATCAGTGGCTGTATCCTTTACAATCAGACCTGTAACACAAACTGCTGAAGTAGATGTAAATAAAGCATTTATGAATGAAATTCCCTTACTCGAGATTGGAAGGAGGAGAAGTATGGTACCGAATAAAATTATCCCTACATATACAAGGGAGATTGATCTGAATGGAGACCACTTATTCATTTTCAAAGAGATAAAAAGCCACTTTAATTGCGACCCTGGATACTTCTCTCATTGAGCTTTCTTTTTTTTACGTATGATTTCCGGGGGTGTCCCTTTTGTGATTGTCGATTTTGTTATTCTACAAGCTTTAATGCCCTTTTCCTGGGGGAGGTAGAACATAAGGTCAAGCATCAGGTTTTCCAAAACTCCCCTTAGAGCCCTTGCACCAGTTTCCTTTTTAGAGGCTCTTCTGGAGATTTCATAGAGAGCAGGTCTCGTAAATGATAATTTTATCCCATCCCAATCGAATAATTGTTTGTATTGTTTTGCAAGTGCATTCTTTGGTTTAATAAGAATATCGGTTAGATCAGAAACTGAAAGCTCGTGCAAAGTTGCAATCACAGGCAACCTGCCTACCAGTTCAGGAATAAGTCCATAATGCATCAAATCATGCGGTTGCACCTTTTCTAAGGTGTTTTCAGAATCTTTCCCGTTTTCTTTATGGATGGAAACATTAAAACCAAGCGTATTACTATGTAATCTGCTTTTTATTATACTCTCGAGACCCTCAAAAGTACCACCTGCTATAAAGAGGACATCTTTGGTGTTCATTTGTATAAATTCCTGCTCAGGATGTTTTCTACCCCCTTGAGGTGGAACATTAACAATAGAGCCTTCAATTATCTTAAGAAGAGCCTGCTGGACGCCTTCGCCTGAGACATCTCTTGTAATAGAAGGATTTTCGGATTTCCTTGCGATTTTATCTATTTCGTCAATATATACGATACCCTTTTCAGCCAGTTCAACATTATAATCTGTGACCTGGAGAAGACGAACAAGGAGATTTTCAACATCTTCACCGACATAACCTGCCTCGGTCAAAGAGGTTGCATCAGAGAGGGCAAGAGGTATCTCCAGAAATTGTGCAAGCCTTTGAACTAAAAGGGTTTTTCCGACTCCAGTAGGTCCAATCAGAAGAATATTTGATTTATCCATCTCTACATCTCGGGCTTTATGCTTTATCTTCTTATAATGATTGTATACAGCTACAGCCAGGGTTTTCTTTGCTTCCTCCTGCCCTATTACATATTTGTCCAGATGATCTTTGATTTCCTTTGGATTTGGTATATCAAAATCTAATTTTGGAGAAGGACTTTTACTTTCCTCCTGAAGGAAATCTGCGAATAATTCGATACAATCTTCACATATATAGGTTCCATTCTTTCCCGCGACAAGTCTTGATGTGGCAGAATAGGGTCTTCCGCAAAATGAACAGGCGGCTTTCTTAAACTCTTTTCTCATTCATCTCCTTCCTTGACGTAATCACTTCATCAATCAATCCATACTCAAGGGCTTCCTGGGCACCCATCCAGAAATCCCTGTCTATATCTTTTTCGATCTTTTTTAGAGGTTGCCCTGTGTGTTTTGAGAGAATTTTATTGAGTCTTTTCCTCATCCGCATAATTTCATCTGCGTGAATCTCTATATCTACTGCTACCCCTTGGACCCCACCTGATGGCTGATGAAGGAGAATTCGAGAATTGGGAAGGGCAAATCGTTTCCCCTTTGTTCCCGATGTTAAAACGACTGCTGCGATTGAAGCTGACATTCCAATGGATATTGTGCAAACAGGGGACTGGATATATTGTATTGTATCGTAAATGGCAAGACCGTCGGAAACACTACCACCCATACTATTTATATAGAGATAGATATCCTTTTCAGGAGCCTGAGCCTCAAGGAATAATAATTGAGCAATCACTGCATTTGAGGTTCTCTCGTCAACGGTTGAACCTATAAATATGATTCGATCCTTAAGCAGGCGGGAATATATATCATAGGCTCTTTCCCCCTGCGCTGTCCGTTCAATCACATAAGGAACTGTGAGCTGGTTAGTCATTTGAGTCCTCCTTTTTTGCATTATCTATTAAGTAATCAAGAGCTTTATTTCTTAAAATGGATTGTTTGATATAGCGAATCGCCTCTTCACCCATTTCTTCTACCTCAGCATCCTCTGATTCAGCTATCTTTTCCATCCATTCATCTAATTCCTTTTCTCCAACTTTCAATTTCTTATTAATGGCTATTGCATCGAGGAGAATTAATTTTTTAGCATTTTTAATTGCTTCTTCTTCCTTTAGACCGTTTTGTTTTTGGCCCTCTATTAGCGTTGGACTTATGGTTAGCTCATCTACCAAATCTAAAGCCTTCTCTAAAACTTTCTCACTTATTTTCTCTTTTCTTTCTTCTTTCATCTCTTCTTCAAGGTTTTTTCTTAAGTTTTCTTTTAATTCCGAAAGATTAGAAAATCCAAGGTCTTTAGCAAATTCATCATTCAATGGAGGTTTGACCTTCTTTTTCACTTCAACTATCTTTACTATCGATTTACCCTTTTTCCCTGCGAGAGTTTCGATGGGGAAATCTTCCGGGAATTTAGATTCCACTTCCTTTTCATCCCCTGCCTTCAGGTTAAGAATTTTTTGGGGAAATTCATCATCACCAACGATTATAGAGTAGTTTGATACGGATTTATCATTACCTTTTATGTCCATAAATACATTATCGCCAGATTTTATCCTTCTTTTTACACTTCTCAGTTCGCTATTGATTTCCTGCAGACGTTTTAGCTCTCCTTTAATATCTAATTTTCCGGTATCTTCTTTATCTAACTTTATTTCGGATAGATCTATGTTAATCTCTGGAGGAACATCAAGTAAAACTTCTAATTTAACCTCCTTATCTGTTTCACTTGAGTTTTTAATCTGAAGAGGTCCATAGTTGAATGGCTCAAAGTCTTCCATAAGACTCACCATTTTTTCTTCGATGAGTTTTTGAAGACCTTCTGCCCGTAATTCGCCACTGAGATGGCTCTTTATCAGTGGAACAGGAGCTTTACCCTTTCTAAAACCAGGAATTATTACTTCTTTTTTCCACTCTTTTGCCACCTGTTCCACCCTTTTTTGAATCTCTTCTTCTTTAAAAACAATTGATATATCACGCATCCAAATTCCTCCATTTCATGCTTTATCTTCTACCATGCGAGAGGGGGGACTCGAACCCCCATACTATTACAATTAGTACTGGATCCTAAGTCCAGCGCGTCTACCAATTCCGCCACTCTCGCTTTAATTAAAGTATATATACGATTATTCCTATTGTCAACTCCTGGGATAAAATCTATCCCGTTTAGAAAATCTTGCGATTTTTAAAATAATAAAAATTTAAGTGTAATAAGGTTGCAAAAGAGATAGAAAAAGATATAATAATAAAAAATGAAAATAGAGAGTTACAGATTCGGTTCAATAAAAATTGATGGAAAAGTATACATGAGAGATGTTATAATATTCCCTGATAAGGTCTTATCTCCCTGGTGGAGAAAAATGGGACACAACCTGTCAATCAGTGATTTGAATGAAGTTATTGAATACAATCCTGATCTCTTGATAATAGGAACTGGAGCTTACGGAGTTATGCAAGTTCCAGATTCCACTCTCGAGAGCCTTCGGGAAAGGGATATCAAAGTTAAGGTCCTGAAAACAGGCGAGGCTGTAAAGAATTATAATGAAGGTATCGAGAAAGGAGTGAATGTGGTGGCCTGCCTGCACCTAACCTGTTGAAATTTCTAATTATAAGCAAGGTTTTTCAGAAAAGTCTCTACTTATAGAAAATAATTGATTTTTATATGTAGAAGGGGAGCAATTTTTGTATCCCCTTCCCTATGTTTGTAATTCTGGAGCCAATAAAATCCCATTGTAACTGTAATTAAGTTTTTATATCTCGTAATAGAAGAAATACTAAGCCTTTTTTCAACCATGCCTGATAAGAAATTGCTTCCTTTGAATTGGTTATGAGGTGTTGCTGCGATTTTTGGATTAACAGGCCATGGAGTATCTATCGAATTTTCTCCTCTTCGGGTGAAGGAAATCTCAAAGCCTGTTTTGAAAGAAGATATTGGATAAAGAGCCTTTATAAGCAAACGGTCATAATCGTTACCAAGTTGGGAACCAATTGGAAAGTCCCTATCCTGATACCTCTGCCAGACCCGAATATTGCAATAAGGCCATCTACTCATAAAATTGTATGATAGAATAAATTCTGTTCCCTTCTTCTTAAGATCGATTCCCTCTACACTTGCAAGTAAACCGATAAGGTTTGGTTCTTTCCGAGGGTCAGGTTCATACTGGAAATCATCTATAAAGAAATCCGTATAAAAGAGAAAATTTTTCCAGATTGCAGTTACATCCATATTCCATAAGATGTTAACATTCTCTTTCTGGTTGTACTGCTCCAAATAATATATCGTAATGGGTGAGAGAAGTTCAAAGGGAAAGCCAAGAGTCTCTCCACCAATTAACATTGCTTCGGTAAAGGAAATACCCAACCAATTTGCTGGCTTAAATTCCAAACGATGGATGCCAAGGTATCTATGAAGATTGTTGATTGTTCCTGTTGAAGTATCCGCCCATTCAAATTCAACGCCTTTATAATCATCAAGCCTTGATATCAAGTGGGAGAATGAAAATTTATCCCCAGAATAAATAAATCTTGCGTAATTCAGAGGTAAATTAGGAGAAAGGGTTGGATTGTATTCAAACGCTCCCCCGATTTTAAAAATATCCTTTCCAGCTGAGAAGATTAGATTATCGTTCCTATAAAAGATAGAACCACGGATTATATCTGCATGGAGGTTAAACTTTTTTCTCGTTGGATAAAGGTGAGCCTCTCCATATCTAAGTATTGGTGCAGCAATAAAGCCCATCCCTCCTTTTTGATATTTCACAGTAGTACTCAATTGGGTCCAGCGAACAGTATCCGCAATAGAATATAAACCCACACTTACGCCATCTTTTTCTTTAAATAGAGGTAAAACACCATAGGGAAGGTTAACCGCATTTTCCCTTATCATTTTCTCATTCAGAATTTCTTGATCTGGTAATAAAACGGTAAGAGACCCAATTAATAGTATAATTAGCATAAGTTGAGTATAGAATATGAAAAACTTTTGTCAAGTGAATTGTAGGAAAAATGCATTGCCCAATCCTGTAGCACGGGGTTTATCCCCCGCCTGGAGTGTTGGGAATGAGCCCCAACTGATTAACCCTCCAACAACTCNAAAAAAGTCAATTACCGGGAGTACTTTTTAGAATCAACTTTATTGGCGAGAACTTCACCGNATAAAATAAGTTCCCTTAAATGGATATCTTTTGCATAATAATCGATTTAAAACAAGACTGTTTTCTTGACTTTCCTCTAATTTGTTATATTTTTAGATAATATAAAAGTGAATAAGAGTGATTTATGAAGAAAAATTTATTCTATAATAGGGATGTATATCCGACACTGTCGGATATAATGAGTTATGCAAAATCGCTTCGGGCGGGCTTTAGAAAGTTTTATAATTTGGTGATACAATTAAAAATAAGGAGGCAATAAGATGAACAAAAAGAAAACACGAAAAATCGTAAGAGAAGCCTATGGCAAGATTGCTCGAGGGCAAGAAGGTTGTGGGTGCAGCACTTGCGGACCAGACGCCAGAGAATTTGCTAAATCTATCGGCTATTCTGAAGAAGAACTTAAAGCTATCCCAGATGAGGCTAACTTGGCTCTCAGTTGCGGAAATCCAACAGCCTTAGCCAGCCTCAAAGAAAGTGAAACGGTTCTTGATCTTGGCTCGGGTGCTGGATTTGATTGCTTTTTGGCGGCAAGCAAAGTTGGTGCAAATGGCAAAGTTATCGGGGTAGATATGACATCTGAAATGGTTGAGAAGGAGAAGAGATGAGAGCGCGGGTCTTAATAGTATCAATTTTAGTTTTTTTAACAGCCGTGCCAAGCATTATTTGGGGATTCGAATTAGAGCATTCAGTTATCATTGAATATAATCAATACAGAAATGATTTTGATATGAATCCCGGATTTGCTTTTGGATATAGACTTATTACCAAAATTCCTGTAATAAATAAAATCGCTTTTTAATTTACCTATAGCAAACTACCCTATTTTAAAAGCCAAACACCTTATGTCTATCCCCCTAGACCCTATCGTGATCAGATTACCCGGTATGGACCTGCAGTGATAAAACCCTTTTCTATCATTCTTGGTAAAATTGAGTGGGAAACCGCCTTAGGAATAGGTCTTGCCCATCAATCCACCTGGCACGACGATTTGAAACAAGACGAACCCTCCCTATGGGGACTTGGAGATTATTATACTCCAACTCTGACATATTACACTCCCCAGTTTTCAACTGAAATTAGCATTGAGTTTTTCAGAGAACAATTAGGCTTCGGTTTTGGTGGGGGCATTAGACAGTTTGCCGGAGCCACCACTGGGGTATGGACAGATACACACAACCCACCGCTTCTTGGCCTTGGTTACGGTTTATTGTTTAGACTTTGGTATATATTTGATTGAGAGGAGTGCTTAACTTCGCACAACACGGTGTAAAAGACTTCGTCTTACTTCGTCCCTGCCTGCGGAAGGCAGGGAAATTCTGCTCCGCAGAACTGCTTTTACACCAATACCGTTAGGCGAAACGGCAAGAAATGAAAGGAAATAATTGAGATGAAAGGATGGAGATAAAAGTCTATCTTAATCCGAACCCTGTACTTCGTGGAGAGATTCTAACCAATCCATGGGACAAGAAATCTGAAATGAAAAATAACCCCTTTTTAGAAATTGTGCTATGTAATTTTCCTTTAGGGGAATATAACATTGAAATTCTATCGCCGCTTTTCTTAAAGCAAAAAGCTATTGTAACATCGTCCTATGCTTCTACTTATTTCCTTAACCCAGAATTCGAAGACCCTTTCATTTCACAGGTAAAGTTGAAAGTAGTAGGAGAGAAACTAAAAAAAGAACTGAGTTTGCCAGTTAAGATCCATAAGTTAACAGGGAGAGTATTCGATTTCAATGAGAACCCCTTTCCTGCCTATATATGGGCAACTCATGAGGAAAAAGTAGTTAACGAGATTATTGTAAAAACTGATAATGAGGGAAGATTTACTCTTTACTATTCTGAAGAAAAGAAACTCAGAGTTTTTGTGGATGATGCGAGTTACTCAAAATCTACACTTGAATGCTGGATTATTGCAAAGGAACTGCGCGAGGATATGGAGATAAATCCACATATTGGAGATTTTGAATTTTATGATTTCAATGTCTGGTTTTCTTCGGGAATCTGGCATATCTTTTTCATGCCTTCTTCATTAAAATCTCTGGATTCCCCTCCAGAACTGACTAAAGATGATATTAACGTGTGGATAAACGGCATGAAAGCTGAAATAAAAAGCCTAATTGTACATCAGGAATATACAGGGAAAGATAAATATTATCCAGCTTGCCTCTTAAATGTGATAACAAAGGAGAAAGAATTTTGCTCACCAGTATTGGTCAGGGCTCAGGTAAATTCTCCAGAAAAAGGCAGGGGAGAAGCATGGTATATTTACTAAAGTTTTGGCAACTTCCGATAACAACGTGTTTGCGGTTCGCCCGCCTTAGGCGGACTTCATCTACACCTAACCGTTGTGCGTCATGCAAAGTCAACCTATCGTCCTCGTTCAGATTTTGAGAGGTATTTTTAATGGAACAAAGGATGAACTTAATTACGGATAATATCTGACTTCGAGATAAGGAATTAAATTTCCTTCTTCTACAATAGCCCTTTCTTCTTTGTTTCCTAATTTAATATTCGCAGAAACAACCTGATACTTCATACTTGGCCAGTGAGAAACCTCCACTTTAATGATATATTCACCACTTTTTACTTTCTTCCCCTCTGTATTCTTCAGATCCCAGATGTATATATGAGAACCCAGGCCAATGCTTGCTCCTGTAACAGCATCTGTATCGATAAATTTTGAAGATTTTGCCCATCCTGGAAGATTAACCTGTTTTTCCTTTACATAACCGCTAAATCCTGAGACGTATAAAGTTTTTATAAAATTACCGTTTTTATCTTCTATCCAGACCGCCGTTTGAGGTTCTAATTCATCCTTAAATCCAAGAGTGAATTCAATGGATACGAATGGATAGTTGAAATCAGAAGGATTTAAATGCGCAATATCAGGTTTCATCCCTTTAAAAACCATTTCTGAAGCTCTGGATTCTGGATATTCTGATAATATTTTAAGCCACTGACTTGTCCCTCTTTTCCTGTATGCAAACCCAAGCGAGTAGTAAGCTATTGCTTTAATGGAGTCAGGAGCATCACTGTTTATGACCATTTTTAAATCTTGAATGCTTTGTTCAAGTTTACCTACAAAGAAAGGGAATTCAATTCCCAGAGTTCCTCTCAGGTATCTTAAATTTATATCATCTGGTGATATAGAAACTGCCTTATCAAAGTATTCCATTGATGTAAATACAAGATTTGTACGGACGTTAGTATTAGAATATATCCTTTCGTCATATTCCTTCGAAGCTATTCTTGACACAGTCAATCCCAGCCATTTATAAACATTAGCATCAGAGGTATCAATATTAACAATTTTTTCAAAGGCTGATTTTGCTTTTGTAAAATTACCTTCATTATAATATGCTTTTCCCAAAGCCATAAGGCTCTCTTTATTGGGTTCCTTTTCAATAGTCTTTTTAGAGACTTTACTCTCTTTACTTTCAATGACAGTTTTTCCCTCTTGTTTTACTTCCTTCGATTCAAAGATTCTTTTAAGACTCTCTTCCGCGCTTTTTGCAGAAGGGGTTCCTGGTGCTATTTCAATTATCTTATTAAGGGCAGATTTTGCCTTTTCTAATTCATTATTCTTTTGATAACCCGTTGCAAGAAAATCATATATACTGATAAGCATTTCTTTTGGCACTTTTTTGGGATATTTTTCATTTATTCTTATCAAGAATTCAAGGTCTTTAATACTTGGTTCTAATTTACCGAGAAATTCGGGTATCTGGATGCCAAGGAGTCCTCGGTGAAATCGTGCAACAATACTCGTTGAATCCAGAGATACAGATTTATCCAGCATATTAAAGGCTCTTTCAATCAAACTTCCCGCTTTCATAAAGTCTTGGGTTTGCCCTGCCATTATCCCTAAATAAAGCCCTAAATACGCGAATGAAGACGCACTATCAGGATAATGGGTGGTTGCCTCTTCGAGGGTTTTAACAGACTGCTCGAGATTTCCTGATTTCTGGAATTGTTCAGCCTTATTTATGTATTTATCGAGTGTTAGGTTTTCAGAAGCTCCGAGATTAATGATTATGAAGCAATAGAGTAATAAACATTTTAAGAATATTTTCATTTCTTCCTCCTCTTAAAGGTATTATTTGAGGAAAATATAGAGCATATAAACATTTTGTCAAGCTTGGATGATAATTTAGGTCTTGCATTTTCTTAAATATCTAATATAATTTAAAATAAGATTGTCCAAAAAGCCAAAAGAGGTTGAGAAATAAAAAAAACGAGAAAGAATTGTAAAAATAAAAAAATGGAGGTTTAAAGATGAAGAAACTATCTATTGTTCCAATTTTATCTCTCCTTATGTTGGTGTTTTTCCTCGGTTGTGCTACTGAACTTTCAATTAAAAGTATGACAGCTGAACCTTCTACCTCTTCTCCTGGCGATAGTGTCAAGTGCTATGTGGTATTAAATCAACCTACAGAGAAAGTAAAATCTGTGGTTGGGACAGTGCGTGAATACCCTTCTTATATTTTTGCTTTTAACAACAATGGCGAAAATGGGGACGACAAAGCAGGTGATAATATTTGGACTACACAATACACGGTTCCCTGGGAAGCTCCGTCTGAAGAATACCATCTTGATATAGATGTTCTTGACAATGAAGGGAATAGAATCATATCAAAAGAAGTTGAGGGAGAAACTTTAGATCGGAGTGGAACTATTTTGGTGGTGGTTAAATAGAGGAAGGCTCTAACTAAAAAACTTCAAAACAAAACAGGAGAGATTCTTTAACATTTTTATTATCTCACCACTAAAACTGTCTTGTTTTCCTTAACTAATTCATATAGAATTAAGATATCTTTATTACAAAATCTTATACAACCAAGGCTTATATGCTTTCCTATTGAACTTGTAGCATTTGTTCCATGACAGGCATAAAAGCTATATTTATCATCTTTCCATAATTCAAGTTTTCTTGCTCCAAAGGAATTAAATGGATGGCCATAAGGGACTTTGAGATTGCGCTGCTTCCAATAAATTTCTGGTTTTAATACTTTTTCTCCTATTATATATGTATCTTTCTTTGTTCCTCTTTTAAATTCTTCATTACCAATAGCAATCTTTGCTTTATAGATTAATTTACTCTCATTAGACCAATAGCTTTTATATATGGACCCGCTTTTATCAAACCAATAACTCATATTTTCACCAAGGTCAATAACAATTGAATCAACTATTATTTCTTTATATTTTTCTCTTATTTTTTTGCCCCAGTTATTTGCCGAATCACTTATTTCCTGAGCTCTCTTGTTATTATATTTATTCTCTTTTATGTCTTTTAAGGATTTATAAAAATTTTCCATAATTTTATCTTCTGAATGGGATGTAAATATTTCTTCTGTATCTCCTTCTTTTAGAAAAGACTTAAATTTTTCAATTTCTTGCCTGATTTCCTTCACTTCTTCCATACTTAAACCGTAGGATTGGATAAAAAAGAAGAATATTATTGAAATAAAATACCTTTTCATAAACCATTTCATTTTCTATTGTATAATTATATAATTTATTTAAAATTTATCAATGATTATAAAAAACAGAAAAAACGAGATAAAAGGATTAGAATTTCAGTTTTTTTAGTTTAAGAAAAAACCTTAAAAGGCTTTCTTTATTATCCCTTTTAATTCATCATCGGTTAATTGAACAGGATTACCCTTCATGCTACTTGCCTTCTTTGATTTCTTTAGGAGTTCATCAACATGCTCTTCTTTTAATCCCATTTCAGAAAGTTTTGGAATTTTAAAATTATCATAGAGTTCGCTCAGCCAATTAATAAAATCTATAGAAGAAGCTTTGGGATTGCCAGTTATTATTTGAGCAATCTCATCATAGCGTAAAATTGCAGGTGAGTCTATCTTCCTGGATTGTAATGCTAAAATATTTGCTTTAATCACATGGGGCAAAAGAGTTCCACAGATTGCACCATGAGGAGCTCTCGTCATACCACCCAGAGGACCTGCAATTCCATGGACAGCTCCAAGTTTTGAATTTGCAAGCGCCAATCCTCCAAAAAGGCTACCGATACACATATCTTCTCTTGCCATTGAATCAGAGCCGTTCGTATAAGCTCTTAGGAGAGAACGACTTATCCTTTTAATTCCTTCGCGGCAGAGAGAATCAGTAAGTGGGTTTGCCCTATTAGACACATATGGTTCTATAACCTGTGTAAAAGCATCAAGCCCTGTATATGCGGTTAAAGAAGGAGGCATAGAATGGGTTAAAAGAGGATCTATTACAGCAATCCTGGGCAGTAAAAAGTGGCTTCGAAGGCTTACCTTAACTCTATTTTCAGGAGAAGTGATAACAGCATTTCGAGTTACTTCTGACCCCGTTCCTGCCGTAGTGGGAACAGCAATATAAGGTATTGAAGGTTTTTTTAGTTGCCTTCCCTGCCCAATCACTTCAAGATAATCAAATATATCTCCCTCATTAGTCAAAAGAGCTGCTGTAGCTTTACCTGTATCAATGACGCTTCCACCCCCTATAGAAATTATCACATCGCAACTCTTTTTTTGCGCTATTTTTGCACACTCAAGGATATTTGTTGTTGTAGGTTCGCCCCCTACAGAATATATCAATGGTCTAATATTACTCTTTTTAAACTGATTGATTAAAAGTTCCGCTCTTTCTAAACTTTTGCCTGTTACAACTAAAGGTCTATTGCCATATTTTAATGCAAGAGGTTCTACCTGATTGATTGAACCTTCTCCAAAGATGATTCGATTCGCTGCTCTAAATTCAAATTTCATTTTTTAGATTCCACTCTTCTTCATCAGGATAGACATTTTTATATTTGATGTGAGTCCGTGGTTCTGCCATCATGTCGGCTACAGCATCCCGCCACTTCTTATAATGTTTTGTCTGTTTATGAAAAGCTGGATCGTCAGGTGTTCGATAAACTTCTACAAGAACAAATCGTGTAGGTTCATCATTTTGCTGAATTACTTCGAAACGGGCAATTCCAGGTTCCATAATACTGTTTTCTGCATTCTCTATGCTAACCTTTTTAAATTCTTCAACCTTATTAGATTTAACATGCACAAACACATGGACTATAATCATAGAAACCTCCCTTTATAGCTCAGTTTTTATGGTCTATATATGAAGTGAAAAATTTCATAAATAGAGAATCAAGTTTATTAATAACCCTTTTTGCTTTCTTGATTTTTTGACCCGGCAGGGCATAAAATCAATGCCCACTTAGAGTAGCAGTGACTTTAACGTCTGAGACGGCTTGAGCCCCTTCAGGGTTTTCTATAAGAACTTTGATGAAAGGAACTTTCTTATCCAGTTTTAAGGTTTTCCTAGCTATTCCACCCGCTTTGAAATCGTTATCGAAGGAGAATAAATCGGAGGTGTCATAGTTGATGCCGTTGTAACTTGCCCGGACGTGGATGCGAATAGGTTTTTTTGCCCTCCTTGTATGTCTACATTCGGCGGTTAGAAAAACCTCGGAGACGCTGCTGAGGCTGATTGGCGGTGAATCTTCTAAAGAGGTGATTTTACCTGCTTCAAGTAAGTTAAGATTCAAGAGGACCATCGCACAAGCCACGCCTGCGTCATCTCAACTACCTTTTTGGACCGACCTCGATTATCGGTTTCTCGCCGTGTTTTTTAAAAGGCCCTAATGGCCCCGGGGCACTAACTACACCAATTTGGTAAGCATCCATTCTTCTATTGGTTGCATGATAATAAAAGTAATAGGTACCCAAATCCTCAAAGGCATCAGCCGCCTCAAGGACTAAATCATCCCAGGCTCCTTCTGGACCTGGCCTGATAATTGGGTTGGGGCCCGGGATTTGAATGAACTTTGTTTGTTCTACAAGAACTTGACGCGTTGACGGTTCAATAAAAGGATCCTGGGCATAAGCGACGTTTGAGAGAGAAGTGCAACAGAATCCGGTCAAGATAAGTAGCCCCGCAAAGCTGTGCCAAAGTCTACAAGAATTATTTGGATGCATCATAAAATTCCTCCTTTAAAAAGTCCTAAAATTTTATTCTTACTGTTCTACTCCAGAATAGACATATTGAAATAAAATTATTTCATTTTTCAACCTGATCCTTTTACTCAACTGCCTTATTATATTTGGTTTAATACTGATCTATATTTTTTCTTCAATCATTACTGAAAGCCTAACAATCTCGTTACTTTTTTGCTTATTTTCTCCTGTCATTTCCAGATCTTCTATCTCGACCACTTCTGTGCTCAAGCCCTTTGTAATCTGGATTTTTAGACCTCCTGCGCTCTATCTCTGATCTTCGCTCTTTTCCAGAACGACGATTCCTTTTCCCCATAATTTTTTCCTCCTATATAGAATTAAATATATCTGACTAAATATTAAATT
>NGFL01000060.1 GCA_002215665.1 candidate division TA06 bacterium JGI_Cruoil_03_38_101 | reverse complement strand
GCTTGCATCTCGCCAGTTCACTATCTATCCAACGGTGGAGATAACGACGATTGTATAAACCTGTTAAATCATCAATGAAACTTTTCTTCTCCATACTGACAAATTATATTAACAAAATAAAAAAAAATGTCAAGGAAAGCCTATTCTTGGTTAATTTAAAATGAATATTTATAAACAATAAAGACAATTGACTGAAATAAATCTTACTATATATTAGAGATAAAAAGAGGTATAATTTTATTTAAAATGAAACAATCTGTAAAAAATAAAAAAATGGAACATATTACCATATTCCTTCGTCTTTTACTATGAAGTTAGATATTGAAAATATATATCGATTATATAGTGAGTATATTTTTAAATTTATATATGGAATGGTACAGAACAAAGCAGAAGCAGAGGATTTATTACAGGATACATTTTATAAAGTGATGAAAGCAGACACAACTGAGATTGAAAATATGAAGGGTTATCTTATTACGATTGCGAGAAATACAGTTTACGATCATTGGAGAAAAAGAAAACGAATTGTAGAATTAAGACCGTTCAAGACGAGGCAAAGAAAAAGAGATATGGATTTAAAACTGGACATTGAAAGGGAGATAAAGAAATTGCCACCCAAGTTAAAGGAGGTTTTAATACTTCGAGAGATAAACCAGATGGATTATAAAGAAATTGCAGAAAGCCTTAATGTTGAAGTTGGGACAGTTAAGTCACGGCTTAGTAGAGCAAGGAAACAACTAAGAGAAGCCTGGAGGAAATAATTGAATTGCGAATTAATTAAAGAATTATTATCTTCATATATTGATGGCGAACTCGATCGTGAAGACATTATAAAGATCGAGAATCATCTTGCGAAATGCAAAGACTGCAGGAAACTACTCCAGGATTATCAATCGATAAAAAAGATGATTCGGAGTATTGAGATACCAAAACCTTCTAAGAGGATTCATGAAAGGATAGTTGTATATCCTCGCCGCCGAAGCTATTTTCTTCGTTTCATTTTCAGCACCTCCTTGTTAGTGGTTTTAGGAGCGCTCCTAATACCTTTTTTAAGATGGAACCAGAAGGTTACCCAGAAAGAAACAAAGGAGTACTACATTATGAAGGAAGAGCAAAGACCGTATACAGAAGTTGTGTATAAACAGAAAGGAAACTTTGTCCTCACAAATTATGAAGGAGGGAGTTTTTAGAGTTAACGAACTAACATGAATCTTCTATTGATATTGTTTTCCACCTATCTTATAGGAGCGGAAGAAGAAGTGATACGTTTAGAGGAAAAGATATCGCCTTATGTGTATACGGTCTACGCTGATAACGGAAATGTTACTATGACAGGGACTTTTGTTGACCCATATCATATAGTGACTGTAGGTTTTATCAGAGAGGGCGAGCCCATTCAAATCGAAGATAAGTTTGGCAATATTTACCGTGCAAAGACTCTGGGGTGTGATCCAACAACAGGAATTGATCTAATCGAGACTGCCAAGAAATTTCGCTCGCCCTCTCTTTTAAAAAAACTTAAAAAAGGACAGATTTGTTACGTCTATGGAAATTCATTTGGTTCAATGGGAATGATCGGGATGGGATTTCTTCAAAGTCCCGAGGGTATTTCCTGCAATCTTTCTATCCCCCTCTCTCCTGGTAATAATGGAGCAGGAGTTTTTGATGTCCAGGGTCGGCTGATCGGGATCGTTGGAGGGAAAGTGAATCGTCCAGGTTTTTTAGAAGATTGGGGTAGTAGTTCAAGTAATTTCGCTGAAGTTATTAAGATTGATTATATTTTAAGCACCCTTGATCAGATAAAAAGAATGGGAACTGTAAAGAGAGCCTGGCTTGGGCTTCTTGTAAGAAGTGCTCCGAGTAATATGGGGGTTATTGTTGAGAAGGTAATAAAGGAATCCCCTGCCGATTCTTCAGGGATTCAAAATAACGATCTTATTATTGCGGTTGACGGCAATAATATTCCTGATATAGAGAGGTTCAAGGAAATGATCCTAACCCACGAGCCAGGTGAAAAGATTACCCTTACAATTATCAGGAGAAAAGAAAGATTGGAAATCCCGGTAAAATTGGTGGATAAGAAAAGCGGTATTGATTGGGAGAGACTTGCTCCAGATTTCAAGGTCGAAAAGATTACACCAAAGCAATTCAGGGAACAATCTGAGAAGATGCAAGACGCTTTAATGAAGCAGATTCTTCGCCTCTCAAAGGAAATAGAAGATTTAAGGAAAAAAATAAAAATAGATTATCCGCAGGATTCCACAATCAAGTAGAATCCTTATCCTTCTTCCAGAGTGAATCTAACCTCTTTTTTATTTCTTTTTCAAAACCCTCTTCTGTAGGTTTATAAAATCTTTTTCCCTTTAGCTCTTCTGGAAGATAATTCTCTTTTATAAAATGCCTGTTGTATTCATGGGGATATTTATAATCCACCCCATAGCCCATTTTTCTCATAAGTTCAGTCGGCGCATTCCGTAAATGAAGGGGAACCGGATAGGGAGGGGCCTTGCTTGCAGCCTCCCTCGCCTCACTATATCCCTTATATGAGGCATTACTCTTTGGTGCAGATGCAAGATAGGTTGCTGCTTGAGCAAGAATAATTCCCGCTTCAGGCATCCCTACGAAATCAACACCATCCTTGGCTGCTACAGCCAATCTAAGAGCTTCTGGATCTGCATTTCCTATATCCTCTGATGCCAGGATAATCATCCTCCTCGCTATGAATTTTGGATCTTCCCCTCCTTCTAACATCCGAACCATCCAGTATAGAGCAGCATCTGGATCACTGCCACGAATTGATTTTATAAAAGCGGATATAATATTGTAATGTTTCTCTCCGGATTTATCATAGAAAATCTGTCTTTGCAAAACCTTTTCAATTAAATCCCTATTTATTTTCTTCTTCTCACCTTCGAGGCTTTTTATTGCAAATTCTAAAACATCAAGAGCTATTCTTGCATCTCCTGATGATGCAAGAATAAGTCTCTCTATTGCATCATCTTCTATCTGGACATCTATATCCTTTATCTCTTCATCTACTTGTAGGGCTCTATCGATTATCTTCTTAATATGCTCTGGTTCTAAAGGTTTTAGTCTATAAACTCTCACTCTCGAAAGAAGAGGAGAAATTAACTCAAATGAAGGATTCTCAGTTGTTGCTCCTATAAGAGTGATTGTTCCTTTTTCCACCCAGGGAAGGAGAACATCCTGTTGTGCTTTATTGAATCGATGTATTTCATCTATAAATAGGATTGTGATTTTGTTCTTTTCCTGCAAGAGATACTTCGCCTTGTTTATTACCTCCCTTACTTTCCCCACTCCACTTTTTGCAGGACTTATCCTCTCAAAGTTCGCTTCTAACTTTCTTGCTATTATATAGGTAAGGGTTGTCTTTCCAGACCCAGGAGGTCCCCAAAAGATAAGGGATGGGATTTCCTCTCTTTGGATCATACTCCTTAAGGGGGTTCCTTCACCTATAATTTCATCCTGCCCAAAAAACCCATCAAAATTTTTGGGTCGAACTCGGAATGAAAGGGGTGGATTTCCTTCTTTCTGGGAGAATAAATCTGGAAAAATTTTAAAGCCTACCCTTTTCTAAATATTTAATTCCTTTGTCAGCAATATCCTTTCTATAGTACATATCGGAGAATTTGACCTTACTAATACATTTGTAAGCTTTCTTTTTAGCCGTGATTAAATCCTCACCAAGCCCTACAACAGAAAGAACTCTACCTCCAGCTGTATAAAGAATCCCATCACTCAATCTTGTTCCCGCATGGAAAAGGACACAAGAGTTATCCTTAATATCTATTTCAAAACCTTTTTTGTATTTCCCTGGATATCCATTGGAGGCCAATACAACAGCAACAGCCCAACCCCTATCCCAGTTGATTTTGCCTGGGAGATTATAATCATTGGTTCTTAAGAGAAGTTCAAGTAAATCGTCCTCCAGGAGGGGAAGTATTGCCTGGGACTCTGGATCTCCAAATCTAACGTTGAATTCAAGAACCTTTGGTCCAGATTTTGAAATCATTAAACCCGCATAAAGGACCCCTTTATATTCAATTCCTCTTCTCCCCAGTTCTTTTATCGCGGGTAAAAATATATTTTCAATAATCTCTGTTAATTCATCTTTACCAATGAAAACTACAGGGGCATAGGCACCCATACCCCCTGTATTTGGACCTCTATCGTTATCATTAGCCCTTTTATGGTCCTGTGAAGGAAGGAAGGGAAGAATTCTATCATTAGAGATTAGAGCAAGAACTGAAACTTCTTCTCCCCCCAGGCAATCCTCTATTACAACAGTTTTACCTGAATCACCAAATTTTCTCTCCTCCATCAATACTTCAAGAGCTCTAAGGCCTTCTTTTGCATGCCTGCACACAAAACAACCTTTTCCTCCTGCAAGACCATCAGCTTTTACAACAAAGGGTTCTCTCTTATTCTCTACATAATTTTTTGCGGCTCTGAATTCATCAAATATTTCAAAGGAAGCGGTTGGAACATTTGCAGCCGCCATAAGTTCTTTTGCAAAAGCCTTACTTCCTTCAAGTTTCGCTGCATCCTTCATGGGTCCAAATATAGGAAGGCCTTCTTCTCTGAATTTGTCTACAATACCCTGAACTAAGGGTTTCTCCGGTCCAACAACAGTAAGGTCGATTTTCTTTTCTTTTGCAAACCTGATGATATCTTCATTTTCTAAATTGTTGATATTATGACCCAAAGAAAGAGTTCCTCCATTACCCGGGACGAAGTAAAAATCCCGAACTTCATCACTCTTCGAAAGAGCCCATCCAAGAGTGTGTTCTCTTCCCCCCCCTCCAATTACCATTATCTTCATTTATTTAAATTTATAACAAAAAGTATTAAAAAGTCAAGATTTATTGCTCATGAAACTCCAAAATTCGAAAGGTTGTTGACAAAGCGATTTTCTGGATTATACTCAAGTGTGGTTTTAACTTAATTCAGAAAATAAGGAGGAGATATATGAAAATTGCTGTGATCGGAACGGGTTATGTTGGATTGGTTGTGGGAACCTGTCTTGCTGAAAATGGCAACCAGGTCCTTTGTGTGGATAATGATGAAAGAAAAATAGAAAACTTGAAAAAGAACAGGATACCAATCTACGAACCCGGGCTGGAAGAATTGGTGAAAAGAAACCAAAAGAGAGGCCGTCTCTCCTTTACCACAGAGATTAAAACCTCGGTTTCCAGATCAAAGTTGATTTTTATAGCTGTAGGAACACCTCCAAATGATGATGGTTCTGTTGATCTCTCATCCGTTTACAAAGTTGCAGAAGAGATAGGGAATGCAATGGAGGATGAATATAAGATTATCATAAATAAGAGCACAGTCCCTGTAGGAACCGCAAAAAAGGTTAGAGAGATAATAAGGGAAAGAACCAAAACCCCCTTTGATGTTGTTTCTAATCCTGAATTCTTAAAAGAGGGTAATGCAATCCAGGACTTTATGAAACCTGAAAGAATAATCATTGGAACTGATAAGCGGAGAGTAACTAATTTGATGGAGAAACTATATGCGCCTTTTGTGAGAACAGGAAAACCCATTATTGTAATGGGCATCCAGAGTGCAGAGATGACCAAATACGCCTGTAATGCAATGCTGGCCACGAAGATTTCTTTTATGAATGAGGTAGCCAATCTCTGTGAAAAGGTTGGTGCGGATGTTGAAGAAGTTAGAATAGGTATGGGTACCGATTCCAGAATCGGTAATAGTTTCATCTTCCCCGGCGCTGGCTATGGAGGTTCTTGTTTTCCAAAGGATGTAAAGGGCATTGTCCTTACCGGTGGAGCTCATAACGTTAAAATGCAGATATGCCAGGCAGTAGATTCAGTCAACGAGAATCAGAAGAGGTTTATCTTTAAGAAAATGAAATCGCATTTTGGTTCTCTTCAAGGTAGGAAGATAGCAATATGGGGTTTGGCTTTTAAGCCAATGACCGATGATATGAGAGAAGCTCCTTCAGTTGTTACAATCAAACTCCTCCTTAAGGAAGGAGCAAAAATTAAAGTGTATGATCCAGAGGCAATGGGAAATACAAAAAAGTTATTCAGGGGTAGAATTGAATATGCGAGTTCACCCTATGATTGTCTCCAGAACGCTGATGCTCTCGTTATTATTACTGAATGGAATGAATTTAGAAATCCTGATTTTGAAAAGATTGGTAAGTTAATGAAGAATAAAGTTATCTTTGATGGCAGAAATATCTATGATATGAAACAGGTAAAGGAATTGGGTTTTAAATATTACGGTATTGGTAGAAATTAGCTCCTTTTCTTATCATATTTATGATAATAATAACTATAGTATCCATATTCCCTTTTTAAGGAAACTTTATTCAGGATAAANCCAAGAGATTTTATAGAAAGACTCTTGAGTAGTTCTGTTGATTGAGAGACCATAGGTCTGGTGGTTTCTCCATAAGCTACAACTAGAATCGTTTCCTCTACTTCAGATGCAAGTATTCTACTATCACTCACCGCCATAATTGGTGGGGAATCCAGGATTAGAATATCATAATCTTTTTCCCATTTTCTAAGAAGTTTTCTCATCCTTTCGGAATCAAGTAATTCTGATGGATTTGGTGGTAAGGTTCCGGTAGGAATAACGTCTATCCCGTTGAAATTGAAAAACTCAAAATCCTCATCAGAATCTACGAGTAAATCGGTGAGCCCCTTCGCAGATGAAATCCCAAGATAAGCTTCTATAGCTGGTTTCCTGAGATCAGTATCTACCAAAAGGACTCTTTTCCCAACAGATGCAAAGGAAAGAGCCAGATTTATTGCAATTGTAGATTTGCCGCAATTTGCATCTGGTCCAGTTATGAGGAGTGAAGAAGGTATCCCATTTGGTCTTGATAACTTTATATTCGCCCTGAGACTTCTGAAAGCTTCTGCTTGAAGACTTTTAAGATTTTCATTCATTAGTATAAATGGTTTATCTCTATTTTTAATAAGAGGAATCGCTCCGAGAACAGGCAATCCAGTGATTCTCGTAATCTCTTCCGCATCTCGAATTGCAGAATCAATATAATCAACAACAAAACCCGCACCTATACCAAGTAGAATACCAAGGATAATGAAGAGAATTCCCTTCTTCGCTTTGGATGATAAATCTGGCTCCTCTGGAAATCTTGATAAATCCAGGATGGAGATTCCTCCACTTTGCCTGGCCTCTTCTATCTTAGCCGTCTCTCTTTTCTCAACTAACATCATATAGATTTTCTTGTTGGCTTCCTCTTCTCTTTCCAGTCTTGCTAATTTCAACTCCTTCTCGGGAATTTTCTCCAATTTTTCCATATAATAGTTAAGAGCTTCACCGAATGCTTCTTTTCTTGTAGATGCAACGGCATAATCTATTGTTAGATTAAGTGATTTTTGCAATAAATCTTTCATCTGCACAAGGGGATCCAATATCCCCTTCTCCTCAAGCAGATTTCTAACAGTGTTATCCATTTTCTCTTTTATGGATTGAATGGACTGATCAACACTCTGTATCTTTAAATCCGTTGCAGAGTAACCTTTTATCAATAGATTGGCCTTCTCGTTCTCGAGTCTTGTTAACTGATCTTTCAGATCAACAAGGACACTATAAGAGGTTTGAGAAGCTTCCGAAAGCAGAGTTTTTTGTCGATCGTCAAGTCTGGATTCTATTGCTGAGAGTTTCTTCCCCAGGACTTCCGCGTCTATCGATGCTTCTTTATACTCCTTTTCTATCAGAGCCATCTGTCTAACAAATTCATCAACTTCGGATGAGACCCCAAGTGTTCCGTATTTCTCCTTGAACTCCTTTAGTTTCTTCCCTGCTTCTTCTAAATCATTCTTTACTTTTTGCGCCTGCTCGGTGATAAAACTGTAAGCAGAATGGGCATCTTCTCTATTTCTCTCAATGTCAAAAGCTCTATAGGTTTCTGCAAGTCTGTTTGCAAAAAGTTGACTCCTGTATGGATTGCTTTCTGTTACCTCGATTTTTATAGCACGGGATTCTCCTTCAGCACCAATTTTAATCCTACCATTCTTAACATCGCTTTTGATTCGCTCATAAGCAGAATAGGTGCTATCAAAACCCGTTTTTTTGAGTTCCTCTGAGGAAAAACTCTCGGCGGTTTTCAGTAAAACTGGCTCACTCTTCAGGAGGTAAATGTGGTTTGTAAGTTCTTCTTTGGTTGGTGAAGGGAAATAACCCCCTCCAAATAGAGATTCAACCTTTTTAACTACGATTGTTGAAGATGATCTATATATAGGAGACGAATAGAAAAAATATAAGAAAGAGAGTATAATAGAAGCAACAACAACTCCCAAAATCACCCAGAATCTCCTTCTTATGATCCTCATGTAATCCCTTATATCGACTTCGCGGTCATGATTTTCGTCCATCTCAACCTCCTCTTCTTGTCAGGGGAATTTTCTTCCTGCAGAGAGGGCAATCCTCAGGGGTATAATTCCTGATTGGATATTTAAGAACCGAGTGTATAGGAATATCAATTTCTGGGTCCTTGTTGCTCCTATCTATCATCACAATACCCCCTAAAATCCTCCCTTTTTGAATAGCTTTTATCGTCTGTTTTATTGACCCTCCAGTTGTGAGAACGTCATCAACAATCAATATCGTATCTTCATTTTTGATATCAAAACCTCTTTTTAATTTTCTCGCCTCTCCCATCCTTTCAGCATAAGCGCATTTCTTCCCCATAACTCTTGCAAGTTCAAAGGCTATAATTGAGCCTCCTAAGGTGGGTCCAACAATCCAATCAGCATCAGGGCCAATCTCTCTCATCCTATCGATAAAAGGTTTCAATAATCTTGGATTTTCCAGAATTCTCATCTTCTCTATATACTTATCTGAGTGTAGACCAGAAGTCAAGAGGAAATGACCTTTAAGAAGGGCTCCTGCTTCTTCAAGTAACAACTTATAATCCATCCTTTATCTCCTGAATTATTGATTCAGCCGCTTTTCTCATATTAGTTGCTTTAATAATTGGCCTCCCAACAACCAGGTAATCTGAGCCATCCATGACTGCTTTCTCTGGGGTTTCAAACCTCCTTTGATCTCCAACTTCTATACCTCCGGGCCTTATACCAGGAGTTACAACAATAAAATCTTCTCCACAAAGCTTTTTTATCATCGCTGTCTCTTTTGGTGAGGCAACAACACCTCCCAAACCTGCTCTTCTAGCGATCATAGCAAGGTCAATGATCTCATTTTTTAAACTTTTCTCAATTCCGAGGGTATCTCTTAGGAAAGCTTCATCAAGGCTCGTAAGTATCGTCACCCCAAGAATTAGAGGTTTTTTTGAATGTTTATTCCTTAGAGCTCTCTGGGCGGATTCCATCATTTCGAGCCCACCAGCAATATGGACAGTAAGCATATCTACACCCATATCGATAGCAGATTCAACAGCTCCTTTGATTGTATTCGGGATATCGTGTAACTTGAGATCAAGAAAGACCTTCTTTTCTTTTTCTTTTAAAAATTCTACAGCCCTAGGGCCACCCCGGATAAAGAGCTGAAGCCCAACCTTGTAAAATCTTACACTCTCTCCAAGTTCTTCTACAATACTTTCTGATTTTTTGATTGTTGGTACATCTAAAGCAACAATTAAAAAATCTTTTGCTTCTCTATTCATACTTACCTTTTAGTTCCTTTAAATTTTTATAACCTTTTCTCTCCATCCATTTTTTTAAATTATCGATAATTTGGATTGGTGCAAGGGGGTTATTGAAGATGGCACTCCCTATCTGGATTGCAGAACTTCCTGCGAAGAAATATTCAAGAGCATCCTGATAAGTTGTGATACCTCCTGAACCGATAACAGGGATATCAACTGATTTTGCAATCTGGTAAACATTATATAACGCCAGAGGTTTTATTGCTGGCCCAGAAACTCCACCAACACCTCTCTTTAATAGAGGCTTCCCTGTTTCTATATCTATTACAAGACCCTGGAAAGTATTAACGGCACTAATTGCAGAAGCTCCTGCATCCGAAGCTGCCTGGGCGACCTCAACAATATTAGCAGATGAAGGTGTGAGTTTGACAATAACAGGAAGGTCTGTTTCATTGCAAACAGATTTCGTTATCGAGTAAACGATATTCGGATCCTTCCCAAAAAGCAAACCTCCTTTATCTACATTTGGGCAACTTACATTCACTTCAATACCTGAAACATCTCTAATTAGAGAGGAAAGTTTTGAAAATTCCTCAATTGATTCACCAAATATATTTGAAAATATTGCAGTGTTGGATTCCTTTAAGGTCGGTAATATTTCCTCGATGAAATTCATGACCCCTTCGTTTTCAAGACCAATAGAATTGATAACTCCACAAGGAGTTTCTGTCAGTCTGGGTGGAGGATTACCTTCTTTTGGCTTCAGGGAAACACCTTTATATATTACACCTCCCAATCTGTCAAAATCAATTATTTCTCTATATGGTAAATCCCAGACTCCTGAGGCAAGAATTACGGGATTTTTTAACTTGATTCCCGAAAGGTTTACAGAAAGGTCAATCAAATCGAACCTCACTAAGAGGGAAAAGAGGTCCTTCCTGACAAACCAACTTGTACCCTGAATTTGTTTTTACCGCACAGGATTTACAACCTCCAAGACCACAACCCATTCTTCTCTCCAGATAAACAAAGGCATTCCTGGCAAACTCACCCAATATTTCTTTTAGGGCCCTAATCATATCCCAGGGTCCACAGATAAATATCTTTTCCCCTTCTATATCATTTTTATTCATTCTTACAAGATCGCAAACTGTTCCTCCATTTTCCTGGGTGATTGTTTTAACAGTAAAATCTCTTTCTTCCATCTCCCTTGTGAGTATAAGTTCTTCTTTCTTCTTCGTCCCATAAAAGAGTTTTCCACTCTTCATCCATCCGGATTGATAGTATAATGGAGCTATCCCTATACCTCCGGCTATAAGAACTCCACTTTCCGGTGGATTAAAAGGAGTTCCCAGGGGACCCAATATTTTGAGATTTTCCCCCTCCCTTGTCTTTGATAATAAATCTGAACCTCTTCCCCTAACCTTTACAAGGATGGAAAAGGAATTTTCTTCCACTTCAAAAAGAGAAAGGGGTCGAGGGAGAAAAGGGTCAATTGAAGAGGAAAATCCAACCATTAAGAAATGTCCACATCTTGCTACAAGAAGCATCTCTGGATCTTCTATTCTAAGGTACGTGTAAGGTCCAAGAGATCTATTTTCTATTACTGGTAGTATCCTGTATGTAGGTGGCATATTCCTCACGAGCTGCCTCGGAATATTTAGTATCCGGATAGTGGTTTAGTAAAAGGTCAAGGCACTCCCTCACCTTGGTTGAATCGATGAGTTCCTTTGTATATATATTCATAAGGACATATAAAGCCTTAGGAGCATAAGGGCTTTCTGGAAAATCCCTGAATACATTTTCATACCACTTCACCGCCTCCCCGGGTTCTTTTAGCTCAAGGGCATAAAGTTCCCCCACTCTAAAATTTAGATAGGCAGGATCTTTCCCTTTTGATAAGGTATCTGATCTCAGGGAATCCATATTGGATGAGATTTCAAGAATTTCTCCCTTTGCCCTCGCCTTATCTGTTATATCTCCAAAAACTCCCAGATTCAAGGCTTTGGAATATAGTTTTTGTGCCGATTTGATATCACCTTTCTCTTCTTTAATTTGCCCCAAGTGATAGTTAGCAATTACCCCAAGTCTATTTCTAAAATTCTCTGCAGACTTAAAAGTTTCTTCTGCACGGTCGAGTTCCCCCAATCTCTGAAGAATTTCACCCTTTAAGATGGTAATAGAGTCATTTCCCTGGTTCTGGTCAATTACAGATAAAGCCTGAGATAAACTATCCATTGTTACGTAAGTGAGAGCCAATCTGTAGATTAAATCCTCTGGTTTCACCTTCTCGGATNCCTTCATTGCCCTTTTGAACATCTTGAGCGCTTCTGAATACTTTCCAGCATCCCTGTATGCACTCCCAAGAATATAATAGACTTCGGCTATATGAGTTCCATATTTCTGGATAAAATCCTCTCCTGCCTGGATTGCTTTTCCCGGAGAATCCTTCTTTAAGTATACCTCCATATTTGTTTTAAAAGCTTCCATTCTGATACGCGAATCCTTTGACTCTGCCGCCCTATTCAAAAAAATAACCGATTCACTCAGACTCCCTTCATCAAGAGCAATTTTCCCAAGAAAAAGGAGGCTCTCATCAAGAAATGGAGAATCCGAAAAATCGCTTATAATCTTTTCAAAATTTACCTTTGCCTTACTTAGTTGATGCAGGTAATAAAAATCCTTCCCTAAGAGGAAAATCGCATCATCCACCCATTTCGAACCCGAGTATCTTTTCAGGACCTTTTCGCACTTTTCTACACTCTTCTGGAAATTCCCTGCTCCATTTCCACCCTCTTTTTCTTGTTTCACTCCATCAGAATAGTATTTTTGGGCATTATAGAATGTATTGTAATAAGCACAATTAGAAAGGAGTAAAAAAAATATAAGGAACTTCTTCATATCTCTTCCGTTATGATTTCTCCATTTTTATAAGTGAGAACCTTTACCAATTCAATTGGCTGATCTTCCTTCTTAACGATCTCTATATACATATTGTTTACGGAGCAGGAATGTTCAAGGGTCTTTCCCCCTTCTGTTTCGAAATAATATGCAACTCTTGGGTTGGCAATAATCCTGACTCTGGCATTATTAAGAGCTCTTCCTTCCCTTTCCAACCAGGAGGTAAATTTGGAGAAAAGATAGGGAGGACTGAGCACATGACCTTTGCCCTGGCAATAGGGACAGGGTTCAACAAAGCGTTTTGTAACACTCCTCCTTACTCTCTCTCTTGTCATTTCCAAAAGGCCATTAGGTGAAAGCTTCGAAACTGCCCTGAATCGCGCTTTGTCCCTACTAAGACAGGATTTAAATTTTTCAATGAGTTTTCTTTCGTTGTCTTTATCTCTCATATCTATGAAATCGATGACAATTATTCCTCCAATATCTCTGAGCCGAAGTTGCCTTGCGATCTCTATAGCGGCTTCGCGATTGGTCTTGTATATCATCTCCTCTGTATCTTTCTTTCCTCTATATTTTCCACTGTTTACATCAAAGACTGTTAGGGCTTCTGCCCTATCTATTACAATGTATCCGCCACTCTTAAGCCATACTTTCCTTCTAAAGATTGAAAGGATCTCTTGTTCAATTCCGTAATGACTGAATATTGGAACTGATTTTTCATATAGTTTTACTCTATCAAGAAGTAGAGAATTCTTCCGGGTCAAGTATTCTTTGATTTTTTTATACGCATCCTTTGAATCAACGACGAATTCGGATACTGAGTCATCAAGAAGGTCCCTTGTAATCCTGATTGGCAATTCTTCATCTTCCCAGAGAACAGAAGGTGAAGATTCAGTCTTACTTTTCTTTTTAATATTTTCCCAAATCTTCTTAAGTTCCAAAAGATCGGATTTTAGCGTATTTACATCCTTCCCAGAGGCAAGGGTTCTTATTATTAAGCCCATACCTACAGGACATATTTCCCTTGCAATATCTCTTAATCTTTTTCGTTCTTGTCTATTTTTTATGTTTCTCGATATCCCGATTGTTTTTCTGAGAGGTAGAAGAACGAGATATCTCCCTGGAATTGCAATAAATGTCGTCAAGCGAGCCCCTTTTGTCCCATAAGGTTCTTTTCTTACTTGAACCAGAAGCTTTGTTCCAACTTCATTTCCCTTTTTATCAGGCATTGAATAGAAGAGGTCATTCAGGGAGAGGAACCCCGGGGTACCATAACCTATATCAACAAAAACAGCATTCAATTCTTCTCTTCTCGAAATAATCTCCCCTTTTATAATATTTCCAACAGAGGAAAGACTGTCTCCCCTTTCTATATAGAATTGAATTAACTCATCATTTTCACGAAGAGCAACTCTCACATCATCTCTTCTTATATTTAGAATTATCTGTTTCCTTATAGCCATTAAAACCTTCTCATTATTTGTTTTTTAGTTTCTAAAAACAAGGCGAGTCATCTTTTATGGATGTAACATCTCTAAGTATTCGCCTATATTATCAAACGATTCAAGATTAAAGGTAGCCTGGATTACATCATCAATTAAATCTTCTGAAAGGCTCCTCTTTGCATTCGCTTTAAACTTTTGGATAAGCTCATTATCAGACATTGGGTTCTCCGGGCTTCCCTTTGCATAATCTACCTTCTTTTCAAATTCTCCCCTCTCTGTCTTTATTTTGACAATCGCCCTTTTAACCCGTGGAAAAAGAGAGTCAATTTCATTCTCTGCCACAACTTTTATCCGTGGGAGTAGATTCCTTACCTTCTCATCAAATAGAGTTTCCTCTTCAAAATCAGAGGGAAGAACATTTCCTTTAACAATAGCAACAGCAATACAGTAAGGTAGAGAATGGTCTGCCGTTTCCTTTGTTCTTGGATCATATTTGGAAGAATCTGCCAGAATATCTTTTGCTCTCGTTATGGTTTCTACTGTTACTTCCTGGACTTCTGAATAATCAATATCATTCCCTTTCATTATCTCAAGAGTCGCTGTTATTGGCTGATGGGTAAGAGCTTCTGTAGGAAAGGCTTTATAACCACATTGGGTGATGAGGAACTTATCACCCAAACCCAGGGTGAGTTTGTCTCTATCCCAATTGACGGAATCTATTACTTCAAAGATGCCTTCCTTGCCTTCAAACACTTTCTCAGGCCCTTTGTAACCTTCTTTTGCAAGTAACGCTGACCGAATGCCTGCCTCCACTGCCATTGGATCTGCTGTATTCTTCATATTTGTAAGGGCTCCTGCAACTACACTTCCAAGGGTAAAATGCGATGAGCCACTAATCCCAACTGCGGATACTAACTCATCGGTAGAAAGGCCAAGCATTTTCCCTGCGATAAGGGGTGATACCAACTGGGTAAGGGATGCATGGTGCCATCCTATTTCTCTAATACCGGGTTTAGCAACTCTGCAAAGTCGCATTTCAAGTTCATAAGCAATAACAATACCAGTTAGGACAACCTTTCCTGATCGGCCCTTCCATTCTCCAGGAGTTAAGGCAGCAGGAATTAAATCGGATGGATGGGATGGGTCTTGATCCCAGTATATATCATTATAGTCCAGAGCTCTTATAAGAAGAGAATTCATAAAGGTAGCTTCTGCAACGTTTGCTCTCGTCCCATATCCAATAATGGTTGCCTGATTATTCCCCCCGAGAGTTTTTACATATCTATGAGCCCTTTCCATATCTTCATTACCACAGGCAGCCAGAGCACAACCCACAGAGTCAAGCAGGAACCTCTTGGCTTCTTCTACCGCTTTATCTGGAATTTCATCAAAATTCAGGGAACTTGAGAATTCTGCCATTCTTCGTGATATAGAATTCTTCTTCTCCTTTTTCTGTTTACCTGAATTGATCAATTCTTTCATCTTTTAATAAAATATACTCCTCTTCTTAATTTGTCAAGAATTCCTGAATTATTTTGTATTGAATATTTTCACCTTGATTTCTACTTCGGGATAAGTTCTATTTGATTCTCCATTTTATCAAAGTAAGTATTGCGATGATCCCATCCCGCCAATCTATCTTCTTTCCTTCTGGATATTTTCTTCCTCTATATTCTATTGGAACTTCTTTAATATGGAAACCTAGCCTGAGTAACTTTGCAGTAATTTCTGGCTCTAGATCAAAACCATTTGCTTGAATTTTGATATTCTTAATAATGTCTTCCCTTATCATCTTATAACAAGTTTCCATATCAGTTATTCTATTTCTATATAAGAGGTTTGTTAGAAATGTTAGAAATCGATTTGCGAATAAACTTCTGGTAAGAAATTTACCTTCTCCCAAAAAACGGGAACCGTATACCACTGGTAGATTATTTTTCTTTGCGAATTCGTACATTTTTTTAAGATTTGAAGGCTTATACTCTAAATCCGCATCTTGAATAACCACATAATCACCTTTTGCCTTCATAATTCCAGTGCGAACTGCTCCCCCTTTTCCTTTATTTATTTGATGTTTTATTAGAGTAATTCCTCTCTCTCTTTGAAGTATCGCAGAGGTCCCATCAGTTGAAGCGTCATCAACTACAATTACTTCTTTATCAATATCAATGGAACGAACTCGTTCCAACACCTCCTTGATATAATCCTTTTCATTAAAAACAGGAATAATTATCGAAAGTTTATTATTTATCATTGACGTAAATTCCTCTGCTAAAAGAGAGTATTCGATGAAAGGAAATTCGAAGCCAAAGGAGTGAAAATAATCCCAAAAGGATTACCGGGATAAATGAGATAAAATGAGCAACAACCGAGTAACTAAGAGCTACCTCTCGGGAGACATTAAATAATGAAAGAACTTCACTGGAAAAGAAGTGATAGGTGCCCACAAAGCTGGGTGAAGAAGGAATCATCACCCCAAAACTGACAGCAACCAATAGAACCAGGGCAGCATAAAAGGGAAGATGAAAACCAAAAGCAAAGAAAAGCAANTATAAGACAGCGGCTAAATAACCTCTTATAAGAACGGTTTGTAGAAAAATTACGAGGAAACCTTTCCAGCCATGCGGAATGCTTATACCCCTTTTGAATGCATCAAACCAGTTTATGAATCTACTACTATATTTTTCAGGAAATCGTTTAAGAAAGGGATAAAAAAAATCTGGTTTAAATCGGATTAAAAATAAAAGGAAGAACAAGATGAAAATAACGAGCCCTACAATCAATCCAGCCTTTTTAAGAATTAGAGGAAGAGGAAATAAAAAATTCACAATGATAAAGAAGAATACAAGAATAATAATATCAAACATTCTCTCAATTACTACCGTAGCCAAAACACTACTTTTTGCAATCCCGCTAACCTCTCCAAGCAGGAATGTTTTTATGAGTTCTCCAATCCTTGCAGGCAAAAGAGAATTTGACATAAATCCAACAGTGGTTGAATGATAAACCAAACTATATTTTACACTTTTTAAAGGTTTCAATATCCACTGCCATCTCCAACCAATGATAAAATAACTTCCTAAATTTGCCAAAGTTGCAATTAGAACTAAACTGATCCTGACTGAACAAAGAGAGCTGACCAACGCACTTAAATTTATTTTCTTGAATGCGAGGTAGAGAAAGAGAACAGAAATAATTATACCTATAATAAGTTTTAGACCTTGTTTGGAATTGTTACGCATTTTCATCTTTCTACTAGATTCAGTAATAATATTATCTCTCAATTCTAAACTTTTTCAAATAGATAATCAACAGGGAACAAGTTATTATTAATAGCAAGGAAAGAGCAGCTAAAGGATAAAAGAATGATTCCCGATATTGAAGAACAACTTTGTGGGACCCTTTCGGAATCATAATTGCCCTAAAAGCAAAATCACCCGGAACTATCTCCGCAGCCTCCCGGTCTATCGTTGCTTTCCATCTATCATAGTAGTTCTCAGAGAGAAAAAGTATGGCGTTCTTCTTTGTATCCACTGAGATTACTATTCTATTGAGAGTGTAAAAATCTATTGATAAATTTCCACCTCCTGGAGAAGAGATTGGAATTTCAGGCTCTTTTTCGAGTATTAATGTTTTATTCGGATCAAAATCCTCTTTTGCCATTAATTTGATCTCCTCTTTATCTTTGATTACCTTATAGTTATAGAATAACTTTGCCCTTGGCAGGTAATTTTCTATCGTTCTTATTCTAATTCCTCTATTCCTATCAAAATATGCTGCATATTTGACATTTGCTATCCTATACCAACTGTTAAGATTAAGAGGCCTGAGATTTCCTTTTAGGGTTTGATATCTCTTAAGTTGCATTGGATTATAACCCGAGGTTGTAAAGATCCTGTGCACGGAACCAACATTCCTGGGAAGTAACAAGAGCCCCTCAGGAGTTCTCTGGGCTATCCTCGTTAATTCAATATTCTGGGAAGTCTGAATATAATTAATAAGGTCGCTCTTACCCCAGAATCTCTGGGGAGAAATTTTCCCTGCATTATAGAAAGCTCCTGTAAAGAATAAATCCAAAAATACTCCTGTTCCTATAAGTATAGAAAATTGCTTTTTGTTTATTCTCATCCTCTGGTATAAGAAAAGTAAGATGGAAAATGCAACCGCAAGGAACAAAAATCTCCAAATTCCATTACTCACAATCCCTCTCGTTTCCCCCGGGATATTTGAGGGGGTAAATTGGTAGAGAATGAGAGACAACAAAATCCCACCAATTGCAATACCTATTAAGATATTTTTCTTAATGGATTTTTTCCTCAATAGAAACTGGTTTAAACCCAGAGATGCCATTATAGTACCGGCAAATACCAAAGAGTTCATATGGATTGGTGGAGTTCTCATCAATTTGAATATTGGAATAGAGAAATAGAGTATTCTATGAACAAAGAAATACTTTCCAAGGGCAATGGATAGGGAAAATAGTGAAGCAATAAGAAGAAATAACCAGAATTTTTTTCTCTTTTTAGTGAATGAGAAGAAGGCAAAAAGCAAAGGAAATACTCCGAGATAAGTTGTCTGTTCCCAGAAAAAATATAGTGGTCCAGAACCAAAATAGTTTGCTTCACCCCCTGAAGAAGACCCAAATATATTTGGTACAAGGAAGCTCAGAAATCTTTTAGGATTGTAAGAGTCAAAGGCTATCTGGGAATAGGAGTAATCTGCCCTAATAGATGATTTTAAGAGATGAAGAGTTGGGATATATTGCCATAAAGCAATACCTATTCCTATAACTGCCGCGAAAACTGAATAAAGCATTATTTTCTTCCAATGCTTATTGTCAACTATCAAACGATAAATAAAATAATAAAATAAGAATAACATTTCTACAATAAGAGCTTGTGGATAACCTGCAAAGGAAATAAGGCCAATCACGAGTCCAGACCCAAAAGCAAATTTAAGGTCTAATTCATCAATGGTCTTCTTAAAGAGTAGAAAAATGAGGGGGAACCAAACAAAAGTCATAATTCGGTTTATATGAGTAAAGTTCAGAATAAAACGGAAATTGAACATATATACTATTGCTCCAATTAAAGAGCTTTGATATTCAAGTTTAAGTTCTCTTAAAAGTAGGTACATAAAGACCCCTGCAAGAAACAAATGGAATAGAGGAAGCATTTCAACTAGATAATAAGAGAGAAAACTATTCTTTACGAAGATTGCAAGAAATAGATTAAACGGATAAAGGACTGCGGATTGAACATCTGCAAAGAATGGAATACCACCTGCGACATAAGGGTTCCAGAAAGGAAATGACCCATTACGAATGGAAATTGATGCGAATAATCTGTACGGGTAATTCTGAAATAGAAAATCTTCCCAGATATAACCCTTTTTCAGAATCAGAGGAAGGAAATACAAAACATTTAGTATAAATAAGAATGCTATTGCTTTTAAATTCTGATAAGTTCTCTTTTTATCCCCTAACAATCTTAATCCCTGAAGAACTACCGAGTATGGAAGCTCCAGACTTTATCAATTCTATAGCGCTTTTTTTATCTCTTATTCCACCTGCTGCCTTTATTGGAAGATAACTAACTTCCTTTATTACTTCAACCTGATGTACTGTTACTGGACCTTTTGTTCCAGACCCGGTCTTTATGAAGTCAGCTCCTGCTTCCTGGACGAGTTTAGCCGCTCTTTTTATCTCCTCATCGGAAAGTAGGGGCGCTTCTATTATAACCTTGAGTTTTCCATCAGGATGAATGCAATCTGCAATCTCTTCGAGATCCCTTTTTGCTTCTTCCAGTCTACCGCTTTTAAAAAGCCCAAATTGTATAACAATATCAATTTCCTGAGCTCCACTATTGATTGCCATTTCTGCCTCTTTTTTTCTAATAGCCGTAAAAGAGGCTCCAAGAGGGAAATCGCAAACCGAGACCGTTTTTACCCCTGAATCTTTCAAGATACTAAAGACAACGGGAACCCATATAGGATTTACACAAACACCTCTAAATTGATATTCCATTGCTTCCATGCAGGTTCTTTTAATATCATCCTTTGTTGCATTAATTGAAAGGTTCGTATGATCTATTCTGGAATTTAGAGATTTAAACAAATCTCTACCTATTTTACGATGCCCCTTTTTGACTTATTGATAAATGTGATTATCCTCTGGATATCCCTATCTTCCTCAAATTCATCCTCCAGTCTTTTAATGGCCTGTTTTGTATTCAATTTTGAACGGAAGAGTATATGAAACGCCTGCTTTATCCTCTGGATCCGATCGCCTGAGAATCCATTTCTTCTTAGGCCAATAAAGTTTGGGGATATTACTCTCAAAGGGAAATCCGCTGCAAGGGCATAGGGTACAAGATCCTTTGTTATTCTAAGACCTCCACCTATCAGGGAATAGGCTCCAATTCTAACCCATTGATGAACAGGAACAAAAGCCGAAATATAGGTATAATCCTCTACTTCTACATACCCCCCGAGTGTTGCTCCATTAACTAACAGGACGTTGTTTCCTACAATACAATTATGTGCTATATGGGAGTAAGCCATTAAATAATTATGATCCCCTATTCTGGTTTCCTTACCTTTTCCAACAGGAATATGGATTGTTGTAAATTCTCTTATTATATTGGAATCCCCAATAATAACCTTACCCCTCTCACCTTTATAACTCTTATCCTGGGGGGTATCACCGATTACTGCATAGGAGTGGATTTCATTGTTCTTACCTATCTCAACCCCACTCTTTATAATTGCCCCCCTCTCAATTCGGGAGCCTCTTCCGATCTTTACATCCTTCTCAATAATAGAACCCGATGCAATCTGAACATCCCTGTCTACTCGAACATCAGGATGAACACCCTCCATCCTATACACCCTTTCTATCTACTATACTGGCAGTGAACTCACCCTCGGCTACTATCTTATCCCCGACAAATGATTTACCCACTAATTTGCAAAAATTCGATCGAAAGGCTGAAAGTTTAACCCTGTGTGTGAGAACATCCCCCGGTCTTACAGGATTTTTGAATCTTACTCTATTTATAGAACCGAAATAAACCGTTTTCTTCTTTGGTTCATCTAATTTTTTGAGGAGGAGAAAACCCCCAGCTTGAACCATTGACTCTATTATAAGAACACCGGGCATTATGGGATCAGATGGAAAATGCCCTTGAAAAAAAGGCTCATTATAGGTGACATTCTTTATCCCAACAACCTCATCATCGTTTATTGACTGGATTCTGTCAATAAGCAAGAATGGATAACGATGTGGCATAATTTCTAAAATCTCTTCTATATTGAATTTCATTATTCACTCCTTTCAATCTTTTTTAGCAATTTAAAATGTAAGTCGTGACCCCCTCGAAAGATAAGATATGAACCGATAGGAAATGGCCTTTTTAGATAAAGGTCACCAATTAGATCCAAAACTTTGTGCCTGACAGCTTCATCGGGAAAACGGGCTTCATTAACCAGGCCTCCTTCATCATAGATTAAGGTGTTATCCATGGATGACCCAAGAGCATAACCTTTAGACCTCAGGTCTTCTTTCCATGAAAGAAAACCATAAGTTCTTGCCCTGGCAATTTCCTGATTGAAATCAGAACCCCTGTTAAATCTGTATTCTTGGTAGGAAAGCATAGGGTGATCATATGAGATAATGTAATGAATTTGTAATTCCCTGGCGGGTCGGAGGTAGGCAAAGCATCCCTTTTCTTCAACCAAATAACTACTCTTGATATGTTTTTTTCTTTTATCCTTCTTTAGATTTTTAAAGCCCACCTTTTCCATTGCAGTTATAAAGGGATATGCGCTACCGTCAAGGGCGGGTACTTCCACACCCTCAACCTGGATTAAAAGGTGATCAATCTGGCAGGCAAAGAGTGCGGCCAGGAGATGCTCCACAGTATAAATACTCCTTCCCTCCTTTGATAAAACAACTCCTCGATCGGTTTCTCCGACCGAATCAATAGCTGCTGGTATCACAGTTCCTTCTTGAATAAATCTTATCCCACCTTCTTCTTCAGGATGCAGATAGATTGTAGAAACTTCCCCAGAATGGACTCCAACTCCTTGGATCCTAACAGTTTCTTTCAAGGTTCTTTCTTTCACTTCATAAACTCCTGGATCCTTTTCTTGAGGTTGAGTTTTCCCATTCCAATTAATTCAAATAGTTTTTCTTTATCTCCGAATTGAATAAAACGGTCTGGAATACCTATCCTTAAGAAATCCTTTTTTAATCCCTTTTCACTAAAGAGTTCGAGAACAGCACCCCCAAAGCCCCCTGTTATCACATTGTCTTCCACTGTGATTATTTTCTCTCTATCTCTTGAAAGTTCCAATATTAAATCTTGATCAAGAGGTTTTACGAATCTTGCGTCTACAATAGTTGGATCTATCCCATCAAGTTCTTTGGAAACTTCCAGAATTCTGTAGCCAAGAGGTCCAATAGTTAGGATAAGAGGTTCTCCACCCTTTTTAAGGACTTCCCCTTTACCAATCGAAATAGGTGTTATCTTACCGGGGTTAGGGACTCCTTCAGATTGACCCCTTGGATATCTTATAGCAATAGGACCTTCATGATACTCGAGAGCTGTGATAAACATTCGCTTCAATTCCACTTCATCTCTGGGAGCCATTACAACCATGTTCGGTATCATTCTAAGGTAACTGAGATCAAATGCTCCGTGGTGGGTTGGACCATCCTCCCCTACAAGACCTCCCCTATCAATGCAGAAGATAACAGGCAATTTCTGCAAGGCTATATCGTGTATAATTTGATCAAAAGCCCTCTGAAGGAAGGTAGAATATATTGCGCACACTGGACGCAAGCCCCCTGCTGCAAGACCTCCTGCAAAGGTCACGGCATGTTGTTCGGCTATTCCAACATCGAAGAAGCGATCGGGAAATTCCTTCTTGAAGGTAGAGAGACCTGTTCCCTCTGGCATTGCTGCCGTAATCGCTATAATATCTTTATTCTCTCTTCCTGCCTCTACAATTGCATCACCAAAGGCGGCGGAGTATTTCTTCGGCCCATCTTTTTTTATCAACCTGCCAGTTTCGGATTCAAAAGGTCCAAGACCATGGAATAAGGTAGGGTCTTTTACTGCCGGTTCATAACCTTTGCCCTTCTCTGTAATTATATGGAGGATTTTTGCACCCTTTATCTTCTTTAATCTTGAGAGGACTGTTATTAGTTCCTGGATATTATGTCCATCTATCGGTCCATAATATGAAAGCCCAAATTCTTCAAATATAATATTTGGGACTATAAGATTCTTGAGTCCTTTGCTAAGTTTGTCTGCAGCTGTCTTTGCCTTTTTATTTAAACCTTTTGGAAGTTTTTCAAGGAGATTCCATGCATCCACCATAATCATATTATAAACCTCATCTGACTGGAGACGGGTAAGATATTCCCCCATTCCTCCCACATTCCTTGCAATAGACATCTTATTATCATTGAGGATAACAAGCAGATCTTCATCGAGGTAGCCAATCTGATTTAAACCCTCCATAGCCATTCCTCCACTCAGAGCTCCATCCCCAATTACAGCAACTACATCATAATTACTTCCTTTCTTATCCCGGGATACAGCAAATCCAAGGGCAGCCGAAAGTGATGTACTTGCATGACCTGCACCAAAGGGATCATAAATTGATTCATTACGCTTTAGAAATCCGCTAATTCCACCATATTTACGGAGAGTCTCGAAGCCTTCCCTCCTGCCGGTTAACAGTTTATAACTATAAGCCTGGTGTGAAACATCCCATATAATTTTATCTCTGGGTGGGTTGAATACCCGGAGAAGGGCAATAGTAAGTTCAACAATGCCTAAATTGGGTGCAAGATGCCCCCCATTCTGTGAAACAACATCAATTATCTTACTTCTTATTTCAGAAGCTAATTTATTAAGCTCTTTCCTTGGAATCTTTTTCAAATCATCAGGAGAATTGATTTTTTCAAGTAGCATTTTAACCTCTACAAAAGGCAAGTGCAAAAAGGAATCCAAATATTGAACCGATTANGACTTCGAAGGGTGTNTGACCAACAGGTATTTGTAGTTTTTTGGGGGCTATTTTCTCATCCGGGATTACATCTAAAAATTTGTTTATAACTTCTGCATGTCTTCCAGTTACCCTTCTAACAACGGTTGCCTCCCCCATTATGAACATTGAAATAAAGATTGCAACTACAAAAAGGGGTGAATCTAACCCCTCATAGATACCTATTAGAGTTGTCAAGGAAATACTGGCTGCAGCATGCGCACTTGGCAGGCCACCTAACTCAAATAAGCGATGAAAGTTAAATTCCCTTTTAATTATCCAATAATTCAGAAATTTTATCACCTGACAGGATAAACCGCTCAGATAGGGAAGTGCAAAAAGATCCAATAGTTCTCTTTTCATTTCAATTTTTCCTTCCCAGTAGTAAAAGGATTATTTTTTCAAGTATCCCTTCTTCATCAATTGGTTTTAAATATTCTAAACAAAGTTCACTGTATCTTCCCGCTATCTTCCTGGAATACTCAATTCCATGCACCGAAGGGTAGGTTAATTTATTTTCATCCCTGCCCGCTTCCTTCATTTTGGTTTTTACATCAAGTAAATCATCTACAATCTGGAAGGCCATCCCCATAAATAGACCTCCCTTTCTAAGAGAAAATAGCTTTTCTTCCTCTGCTCCCGCTAAGACTCCCCCAATTTCACAGGCTGCGGAAAAGAAACAGGCTGTCTTGTGAGAATGAATATATCGAAGAAGTTTTGGGTCTTTCATTGAGCAATTTGACTCCACATCTTTTACCTGACCGCCAATAATACCCTCGTTTCCTAAAGCTTTTGTAAGCACTTTTAGAACCTTTTCCTTCTCTATCGCTGCGAGATTTGATTCTGATATGATATAGAATGCATGAGAGAATAGCCCATCACCTGCAAGTATGGCAATATCCTCCCCGAACTTTATGTGAGAACTCGGAAGACCCCTTCTATAATTATCGTTATCTATAGCTGGAAGATCATCGTGAATTAAAGAATACGAATGTATGAATTCAATTGCGCAGGCTACAGGCATAATCTTTTCTACATCTCTTCCTCCTGTGAGATGATAAGTAGTAATCATAAGGATTGGTCTTATTCTCTTACCTCCTGCAAGGACGGTATATCTCATTGCCTTATTAAGAGTTTGCGGATAAGTTTCCTCAAGAGGAAGATACTCAATTAATTTTTCATCAACTTTCTTCTTCCATTTTTTGAGATAACTCTTTATATTCATCAGTTTTTATTTTCCCTTCACTATCCTTAATCAATTTCTCAATTTTAATCTCAGCTTTGGAGAGGTATTCTTTTAACTCTGCAAGTAGATTCATCCCCTCCTCAAATAGTTCAAGTGATTCTTCAAGAGGAGCTTCACCCCTTTCCATTTTCTGGACAATTTCTTCCAGACGGTTAAGTGATTTTTCAAATTCCATACCAATAACCTATTATAATTATGGTAAAGTGTCAAGGGGGAAGTAATTTTTACCCCGGTTCGCTCTTGGACCTAACTAACTTCTTTTTATAACTTCTTTTATAAATATCTTCATCATACTTGCAGATCTATCCCAGGAAAAATTGGATGCCCACCTTCTTGCATTCTCTCCTAACTGAATGACCTTTCCTTTATCTTTAAGGAGATCTATAAGAATACCGGATAACCTAGAAACCGATCCAAAAGGATAGAGGTATCCAGTTTCATTATCCTTTACAGTTTCTCTTAGACCAGGACTATCCGGGACAATGGATGGGGTTCCTAAAGATTGACTTTCCATAGATGTAAGACCCCAACCTTCCTTCGGAGAGGTATTAACTGATACCCACGACCTTGAAAGGGTCTCTTTCTTTTCTTGATCAGAAACGTACCCCTTAAACTCAATCACACCTTCTAAACCCTTTTTCTTTGCCAACCTCATAAGACGAGGAAGATCATCCCCTGAGCCGACAAAAAGAATAAGTAAATTGGGAATCTCTCTAGCTACTTCGGGCAAGCTCTCAATCAAAATGTCCATCCTTTTATATCTTTTCATTCTTCCCAGGCAAATTACAGTTGGTCTCTCATAGAGTTCCCCAAAAGATCGGTAAAAAGAAAGATCGACTCCATTATAGACCACCTGGATATTTTCCTCTGGAACAGCCATCTTGATAAGGTTCTCTTTCGTGCTTTCCGATACTGCAACTATCGGTATATCTCTATAGAAGATAGGGATTAATTTTTCGGAAAAATACACATAGGAAGCAGCCATGGGATTGGTCTCGGTGTAAATAGTCCTGCCAAAAAGATGATGAAGAACAGCTATCCTTTTCTCCTTTACGAAAAATCGTCCAAAAAAAGGAATCTTATTTAGATCTTCTATCACAAGATCAAATCTTCTGAATCTATTAAGTTTTCTATAAGATGAAGGAACAAAAAAATTAAATAAATTCCTGGACCCCACTCTGTAGATCTTTATCCCCTGGATTTCTTCGAACCCTGGTGCCCCTTTAAATCTGGAGCATAGAAGGGTTATATCAAATTCATCTGTAAGCCGTGTGAATATTTCACGGAGGTTCACCTCCGCTCCTCCAGATAAGGGATTGAGCCAGTCCTGCCAGTTGATAATCAGGATATGGGGGCTCTTTTTATCCCTCACATCCAATCAGACCATCCTCTATATGGATCCTGATCTCACCATACTCTGCCACATAGTGTTCGTGAGAAACAACAATAACTGTCTTACCTTCCTCGTGAAGTTGCTGAAATATCTCCATAATCTCCTCTCCCCTTTTTGAATCCAGATTCCCTGTTGGCTCATCTGCCAGGAGGATTTCAGGCTTATTAGCAAGAGCGCGGGCAATAGCGATCCTCTGGCGTTCACCTCCGGAGAGCTGATTGGAGTAGTGATAGATCCTATCCCCAAGACCAACTCTCCCGAGTAGTTCAATTGCCCTTTTTTTTCTTTCCTTTGGAGAAACTCTGTTATATATCATAGGGAGAGAAACATTATACCAGGCAGGGACATCGGGCAACAAGTAAAAATCCTGAAAAACGAACCCCACTAAGTCCTTTCTTATATCGGCAAGCTCATCATCATTCATCTCTCCAACACTTTTGTCTTCAAGATAATAAGTTCCAGAACTAGGAACATCAAGACATCCAATAATATGCATCAGGGTCGATTTACCCGAACCTGAAGGCCCAAGAATACATGCAAACTTACCCTTTTTTAACTCAAGATCTACACCCCTTAGGGCATGAACCTCTGTCTCGCCAAGCTGATAGACCTTTTTTACCCCTATCATCTGGATTAAGCTACTCATATCTAAGAGCCTCCACAGGATTCAAACTCGAGGCCTTCCTTGCAGGATAAAATCCAAAGAAAATTCCAACGGCAACAGAAAATCCGAACCCAAGAAGAATTGACCAGAAGGGCATAGCAAAGGGGATATTCCCCACAATGGAAAGAAGTTTTGTTAGAGAAAAACCGAGAAAGATTCCGATAAAGCCTCCAAGGAAACAAATCATAATTGATTCCAGGAGAAATTGAATCAAGATTTCTTTCGATTTTGCTCCAATTGCCTTTCTTATCCCAATTTCTCTGGTTCTTTCTGTAACAGAAACGAGCATTATATTCATTATCCCTATCCCTCCAACAACAAGAGAAATTGCTGCTATCCCCACCATTATGATAAACATAGTCCTTGTCAATTGGTTAAATTCCTTCGCCAGAGCTCCTGAAGAATTGATTGAAAAATCATCCTCTTCCTCTGGTTTTACACCCCTTACCCTCCGCAGAATCCATCTTATCTCCTGTCTTGCTTCCTCCTCGTCTTCTGCAAGTAAGGTTATGGTTATTGACTCTTTCCTACCGGTGAATTTGGACATTATTGTTGTATAGGGTATCACTGCAACGTTATCCAGGCTCTGTCCCATTATGTCCCCCTTTTCTTCAAGTAGACCAACAACTGTAAAAAGCCTTCCCTTTATCCTGACAGTCTTCCCAATTGGATTTTCATCAGGAAATAGGGTATTTGCAACATCCTTCCCGAGAACGCAGTGATCTCTCCTGTATTTTATATCATCGTGGTTAAGAAAACGACCCAGATTTACCCCCTGATTCATTATCACCGGGAAGTCCTCAGAAGTTCCTTGAATCGTGACATTCCTTGCCTTCTTTTCTCCCATCTCAACATCGAATGCCCTTGAAATCTGGGGTGCAACATATTCAAAGGAGGATCCAAACTCTTTTAAAGCTTGAACCTCCTTCAAACCAATATCCCTTCTCTTCTTTATATTCCACCATTCTATATTTTTCCCTCCTACCACCCAGGGAAACTTTTGAACATAAAGGACATTTGCACCGAGGCTTGAGAAACTTTCTGCCACCTGCTGTTTTAGACCTGAAATC
>NGFL01000006.1 GCA_002215665.1 candidate division TA06 bacterium JGI_Cruoil_03_38_101 | reverse complement strand
CAAATCCCTCCATTACCAAATGATCATCAAAACCTTTCTTATTCCTTGAAGAAACAGTTGCAGAGAAGTATATATTCATTGATGGATTAAAGACCTCAGTTATATATTTTTTAGCGAAAGAATCCACAGGCATAAGGAGATCCCTCAAGGATGGTTTTATTCCAATGGAAGAAAGAATAATATTGCGAAGTGCCATATCCTTAAGGTAAATGATACTCCCATCCTCACCCCTTATCGGATAGAGATGATCTATCATCCACTCCTCGAAGCCCTTATTGGTCTTACCCATTCTCTTTTCCGCTTGATACACACCTAAATATCTGGTCCCTTTGAAAGGTGAGGCAAAGTCCATGGGAATACCAGACCATTTCATTTCCTTTAAATACCAATTTGTCTCCATAAGAGCAAAACAGGCTATTCTTATCCCTTTCTTTCCCTCGGGATCAAATTTCCTGAAGCCTTTTACCTCCTGAAGGAACCAGGGAGGAAATGTATCATTATCTCCATTTGTAAAGAGAATTGAATATGGCTTTGGACTTTTCAGGATATTATAAGCATAATCATGGGCAATCCAGTTTCCTCTTCTGTTTACATGGCTTTTGATATTACTTATAGCGGGCAGTATCCCTATAAGCCCAGCAAGAACAAGTGAGCTCCATCCATATCTCGGAGATTTCTTTTTAACCCATTCGTATATCCAGTATAAACCTATGGAGAGATAAAACATAAAGAAGAAAAAGGCTGGAGTCCAAAAATAATCCCTCTCCCTTACCTCTCGATCTTGATGGGCTGGATTGGGATCAGAAGGGGAAAACTTCAGGTTTAAATACACAACAAGCCCAAAACTCAAAAGAAGATATAGGATGAAGAATAACCAGAAGGTCTTTCTCTCTCTCTCTATATGAATAAAAACACCCCATAGACCTATAAGAACATAGATGTATGTTCCTATAATAGATAGGTATCTAAGCAAATGAGTGGTGGATTCCCTTGGATAGGGGAAAAATTGCCATGAAAAATATTTGAAAAATATCTTTATCTGCTCAAAGAATGCAGGTATAAGTGAAAGATGCGTCTGAACCTGAGTCTTCCTGGGAAGCAATTCCATAGGTCCGTACTGCTTCCTCGCTATTACCTCCCATAATTTTGAAAAACTCGTTGGATTTACCTCGTTTATAGCTGGATTGGCTCTCGCCCTTATCATTAAATAAAGATAGGTGGAAATTCCTATTACAATAAGAACAACTACAGAACCGATAAGTTTTGGATTCTTAAATACTCTCCAGTCTGTTGCCAGAACAAAAACTACTACACCTGGTATAAGGAGTAAGGGGAGTAGATGAATGCCAAAACTCAAAAACACTAAATATACAAGAAGCAAAAGATAGTTGTTAGAACCTTTCATACCCCTGTTCTCATCCCAGAGAAGTGTAAGCCATAAGCCAAGGGTCAGGATGAGTGTTGAGGTTGAATATACCTCTGCTTCCACAGATGTGTCCCATACACTGAAAGCAAGACCAGCACCTATGGATGAAAAAACTGCAATAAGATGGGAACTCACCAGGAGCTTTTTACCCCTGTTCTCTCTGAAACGTTGAAAGACCTTTAGAATGATGAGATAAAGAAAACCTCCAGCAACAGCTGTAGAAAGGGATGATAGAAAGTTTATTCGCTTTGCCACTTCCTTAAAGGGTAGGAGAATGTCAAAAATTCTGCCAATAAGAACAAAGAAAGGTGTTCCTGGTGGATGGGGAACTCCAAGTATATGGGAACAGGCAATAAACTCTCCACAGTCCCAGAGAGAGACTGTTGGGGCAATGGTGTATAGATAACTCCCGAGAAGAACGATAAATACGGAAGAGAAACCTATTATCTTCCTTCGATCAAAACCCCCTTTAAACATCCCTTTAGATTATCCTTTTTAATAAAAATAGAAATGCCTTCTTCATTTTCTCAGCATTTCTTCTATCGTTGAATGTAACTCTTTAACATCTAGGTCTCCATAGAAATCTCCTCCTACTGCCATTGAAATCTTACCGGTCTCCTCTGAAACGACTAAACTAATTGCGTCCGTTTCTTCTGTAAGACCTATAGCTGCTCTGTGCCTGGTTCCTAGAGTAGGGCTGAGATCAGGATGGTCTGTGAGCGGAAGAATAGTCTTTGCTGCAACAATATGGTCTCCTTGAATAATAACTGCACCATCGTGTAGAGGAGAATAAATAGAAAATATTGAAACAAGAAGGTCAGAAGAAACTACTGCCTCCATCTTAATACCCGTTCTAATATAAGATTCAAGAGGAACTCTTCTTTCTATTGCAATCAAAGCTCCCATTCTCTTATCAGACATTTTCGCCAGTCCTTTACTGACTTCTTCTATAACTTTTTCTATATCTTCCTGCATAAAATAATCCAGTCTGCTTGATTTACCAAGATTTACCAGAGCACGACGGATTTCAGGCTGAAATACAATCACAAAGATGACGATCCATAAATCTCCAAGACCTCGAACAATCCATTTCATAGCAGTGAGGTTCAGAGTATAAGCCAGGACCGCAAGAAAAACAATAATCAGGAGACCGGTTAACATATGAAAGGCCCTTGTACCTGCAAAAAACCTGATTATCAAGAAAATAAGAGAAGAAACGATTAGAATATCAAGAATATCCAGCCAGGTTGCAGTGATCATTCTGGATTCTCGATACAGGTTATAACGGAAAGTGCGTCCTTTGTCTCCGACACATCATGCACTCTGAAGATTGAAGCACCCTTTAAATAGGAATAGACTACAGTCGCAATAGAACCGTGAATTCTCTCTTTCGGATCTTTACCCGTTATATTGCCTATAAAAGATTTTCTTGATGTTCCAATTAGAATAGGAAACCCAAGGTTGGTAAATTCTTCTAATCTTGCAAGGATTGTCAGGTTATCTATTTGCCGCTTGCCAAAACCAATCCCGGGATCCAGGATAATCTTATCTTCAAGGATTCCGTGAGAAAGACAAAATTCAATTCTCTCTTCAAAGAAATCCATAATTTCCTTAATAACATCATCGTAGAAGGGTTTTTTTTGCATGGTTTTGGGAGTTCCTTTCATATGCATAAGGATAACCTTCACACCGAAATCTCCAATAACATCTACCATCTTATCATCCATCCTGAGAGCTGATACATCGTTCACAATGCTTGCACCTTTTGAAATCGCTCTTCTCGCTACTTCAGACTTATATGTATCAATAGAAACGGGAATAGAACCCTCTTTAAACAGAGGAAAAACCGGTTCAAGTCTCCTCAATTCCTCTTTAATGGCTACTCGATCTGAATCTGGTCTTGAGGATTCTGCTCCCACATCAATAATATCCGCTCCTTCCTTTATCATCTCCTTAAATCTCCTTTTCGCATCTTCTTCCTTAAAATAATCTCCTCCATCTGAGAACGAATCAGGTGTTAAATTAAGAACCCCTATTATGGCAAAACCCTTCTTTTTATCCTTCTTTTCTAATATCTGGAGAATTTCATCCCCCACTTCCGGTAAACCAAAAGTCTGTTTTTTCAACTCTTCTGCAATAAGTTTCAACTCGCGAATTGTTCCTGGAAGAAGAACAGTGGATTCTCTAACACCGCTCACAATAACTTTTTTGTTAACCACTGCATCAGAACCTCGTGAAATGGCAACCTGTTTGATAATTGTCGCAGCCGGGCAGGGAACATCCTGAATTTCTAATACAGAAAAACGAGTCTTTTCTGCCAATTTCTTTTCCATAATAGGTTCCACACCTATCTTTTTTATTGCTCTTAAAGCATCTTCTCTTGAAGTAATGACCCTTTGAAGAACTTTCATCTCTCCATGAGATTCAGAGCCTCGAGCCGTGTCCTTTCTCTCTCAAAGGCTCCTCTAATGGCAGAAGTGACTGTGGTTTCTCCTTGTTTCTTTAATCCCTGCATCTCGAGGCAAAGTTGCCTTGCCTCTATTATCACAAATGCGCCCATTGGTTTTAGTATCTTCATTATGGAATCAGCTATCTGGGAGGTCATTCGTTCCTGCAACTGGAGCCTCTGTGAAAAGATTTCTACTACTTCAACCAGATTGGCATACCCGGTTATTTTGTCATCTTTAGGAATGTAGGCTATATTGACCTTTCCGAAAAATGGAAGAAGATGATGTTCACAAAAAGAATAAAAAGGAATATCTTTTATTATGATTATTTCGTCATAATTTGCCGAATGATAAACTTTTATAGCCTTTTCTGGCTCTTCATTAATGCCCTTAAATATATCGATGAACATCTTTGCTACTCGTTCTGGTGTTCTCTTGAGACCTTCGCGATCAGGATCTTCACCTATTGCCTTAATTATCTCCCGAATCGCCCTCTTTACCCTTTTTTGATCCATAGACAATCTCCCTTACTTCTTTTCCTGACAAAACTTCTTTTTCTAATAGAGCCTCTGCAAGCATATCAAGTTTATCTTTGTATTCCTTTAGTATCTTCCGCGCCCTCCCATGAGCCTCTTCCACGAATCTCTTAATCTCCAGGTCAATTTGTCGTGCAGTTTCTTCAGAGTAATTTCTTTCTTTTACGAGTCTTTTACCCAAAAAGATCCCATTATCACTCTTTTCCAATCTCACTAGACCAATATTCTCACTCATACCCCACTCACAGACCATCTTTCTTGCTACCTCTGTAGCATTCTGTAGATCATTACTTGCTCCAGTTGATTCCGTATGAAATTTTATCTCCTCAGCTGATCTTCCTCCAAGTAAGACAACAAGTTTATCCATAAGAAAGTCCTTCGAATACGTTCTTCTGTCATCTATTGGTAATTGTTGGGTGAGACCCAGGGAGGCACCCCTCGGTATTATTGTGACTTTGTGAATAGGATCGCTATGTTCTGTATAAAGGGAAGCCAGGGAATGCCCTGCTTCATGATAGGCTATCAATTCCTTTTCTTCATTGGATAAAATCATGGACTTTCTCTCAATACCCATCAAAATCTTATCCTTTGCCTCATCAAAATCCTCACTCTCAACTTTCTTCTTATCTTTGGAAGCAGCAATGAGAGCCGCTTCATTACAGAGACTTCGAAGATCTGCTCCGCTAAATCCAGGTGTAGTCTTAGCAAAGACTGATAGATCAACATTGTCATCCAGAGGAATATTCCTGGTATGGACCTTCAGGATCCCTTCTCTCCCTTTCATATCAGGCATTGAAACAACTACCCTTCTGTCAAAACGTCCAGGCCGGAGGAGTGCAGGATCAAGAATATCCGGTCTGTTTGTTGCTGAAAGCACTATTATGCCTTCATTGGGATCAAAACCATCCATCTCTACAAGGAGGGCATTCAGGGTCTGTTCTCTTTCATCGTGTCCACCCCCTATACCTGCCCCCCTATACCTTCCCACTGCATCAAGTTCATCGATAAAGACTATACAGGGTGTATTTACCTTAGCCTTTTTAAATAAATCACGAACCCTCGAAGCTCCAACACCAACAAACATTTCTACAAAGTCTGAGCCACTTATAGAGTAGAATGGAACCCCAGCTTCACCCGCTACAGCACGAGAAAGCAAGGTCTTCCCTGTTCCAGGAGCTCCCACTAGCAATACACCCTTAGGAATTTCTGCTCCCAATTTCCTGAATCGGGAGGGATTTTTCAGGAAGTTTACTATTTCCTGGAGTTCCTGTTTAGCCTCGTCCACACCGGCTACATCATCAAATGTAATATCAACCGAGGTAAAACGTATCTCCTTTGCCTTGCTTTGACCAAAGTAAAGAGCCTCGTTAGCACCACCCCGGAGTCTGTTCATAATAAAGAAGAAGAAGAAAACTATGAACAAGATAGGCAAAAATTGCCAGAAAACCTTCCAGAAATCAAACTGTATTTTTGTCTGCACATCAATACCCCTCTTAACTAAATCCTTTGGTAGGTCAGGATCTTTAAATGGAAGACGCGTTTTTATTACACCTTCTTCTCCCCGTATCTTCGCTGTTATCTCTTGGCCTGAGAATGTCGTTCTCGTAATTCGACCTTTTTCAACGTATTGCCAGAATTGAGTGAAACTTACTTCCTTGGATTGCTCTCTTGAGCTAAACTGGATGAGGAAATATAAGGCGATAAATATAAGAGCCCAGATTACTATTGCTCTTATAAATTGAGGTTTATTTTCTTTTGATACCTTCCCTTTATTGACCATCCATTACCTCTCTATATTTGATTTGCAAGATCCTTTTCGTTTTATCCCGCATTGGTGCTCTATAACTCCTTTTAACACCCGGGATTAAAATAATTCCACAATTGTCATAAATTATAGGCCATGTATCTCGTAAGCTTCTCGGAATCTTTTTATTAATAAAGATTTCATTCAATTTTTTATTTCTTTTTGACCCAAATAAAACAACTCGGTCTCCTTTCTCTCTACTTCTAACTTTCAACGGTAATTCTAACTTATCAAGGTCAAAAAATTCACATCCCTCTTTTTTGAAAGAAACGGGAAATTTTACCTCTTTTGTCTCGAGATGAAAATTACCGTAGTATTCCTCCCCAGATAAGGATAACTCTTTCTCTTGTTCATTTATCTTTCTCACTATAATTACCTTATCAGGAAGATTTTCTATATATGCATCTCGCAATTCAATTATACCCTTCTCAGGTAAATTGGTTATGTGAAGTCTTTTGAGATTCATTTCTAAACCAAAGAAAGAAAGCATTTTTCGGATGAGGAGAAACTTCAGGGAGGTATAAAGTTCATCAAACTTATCTCTATCAACTTCTACATAATTCCTGTATTTCCTGATAGGTATATCTTCGATTTGCTTTTCAAGTATTATTTCCATATCTCGAATATTAATAATACTTCTCTTAATCCCTTCAATTGAATTCTCATGGATATTCTCAAGAACAGGGACGAGCCTTTTTCTTATTCTATTTCTTAGATAACTTAAATTTTCATTGGATGGGTCTGTGTAAAAAGGTATATTATGCCTCTTTAAATATTGAATTATATCATTTTTCCGAATATCTAAAAGGGGTCGCAAAATATCTCCCTTGAGATAATCCATTGAGGAGAGTCCAAAACCAGATTTTCGAAACAGGCGAATAAAAAAATTCTCTATTTGATCATCCAGATTATGCCCAAGAACAATAACATTCCCCCCCTCTTCCCTTTTAATATCTCGGAGGTAATTTAATCTCAAAACTCTTGCCCCCTCCTCTATTGAAAGGGATGAATTATCACAATACCTCTTTACATCTCCTTTTCCTATACGAAGTTTAAAACCCGTCCTTTTTGCCTCATTCATTACAAATTTCTCCTCTTTCCCAGAATCATCCCGGAGATTATGGTTAAAATAGGCAAGTATAATTTCTAAATCAAACCCAGATAAAACTTCTCTAAGGAAAGTTGAATCTGGCCCGCCAGAATAACCTATAATAACCTTTCGAACTCCTTTCAGGAGTTTCTTTTCTCTCAAAGTTTTTTTTATCTTATCTATCATTATATATTATAATAAAAAAAACTTTTTTTTCAAGTCTATTTAATAAGTTTAAGAGATTATTGTGGAAAACTTAACCAGAGAGTTTATTTAGAGGATAAAGCTTATACCTCTATCTTGGCAATTTAAAAGGAAACCCTTACACGATAGTTCACCTTGATTTCTCCGTTTGAAGGGACTTGCACATTAAAACGAATAGTATGAGCATCGATTTTCTTATATTGAACATTACTCTTTATAATTTTCCAATCGCCAAACAGGGGCTCTATCAATCCAACCTCTACCTCTTCCTTTTTATGATTCCTGATAGAGATCTCCCATTCAATCTCATAGACCTTATCACTTATCCGTTCGTAATCAGTCTGAACTCTTTCACACACAACATCAAATGCCTTCCCAACCCTTATTTTGACTTCCTCATCAATAGGTGTATGGTCTATTCTATCTTCACCAATAAATTGAAGTGCATTCTCCTTATCAGGTTTGTAGATCCTTATGGTTCCTGCAGGAAGAGGTATTCCCATTTTGTTACTCTTACTGTTCTTAAAATTGATGTAAACAAAAACATCCTGTTTTGGAATCTTCTCTGTGTATCTCCTGGTAAAATAACCCTGGTTTCCATAAACAATAAGCTCTTTCTTTACTGGAATATTAGTAGATTCTAACAATTGAATCTGTTTTTCCTGATTGTTTTTGATATTGGACCGCCGATTCAAAGTGTATATGTGATATTCAAAGAACTCCTCTTCCTTAAATTGTGGCTTTGGAGTTTGACTCCCTGCTTTTGCTGCATAAATCCTTTGGAGTTTCTCCCCCTCAAGTCGATGAACCTCTCCAGCAATCAATTTCAATTTTGCATCCCTGTAGGTGGCGCCACTTCGGTTATTGATTGTTACCCAGCCATTAAGGTCAGAACTTTTATCATCTAAAGAAACTACCATTACATAATCTGCAGACCAGTTCATATCATTTGTAAGATAGGAAACCTGAATCTTGTGTTCTTTATCTGTTTTATTATCCAGAAGGTAAACAAGCGTTGGTGTTGCTATAAGATTTTCAGGGATTTCAGGTAATATTACCCTCCCGGAATATCCCAGGTATATCTCATTATCTATTTTATAGATTGGTTGATTGTTGTTATTACTGAGAAGGATTGCCTGGACTATTTCCGAGGTCTCTTTGAATTCATTACGTCTCAATAACTTTACCTTCTTCCCAATATATTTATCCATCAATTTTGAATAACTCATCAGGTCGTATTCATAGTTTTGTTCAAGGACTTCGAGTTTTTTAGGTTGTGAAAGAGATTTGATCTGGACACTCTTAGGATTAATTCTGGAAGCAATATCCATAAATCGAAGGGAAACTCTCCCCACATTAAGTTTGATATCACGAACATCCTTCACCAAAGCCAGATTACTGTTGTAAACTGTTACTTCTACATCTTTTTGATCAGACAAGGTGGAGGTCTGTTCTGCATTTCCATAGGCTGAGATAGAAAATAGAAAAATAAAAAAAGTTATACATAACTGATTCCTATTTAACATTTTTATACCTCCTTAGGCAATCTTTAAATATATTGTATGCCCTAGAATCAAATAGGACAAATTGAACCATCTCTATTGAAGAGAGGTTCGGGGCAGTTTTGCACACGGTATCGATACCAATCTCTGCAGCTTCTCTCATTGGATACCCAAAAGCCCCTGTTGATATAGCCGGGAATGAAATTGTTTTAACACCGTTTTCATCTGCGATAAGAAGAGAATTCTTATAGGATTCAGAAAGCTTCTGGGGATCTTCTTCACGGCCTCTATAAATAGGACCTACAGTATGAATGACCAATTTTGAAGGTAAGTTATAACCTTTTGTTATAACAGCTTTGCCAGTCTCACAACCACCCACCTTTTTGCACTCCTCCCAGAGTAAAGGCCCGGCCGCTGAGTGGATGGCTCCTGCAACTCCACCTCCAGGTGCAAGTCGTTTATTCGCTGCATTAACAACTGCATCAGTATTCTGCTTAGTAATATCACCCTGTAGAATTCTTAAAATAATACCGTTACATTCTATTTCGAGCATATTACCTCTTTTATAAAATAAGCAATATTAAAATATATTCAAGGTCTCAAAACCGTAAAGTTTCATATCCCCAATGTTGACAAACTATTCTCCGTTATTATAATCATAAAGTAGAAGGAGAAAATTTGAATAAATCAGATATTCCAGATGAGGTCATATGCAGACTTTTTATATACGCAAGGAGCCTTGACACTTTCAAAGAAGAAGGTAAGTATAATTTTTCCTCAGAGGATATTGCAAACAGGCTTCATCTAAAGCCAACCCTTGTACGAAAGGATTTTTCCTATATAGGTCAACTCGGAAAGCGTGGGGTTGGATATAATACAAGGGAGGTTTTGAAAAAAATTAAGAAAATTGCTTTTCCAGGAAAGGAAAAGAAAGTAGCCCTTATAGGGGTGGGACAACTTGGTTCTGCTCTACTTAATTATTATGGTTTTAAAGCACAGGGGTTCAAAATCGCAGCTGCCTTTGACAAGGATGAGGAAAAAATAGGAGAAATCGTTAGTGAAGTAAAAGTGGAAGATATTAAGAAATTCAAGGAAAGAATTAGAGAAGAGAAAATAAAAATTGCCATAATTGCTGTTCCTCCAGAAGAAGTTCCTGGAGTTATAAATTTAACGAAGGATACTGGTATCGAAGCTGTTTTGAACTTTACTCCTTCTTATATGTTACCCCTTGATGAATTTTCAGATGATTTTATTCTAAGAAATATCGATCTTGCTTCAGAATTAGCTCGTCTTAGTTATTACTCTATGAAAAAAAGTAAAAGATTCGAGACTGCAAAAGATTAAAACCGGCTTAAATATCCCTAATTATTGAAGAAATAATTTGTATTCCATCATATTATCTATATTAATTCCCTCTATATCCGAACCTTCTTCAATCGTAATAGCCTCTGGGGTTGTATAGGTAAAGGGACCACTGGAAACAATTATCGTGTCAGTTCCTGCAATAATTGTGTCGCCCTCCTCGAACGTAGTAGTTTCCCCGTACCAACCAATTAAGTCCAGAGAATCAAGTTGTTTATCGCCATCATCGCTGATTGCTACTATATAAACTGTACAACCAGAGGTAAGGATCACGTTATAGGAACTATCTTTATCGGTTCCAAGATCAAACCCCTTAGCTATATTGGTCATAGCTTTTAAGGCATTTTCATTCAACTCATTAACTTCTGAAAGCTTCTCGTAGGCATCACCTTCTCCATTGAGTGCCAGGACAATTGTACCGGATTTTGCTGCCACTTTCCCTGAGACTGTTGTCAATAACTCCTGCAACTTTTCACATGATGTGAAGAAAATAACAATACTAAACAGTAAAACAATTACCGATATTTTTTGAGCCCCTTTCATTTATTCCTCCTTTTACTATATAAAAAAGTTAAGATGCAGCGTCTATCCTTCAACAAATCAAAAATCTTTTGCAATTATTCTCGCTAAATCAAGATCACAAGGATAGGTAATTTTGATATTCAGTGGATCCCCTTGGACCCAGTGAACTTCATAATTCAAGCTCTCTGCAATTGACAATTCATCAGTTACAGGAACTTCAGATAGCAATCTCATAATTCCCTTTAAGATTTCCATCCTAAATCCCTGAGGTGTCTGGACTTGAAGTAGGTTTTTTCTATTAATCGTCCAAAGAATCTTATCCTTTGAAAATAATTTTACAGTCTCTGTTATCGGTATACCAGGTGCGCATATTCCGAACTTTCGAACTCCCTTGACAACTTCATCAATCAGTTCTTTTTTAATAAAGGGTCTCACTCCATCGTGAATAAGGATTATATCACTCCTGCATTCCTCAAGGCCATTTAAAACAGAGTCCTGCCTGTGTTTTCCTCCCTGGACTATTGTAACAATTCCTTCAAAATCACTTGTTATTTCCTTCGAATACTGGATTTTTTCCTCCGGAACAACGAGTATAATTTTTCTGACTCCATAATCAAAAAACTGTTTTACGGGATAATAGATAATCGGTTTACCCTCTACTATAAAAAACTGCTTATATTTACCTCCCACTCTCTTCCCTATTCCTGCACCCACAACTACAGCATCAATCATTTTCCCACCTCGCCCAGATCTTCCTCATTAAGGAACCCTCTAATACCGATTGTACACGACACTCAAAGGACAGGGGCTTATCCTTTGGAAGATCTCCTCGAACTTCAACAATAGTCCCATCGTTTAAAAGACCACGCGCCATATTGTATCCATATTCTACACTATTAATACGGATTTTCTGACCTTTGAAAATATCTCCCTTGCCTATTTTGTCTATGTCTTTTATATTTATGCAATTAATTCCCTGAAGCTCAAGTTTATCTCTAAAATCTCCAGCAATAACTGCGGAACAGTTTAATCTTTTACAAATGGCAACAAACTCTCCATCTTCGATCTGAATGGGTAGTTCCTTAATAGCCTGAAGATTTTCTTTATTATTATTCGGTATTTTTTCAGACTCCAACTCTTTGGATATTAAATCGAGATCTTCCTGGCGTACCACGGGAATGCCTTCAATCAATCCACACTTAAATAAACCCGCAACTCTACCATCGCGAAGGGCTGATAGATGGATCGCTTTTTTCGAATCTTTGTTCTTTTCCTCGCTAAGAGCTTTAAAAAGTAAGAACCCCACAAGTATCCACCCCAAGGAGCCCAGAATAATCATTGTAAGGATCATAATCCGCAAATCTCTTTTGCTTGAATAATGTTTGATATCTTCAAAACTTCAATTTCAGATTTCACCTCTACCCCTTTATCTGGAACAATTATTTTCTTAAAACCGATTCTGCTAGCTTCTTGAATTCTACTAACAATATATGGAACCCCACGCACTTCTCCTGAAAGACCAACTTCCCCAACCATGCATAATTGGTCAGAAACTGGCTTTTCAAATAAACTCGATAATATTGAAATGATTATACCCAGGTCAATACTTGGCTCAAAAATGCTCATACCCCCTGCTATGTTGCAATATACATCATAATTATTCATATCAATCATCAATCTCTTTTGAATAACCGCTATGAGTAGGTCCAATTTCCTCTCATGAAATCCCTGGGCTATTCTCTGGGGATATGAAAATCTGGTTGGTATAACAAGAGCTTGAACTTCAATCAAAAGGGGTCTTGTTCCCTCTATCGTTGGAATAATTACGGAACCAGATGAATTTTTTTCCTTACCTGAAATAAGGTAGCGAGAAGGGTTTTTGACTTCTTTTAGTCCCTTTTCATCCATTTCAAATATTCCAACTTCATCAGTTGAGCCAAACCTATTTTTCTTTGAACGGAGAAGACGAAAAGAATGAGTTTTATCCCCTTCCATAAACAGGACAGTATCTACCATATGTTCCAGAGCCATTGGACCTGCTATATTACCTGATTTGGTAATATGTCCCACAAGAAATACTGTAATATTTTTCTTCTTAGCAATCTCCATTAACATGGCTGTGATTCCTCTAACCATCGAAACGGATCCAGGGCTCCCATTTCCTTCTGATGAGGTCATGGTCTGAATGGAATCAATAATAACTATATCCGGAAATTCCTCCTGGATGAATGAAAGAATATCTTCGATATTGGTTTCTGATAGGATAAGTATCTTTTCCTTACCAATCCCAACTCTCTCTGCTCTCAGCCTTAGCTGGCTTATAGATTCCTCTCCAGAAACATAAAGGATTTTCATAGATTTTGCAAGGATACCTGAAAGCATCAGAAGCAACGTCGATTTCCCAATTCCAGGGTCACCTGAAATCAAAACAAGGGAGCCGGGAACGATCCCACCCCCTATAACCCGATCAAATTCCAAAACTCCTGTTTCTATCCTCTCTTTTTTCTCTGTAGAAATCTCACTTAACAATTGGGGCTTGAGAACTTTCCTCTTCTTAGTTCTACTCTCTTTTTCTTCTCTTACTTCCTCAAAGGAATCCCAGGTGCCGCATTCAGGACATCTGCCCATCCACTTAAGGGTTTTATACCCGCACTCACGACATTTATACATCAGAGTCTAACCTAAAGGGGACTACTCTGGACAAATGCTTTCATCCAATGATTATCCGTTTTCTGGGCTTCCCTGGGGCTTCCATCAAAGACAATACGACCTTCAGCAAGCATTGAAATTCTATCAGCCACCTTGAATGCTGAATGGAGATCATGAGTAACCATAATAGTAGTCTTTTCAAGGCTTTCTTTTAAACGAAGCATAAGATTATTCATTTTCTCAGACATTATTGGATCGAGACCTGTTGTAGGCTCGTCGTAGATAATATATTCCGGATTCATGCTCAGAGCTCTTGCAATAGCAACTCTCTTCTTCATCCCTCCAGAGAGTTCCTGGGGTTTCAGATGATAGGTCTCTGAATAAAGCCCAACTAAGTCTAATTTCTCCTTCCCAATATCTTCCATCTTCTTTAGACCCATCTCTGAACAATGTTCTTTCAACCCTATAATGACATTTTCCATAACCTTAAGAGAGTCGAAGAGGGCACAACTTTGAAAAACCACACCGAATCTCTTCCTGACATCAAATAGATGGGAAGAATTTGCATTGATATCAATTCCATCAACAAGAACTTTTCCCTTATCAGGCTTAAGCAATCCCAGGATATGTTTTAACAAAACTGTTTTACCACAACCACTTGAGCCTACAATTGCTATAGTTTCACCTTGTTTTATTGTCAGGTCAAGACCTCGAAGAACCTCATTATCCTCAAAACTCTTCCAGAGACCTTTTAATTCGATCACTCTTCCTCTATACCCTCATAATTGTCAAAACGCGCATATCTTCGGCTAAAAGCCAGATTTATATTTCCTGTGGGTCCATTCCTCTGTTTTGCAATAATCAATTCAGCTCTTTCTTCTGGTGATTCAGAATCTTCTTTAAATCTATCTGGACGGTGAATGAATAAAACAAGGTCAGCATCTTGTTCAATTGCTCCAGATTCACGGAGATCAGAGAGAACAGGCTTTGCATTTTTTCCTCTTCTTGCAGGTTGTCTTGAAAGCTGGGATAGTGCCACAACAGGAATATTCAATTCCATTGCTATTGACTTAAGAGCCCTGCTTATGGCAGCTACTTCCTGTTCTCTCGTTTGGGATTCCGGACCTTTAATTAGCTGCAAGTAATCTACAAATATTATCCCTATATTATACTTTTTCTTCATTCTCCTTGCTTTTGCCCTGAGTTCAAAGACTGTCATACTTGGACTTGCATCTATATAAAAGGGAGATTCGGTTAGCCTGGAGACCGCTGAAGTTAGAGCAACCCATTCATCTTCTTTGATGTATCCACTTCTTATTCTCTTCCCATCTATCCTTGATTCTGCAGAAAGCAACCTGAATATAAGGTTTTCCCAGTGCATTTCAAGAGAGAAAAAAAGCACAGGAACTTTTTCTTGGACAGAAACATAAGAAGCAAGATTGAGAGCCAGGGCGGTTTTCCCTACAGAAGGTCTGGAAGCAACAATTAATAACTCTGAATTTTGAAAACCAGCACACATTTTATCTAAAGCTCGAAGACCAGTGGCTATGCCAGTAATAGGGTTCTTAGTCTCAGCTCTTTTTTCTATTATCTTCATTACTTCTTTGAGTAAGGTCGTTATGGGCTGTATCTTTTCCGATCTTCTTTTCTTTCTGATATCAAAGATCAAATTTTCTGCCCCGTCCAGTATAACATCCACATCTTCTTTGCCTGCAGTTGCTCTGTCTATAATAAAGCTGCTCTTTTTTATGAGCTCTCTTAAAATTGACTTCTCTCGGACTATATTGGCATAATATTTAACATTTGCTGATGAGACATTCCCTCTAACAAGAGAAGTCACAAAGCTTGCACCCCCCACCTTATCAAGTAAACCATTCTTCTTAATTCTCTCAACTACCGTTACGATATCTACTTTTTCTCCTCTATTGTAAACCTCAAGGATAGCTTCAAAGATAATGGAATGAGAGGGAATATAAAAGTCATCAGGGGTTAAGCAGGTGCTAACCTCAGCAGTTGCTCCCATATCTACCAGCATACTGGATATAACCGCTGATTCTGCTTCCTCGGAATAAGGCATCCCTACTGTTTCAATCATGGAATTTCTCGGCAGCTTTTTTGAAATCACTTACAACAAGATTTTCGCTGGAAGGATTTCTTATTACATAAGCAGGATGAAAAGTTGGAACTGCAGGGTAGGATAAGTATTTCATATTTTTTCCCCTCATTTTTGTAATGCCTGCAATCTCATCAGTTACCAGAGAAAGAGCAACATTTCCGAGGAGAACGATAACTTTAGGTTCTATTATCCGAATTTGCCTTTTCAGATACTCATTGCAGGCTCTTATCTCATCGAATTTTGGATTTCTATTCTCTGGAGGTCTACATTTTACCACATTGGTAATGAATACATTCTCTCTTTTCAATCCAGCACGGTTTAGGATTTGATTTAATTTCATGCCAGCAGCACCAACAAAGGGAACTCCCTGTCTATCCTCTTCTTCTCCTGGTGCTTCACCTATAATCATAAGATCAGCATCAGATGAGCCCTCGCCGAAAACCGCTTTTCTTCGCATCTTATAAAGTCGGCATTTCTTGCAATTAGAAACTTCTTCTCGTAGCCCGTTAAGGGGTGAAACTTCTATTAATGAACGATCAATTTTTTCAAACCCCATGTATTTTAAAAGTATCAGGAATTGAATGATTTTATCTTTTTGATAATCTTCCATGCGAGTTCATCCTTTGAACACTCAAAATCCTCTTCCTCCGAAGGCGAAATGATAATGCCGGAAGTCAGATTGCTACCAATTGCATCAACCTCATTTGCAACCATCAAATCACATCCCTTCTCCTTCATCTTTTCCCTTGCAGAAGTCAAAAGATTCTCTGTTTCAATACTAAAACCAATGATGAATTGATTCTCTTTTCGATTCTTTAGATCCTCAAGGATATCTATATTGGCTTCTAATTTTAACACTAATTCATCCTTTTTCTTTATTTTTTTTCTCCTGGTCGGAATGGTAAAATCTGAGACCGCCGCACTCATAAATAGATAATCTACTCTTTCCCATCGATTCAATATCTCCTGATGCATCTCATCTGCGCTTTCTATCCTTTTGATCTTGTAAGGAAGATTAGGGTCTGGTTCCTTTGCAGTGGGACCCAATATTAGTTCGGGTGTGCCACCTGCCAGATAGCAAAACTTCGCGAGTGAATAAGCCATTTTACCCGAGGATAGATTTGTAATCTGACGCACCGGATCGATCTTCTCTCCTGTTCCACCACCAGTAATAAGACAATAGGAGCCTTTAAGTAAATCAGGAGTAAGAGCCTTTTCAGTCTCAAGGATGAGGCGAGAGATGGAGGGAAGTCTTCCCTTCCCTTCTTCTTCCAACGCAAGAGGCCCTATTTCAGGCTCAATTATTAAATGACCAAAATTTTTAAGGAGGTCTAAATTTTTTTGGAATATTGGGTTTTCAAACATCCTGTAATTCATAGAAGGGAAGAATAGAATTCTCCCCTTAAAAGCTGCAATTACCGTAGAGAGAAGGTCGTCTGCTATTCCAGAGGCTGCTTTACCAATAATATTATAGTCAGCCGGTATAATAACGAAAAGGGGAGAGTTTTGTATTAGAGATAGATGAGGGATTTTATCTTCCCAAAGAGAAGTAAAAACACCGTCAGAGATAGTAGAAAGAACAAGAGGTGTAACGAACTTTTTTGCATTTTCTGTTAGAATAACCTTCACTATGGCACCTCCTTTCTTAAGTTCTCTTATATAAAGAGGAACCTTATATGCGGCAATACCCCCTGTTATTCCAATAAGAATAGATTTCCCAAAAAGAGGATTCAAAGATTAATCCTCCTCTTTTATCTCATAATTAATCTTACCTTGAATGAAATGTTCAATCGCTTTGTAAAAGGGTACTTCAATTGTGGTTCTCTGAAAGGAGCTAAGCCATTTTGCTTCTTTACCCATAATTACAATTGCTTTGTAAATACTATCTTCCTTTTCTTTTATATCTTTTAGTGAATACATAATTTCTCCTCCATTCTTTTGATTGAATGTCTCTCCGCAATAATTATGGACTTCACCGCCTCAAAGGTAGCGGATAAATCTTCGTTTACGACGAGATAATCAAAATTTTCAACCTCTTTAAGTTCCTGTGAAGCGGTCTCTACTCTATTTTTTATCTTCCCTTCTTTTTCCAAGCCTCGTTTCTTTATCCTTCTGATGGCCTCTTCCATTGTTGGTGGGAGTAAGAATACCGTTACCACATCGTCGAACTTTTCACAAATTCTTGCTTTCCCTTGGACATCAATATCCATTACAATGTCTTTACCTGCTTTTTTAGGTTTCATAACCGAATCTTTTGGAGTTCCGTAAAAATAATTATGAACTCTGGCGATTTCTAAAAATTGACCCTGGAGTTTCCAATTTTTGAATTCTTCTTCAGTTAAAAAATAATAATCAAGACCTTCCTTCTCTGTTTCTCTTTTCTCCCTTGTAGTTGCAGAAACTGAATATGCAAGATTGTCTAAATTTTCAACCAGTAATTTACAAAGAGTCGTTTTCCCCACCCCTGATGGTCCTGCAATAACAATAATCATTCTATATTCTCCACCTGCTCTCTCATTTCATCCAGAAGTTCTTTAAGGTCAATGACCTTATGAACAATCTCAGCGGAATAAGCCTTGGATCCTATAGTATTCACCTCTCTTGCCATTTCCTGCAATAAGAATCTTAATTTCCTTCCAACCGCGCCATCAGTGGTTAGTAATTCTAAAAAATAATCAACATGGCTCTTAAGTCTTACCAATTCTTCATCTATATCGCCTTTAAAGGCAAAGAGGTTAATATCCTCCCGGGAAATTTGGATATTGAGATCGTTCAACTTCTGGATATCTTCGAACATTTTTTCTTTATGTTCTTCGGATCCCTTTCTTGCCTTACTTTCGACGAATTCAAGAATCTCATTGAATTGCTTTGTTTTATCTTCAAGGTCTTTCTTTATAAAATTCCCCTCCCGTTCCTTTACCTGAATGAGGTTTTCAAGTAATCCATCAATAAAAGAGTTTAACTCTTCCCAGCCAACATCAAAATTTGATTTCTTCTGGGTTATTTCTGGAATACAAGTGAGCACTGAAAGATCAATATCTCCCTTTAGATTAAATTTCTTCTTCAACTCACGAAGCCTCTTAATCTGCAATTCAACATTTTCGAAGTCTAAGGAGGAATCCGGGTAATTCCCATCCTCAAGATAAATCTGCATCTCAATTCTGCCCCTTTTGATCTTTTCTCTTACTTTATCATAAATCGCCATTCGATAAGGCTGAAAAACCTCCGGTATGGTTAGATTAATATCAACAAATCTGCTATTAAATGAGGCAATATTACATCCAATTCTGCATCCGAACATTTTTTTTGAGCCGTAAATGGAAGCGGTCATGGATCTCATTGTTCGAGCATCAAGGTTACTGGACCATCATTTATCAATTCAACTTCCATTTTTTCACCAAAGAAACCTCTCTTACAGGGAACAAATTTATTCAAATAATCACAGAAGAAATCAAATATTTTCCTTGCCTGGTCCGGTCTTTCAGCCTGGGTGAACTCTGGTCTCCTCCCTTTATCTGCCTTCCCATACAATGTAAACTGAGGAATAGCCAGAATTTCACCTTTGATATCTGCCAGGGAAAAATCGAATTTACCATTATTTTCAAAAATCCTCAGATGAAATATCTTTTCAGCTAGTTCCCTTGCATCATCCTCGCTATCCCCACGACCAACGCCAATAAGAAGCAAAAGACCCTTTCCTATTGCAGATTCTTTACCTTGAGGGCTAGTTTTATTCAAAGAAGGATAAACCTTCCTTACTTTTGCAGAAATTACTCTTTGTATTAGGACTCGCAATATTACATCCTGAATTTACCAAAATCTTCGGGATTTATATCCTCCATATACTTCCTTATATCTTTGGCCCTCTTTTTCTTATCCAGTTCCAGTCTTATACCCCCTTTTTCCATCACTTTTTCTTTAACAAAGATGGGAATTTTACCCTTGGAAGCAAGAGCCAAGGAATCACTGGGACGAGAATCTATTTTGAAGATAGAATTACCCTTCTTTAGATAGATTTCAGCATAATAAGTATCATCTTCTAGAGCGGAAACAATAACCTCTGATACATTAACCTTTAGACCTTTTAACACATTCAAAAAAAGATCATGGGTCAGGGGGCGTTTAAATTTCTCTCCCCTGAGACCCTGGGAGATTGCCTCGGCTTCAAAAGGCCCTATCCAAATAGGTAGAACCCAATTTTTTTCTTTAACATCCCTGAGTAAAACCACTGGCAAGTTTGAAGTTTTGTCTACTGCTATACCTGCAATCTCTACTTCAATCACTTTCACCCTCCACGACAAGACTGACAAGAGCCCTTGCATCTTCAAAGAGGTTCAATTGAATCTCGTAGGACCCTGTCTCCTTTATTGGCTCATCGATCTTTATATCCCTTTTATCGACCTCGTATCCCTCCTTCTTTAAAGCATCTGAAATATCCTGTTTCGTTACAGAACCATATAGTTTGCCATCCTTACCCGCCTTGGCAGTAATTCTTATCTCTTTGCCCTGGATTTCCTCTTTGATAACTTGAGCAGATTCTCTTTCCTCTTTTACTTTCTTCTTCCCGAACTGTCCTTCTGCTTTAAAAGCGGATAAATTTCCAGGAGTATTCCTTATCGCTAATTTCTGTGGTATGAGGTAATTCCTTGCATAACCATCGGCCACTTCAACAATTTTACCCTTCTCTCCAAGATAGGGATGATCTTTTAAAAGGATTACTTCCATAACAACCTACCAATATGATGATATTGACTCAACATAAGGTAATAGTGCAATCTCTCTGGCTCTCTTTATCGCCTGATTCAATTTCCTTTGATGCTTTGGACAAACCCGGGTTAACCTGGAAGAAAGAATCTTACCACTTGGTGTGGTAAACTTCTTCAACAAATCTGAATCCTTATAGTCAACCTCATCAATTCCATTCTTACAAAAATAACAATTTTTCTTCTGTTTCTTTGTTGACACTATTAAACCTCCCATTTTTTAGATAATTTTATCTCTTTTTGTTCTTCTTTTTTATTAATTTATACAGATTTACCTTATAGTCAAGCCCTAAAAATCAATTCCTTGAAATAACCTTCGGTCTTGACAAAATTATTCCCACCCTTATTATCAGTAGAAAGGGGAAAGGAGGAAATATGTATGGAAAAATCAAGGAAGATTTGAAGAAGGAGATTCAATCTATCAAAGATCAAGGTTTATACAAGGAAGAAAGAATTTTAACAAGCCCCCAGGGTGCTGAAATAGAGGTTAAGGGAATGAAGGTTCTCAACTTTTGTTCCAACAACTATCTTGGCCTTGCCAATCATCCTGAAATAGTTAAGGCAGCCAAGGAAACTCTTGATAAGAGAGGGTTCGGTCTATCATCAGTTCGTTTTATCTGTGGGACCCAGGACATTCATAAAGAGTTAGAAAGAAAGATTTCCAATTTCCTCAAAACTGATGATACGCTTCTCTTTGCAGCTTGTTTCGATGCAAATGGTGGAACCTTCGAGCCTATCCTTGGAAAGGAAGATGCTATAATTAGCGATGAATTAAATCATGCCTCTATAATTGATGCTATCCGCCTGTGTAAGGCACAGAGATATATCTTTAAGCATCTTGATATGAAAGACCTGGAAGAGAAATTGAAAGAATCTCATAATGTGAGATACAGAATGATCGCAACGGATGGCGTTTTCTCGATGGATGGTGATATAGCAAAACTGGATGAGATGTGTGAACTCGCTGATAAATATGATGCTCTTGTTATGGTAGATGATTCCCATGCGACAGGATTTCTTGGCAGGAATGGAAAAGGAAGTATAGAATACAGAGGCGTTCTCGGTAAAGTTGATTTGATAACATCAACTCTTGGAAAAGCTCTGGGCGGAGGTATGGGAGGTTTTATCTCTGGCAGAGAGGAGTTGATAGAGCTTTACAGACAGAGAAGCCGACCTTACCTATTTTCAAATACTCTTGCCCCCCCACTTGTTGGAGCATATATTAAAGTTTTTGATCTATTAACCAAGACAACAGAACTAAGAGACAAATTGATGGACAATACGAAACATTTTAGAGAAAGAATGACAGAAGCAGGTTTCAAGATTAGGCCTGGAACTCATCCTATCGTTCCTATTATGCTCGGAGAATTCGAAAACGATGCAAAGCTCTCACAAGATATGTCAAGGGACCTTTTGAATAAAGGCATCTATGTGATTGGCTTCTATTATCCTGTAGTTCCAAAGGGGAAGGCGAGAATAAGGGTGCAGCTCTCTGCAGCTCATTCAAGGGAACAGGTTGATAAAGCCGTTGATGCTTTTATAAAAGTTGGTAGGAAATACAGGGTAATTTAAGTTGTCTTCTATAATAATCCCAGTTGCAGTCCTGGGCTGCTTAGCTCTGGTCTTTGGCTCTTTTCTTGTCTTTAGTGCAGAGAAGTTCAAAGTAGAATTAGATGAAAGGGTTAAAAAAATAAGGGATGTTCTTCCTGGTATTGATTGTGGTGCTTGCGGCGCTCCTGGGTGCACTCACTTTGCGGAAGGAGTTGTCAATAATAAATATCCTGTGAATGGTTGTAAAGTTGGTGGCGAGGAGGTCGCCAATAAAATCGCAGAGATAATGGGTGTAAATGTAGAGGTAAGGGAAGAAAAAGTCGCCGTTCTTCTTTGCCTTGGAGACAGAAATGTTGCAAAAAAAATAGCAGATTATAAGGGAATCGAGACTTGTGTTGCCCTGAACCTCTTAGGTGGAAATAAAGGCTGTCAATATGGATGTCTTGAGCTTGGTGACTGTGTCAGAGCCTGCCCTTCCAGGGCCATTATAATGGGCGATAAAGGACTTCCTTATGTCTTAGAAGATAGATGCACAGCCTGCGGTGTATGCGTAGAAACCTGCCCAAGAGGTCTTTTTGAACTCATACCCAGGACCCAGGACATCTACATTGCATGTCGTTCCTATAATGATGCAAAAACAGTAAAACAGGTTTGTTCAAGAGGCTGTGTTGGTTGCAGTCTATGTGCTCGTATTACTGAAGATGAAATAATAACAATGGACGGAAACCTTCCAGAGATTCATTGGAATAAGCTCAAAGATAGCAAGCCTTTAGAACAAGCTCTTGAAAAGTGCCCCTCTAAAACCTTTGTTCGTAGGTCAGAATTAAAAGGGGGAAAGAAAAATGCATAGGTATCTTTTAGTAATCAACAATTTCAGAATCCCCTCCTATGGAGTAATGATGATAATTGCCTATCTAACGGCAATTTGGGTCGCTTCAAAGGAGTCAAAAAGGAGAGGTGTAGATCCTTTTATCATCCAATCACTCTCGATATGGATAATCGTAGGGTTGATAATTGGAGCAAGAATTTGGTATGTGTGGGAAAACTGGGGTTATTTTTCAGAAAACATTATTGAGATTTTCAAACTATGGGAAGGGGGTATGGTTTTTTATGGCGGATTCATAGGGGGTTTCATTGGAGGCATCCTCTACATTAAGATGAATAGATTTTCCATCTGGAAGTTCTTGGACATTATGGCTCCAGGAATTGCAATCGCCATCGGTACTGGCAGGATTGGGTGCTTCTTAAACGGTTGCTGCTTTGGTAAGGTAACGGATTCATGGATCGGAATTCGTTTCCCCGCAAAGTATTTTCCACCTGTTTATTGGACTCAACTGAAAAGAGGTCTTATATCATCTGGAGCTTCCCATACTCTCCCTGTTATTCCTACCCAACTTATCTCCACTATGGATCTCCTTGTAATATTTGGTCTCTTATGGTGGATTAGGAAAAGAACTCCATTCAAAGGGTTCCTTTTCAGTTTATTTCTTGGTTTATATGGGTTGCATCGGTTCATAATAGACTTTTTCCGTTATTATGAAGGTAATGCTCTTATGTTAAATATAATAACTCTTTCACAGTTTGTAAGTATTTTGATGATGCTCTTATCTATAGGATTTATCATCCACGGCTATAGGAGAAAAAAAGCACAAAAATCTAAGAATTCGCAATTTGAACAGGAGGTTAAATGAAGAGATTTCTTTTACTTTTCACTCTTCTCTCCCTACCTCTCCTCTCTCATAAGGTAGAGTTATACAATGGAAGGGTAATAGGTGCTGATTCAGTATGGATGAAAGGAGATTTTATCTACACTGAAGATACGGTTTTCACCCGGGATGAAGTTAAATCAATAATCTTTGGGGAAGGAGGGTTAACTGCAGAACAAAGTTCAATCCCCCAGGATATCCAACAAATTTTAAAGGAAAGAAAAGATTTAATTGCAAAATACAGTGATTTCCCCGGCGTTATTATGCTCGATAAAGGTGTAAACAGACTTCATCCAGATGGAACACGGACCTATGAGTATCACTTTCGTGGTCTTATTCTTAAAAATTCAAAAAGGTCCTGGGCAACATTCCAGCAAAGCTTCAACCCCGATCTTGAAAAGATGAAAGTCGAGATGGCTCGTGTGATAAAACCAGATGGAAGAGTTATCCCTCTTGACATGAGCAAGGTCAAGATAACAAAACCCCAGCAAGGCAAGGTATTCTTTGGTAAAGGGAAGATAATATCTTTCACAATCCCTGGAGTTGAGATGGGTAATATTATTGAGTACAAGTATAAAGAGGACATTTTTAACCCCTGGGATAAGAATATCTTTGCTTTCAGTTGGTTTTTTGGTGGAACAGAGCCGGTCGTCAATTCAGATGTTAAGATAATTATTCCTTCTAATAAGAATCTATACTTCAAGTTAAAAAACGCAAAATCCGCTATTATAGATTCAACAATTACAGATTCCATAAAAACTTACACCTTTGCAATGGAAAAAACAACGCCACCTATAGAAGAACCAATGATGCCTGCCACTCAGAAACTCCTCCCATCTCTTCACACATCAACCTTCAAAAGTTGGGATTATATATTCAAGTGGTATTCTGACTTTCAAAAGAAGAGAATGGTTGTAGCCCCAAAGATTCAGAGACTCACTGATTCCATTGTGGCAGGTAGGAAGACCAAAAGTGAAAAAACAGCCGCTCTTTATCACTGGGTTCAGAGGAACATCAGATACATTTCTATAAAGGGAGCTGCAGCCAGTGGAGTATCCGGGCATAAAGCAAGCCAGACCCTTGAAAACGGTTATGGGGATTGCACAGACAAAGCAATTCTCTTTTCAACCCTCTTAAAAGCAGAAGGTATAGAAGCTTACCCTGTATATCTTCACACTCACCCAAGCCCAGGGATTGTGAAGGAAATACCTTCATTCTGGGGCAATCATGCTATTGTAGAAATCTTCCCAGAGAAAGGAGAACCCTATATCCTGGATCCCGTTTCTGAATACTCAAGATATCCATCGTTTGTTCAGATGGACCATGGGGTGTATGCAATCTGCGCTCAGAAATCTCGGATTGATTTTATAAAGGTTCCACCTCCAGAGAGAAACCGTCGAAATTATAATTATAAAATTGCGGTAAATGCGGATGGTTCAGGCAGAGTAACTTTCCAATCTGACTACACCGGTAGTTATGAATCCGGGATAAGAGCATACTGGGAAAGATTGAACTCTGAAGAAAAAAAGAAACAGTTTCAGCAGATGGCCAAGCAAACTTCTCCCACTGCAGAACTAATCGATTGTTCTCTTACAAACTTAACTGAAATTTCAAAGCCCCTGGTAATGAAGATCGAATACAAGATTTCTGATCTACTTGAAAAGGCAGGAGACCTCTACCTCTTAAAACTGCCAGAGATAGCAGATAGGTACCTAAGAGGAGAACTTTCTCTTTCAAGTAGAAAGTATGACCTTGTTTATGATACTTCTGAGGAAATCGTCCATATATTCAAAATCGTTCTCCCGGAGAATATGGAGATCTTATCAACTTCTGAGTCTTTTCAGATCCAGAGGAGTAAGGGTAGCTATAGAGCTGGGTATGAGGAAGAAGGCGATACTCTTATTTTCAGGGATGATTGGAAGAGAAAAGGCAGGATAATACCAAAAGAGGAATACTCTGAATATAAATCTCTATGCAATGAAGTTATAGAGTATGCGAAGAAACCTATCATTCTGATATTGAGAGGGGGTAATCGATGAGAAAAGTCATGATTATTATTCTTGCGATTCTATCTTCCTGCACCCTGCAGCAGGTAAAGAAAGAAAAATTATGGATGGAAGACAGGATATATAGTGAGAATGGAGAAGAGTATCAATGCAAAGTGACAAAAATAACCAATGATTCCGTCTATGCGAGAACAGAGGAGGGTGAAGTTGCTTTCCCGCTGAGAAAAGTTAGAAGTATCGATATAGCAAAAAAGAGGGAAGGATATCAATGGAGAACTACAAAAGATATAACGGATCCAATCCTTTTAGGGAGTTTAGAAACTAAACTCTCCAAATATTCTGATGAAGGATATGTCAATATTTACTGCAAGAAGAAGCTTGTTATTGAGAAGGATTCCAGTTATACTTTTTCTATTCGCTCAATAAGGGGCATAGCCTCTCTGAAGGGGAGAACTACAGGAACCATTACCTTTGATTACAGAAAAAATGAAGAAGATATGGAAATCAACTTCGCAAGGACAATAACGAAAGAAGGGGAAATTCTCCATCTTCGAGAAATTGCAATAGAAGATGCTTCCATCTATTCCAGAATTCCACCTTATGAAAACCTCCACGAAAGAAAATTTGCAATGAGAGAAGTAAAACCGGGAAATTTTCTGGACTTTAAGGTTACAATCAGAGGAAAGATTAGTAATCTATCTCCCTTTATTATGGATGCTACTCTTGGAGGAGCAGGACCTTTAATAAAGGGCATTGTTGAGGTTACTTCTCCAAGAGATTTTGAACTTAACTATCAGCAGTGGAAGCTAGGAAAACCGGAGATTAGGAGAGGAAATAGAGAAAAAATTCTAAAATGGGAAGTTGATTCCCTTCCTGCTCTCCAGGAAGAAGGGAACAGACCTCCTCTCCCCTATATCCTTCCAAGGGTGGTTGTTGGACTTAAGGACAGTTGGCAGAATATTGCAAAAAATTTCAAGGAACATCTCCAAAATAAATATAACCCTGGTACAAAGAAGCCGGATGAGATATATAGAGAGATTCTTACTTCCATAAGATTTGTTGATGTTCCATCCTTTACTGTATCCCCTTATCCAAAAAATACAAAAGAGATATTTAACAATCGTCTTGCAAACTCTTTGGATAAGGCGAGTCTTTTATATACAGCCCTTAGATCTTCAGGATATACAGTTGATTTAATCCTTGCACGTTCCAAAGAAAGAGGTGAGGTGGCTTTAGAAATCCCTTCCCTTTATCAATTTGATGGAGCTTTGCTCAAGGTTGGGGATGTTTTCATCGATCCTGCAAGCGAACTAAATCCTTACGGTTATGTCCGAGTAAAATACCAGGGTACAAAGGGCTTATCCATTGAGCAAAAAGCCCTTATTGATATACCTCTCTTCCCCCCTGATAAAGAGAAGTTAAGCACCAAAAGAGCTATAAAATTAGATAAGAATGGGGATGGAAATGTAGAAGAGAAACTCTTATTTTCAGGAAATCAAGTCCTTGGTCTACGTCAACTTAAGTATATGAGAAAAGAAGAGAGAAGGAATATTCTTGAATCATACATAAATAGAACCATATCTGGCGCGGAGATAAACAGTTATTCAATCGAGCACTTGAACGATAACGCTCCTGAGATCAAGATTGATCTAAGCTACAGGGTTCCCGGATTGGGACTAAAAGAAGGTAATTTTATTCTCTTTCACATACCCGGTCTTGAATACTCTGCCTATTCCGTAGGAGCAACCGAGAGGAAATATCCCATCTTTTGGGGTCATCTATCCAGGGAGGAAAAGGAAATTAAGATATACCTTCCCAACAATTATCGTGTTCGATATTTACCGAGCGGCATTTCCTGTTCAACAGGTTCTCTAAAATTTGAGAGTTCTTTAAAGAAAGCAGAGGATAAAATCATCTATAGGGATTCCTATATTGACAAAAAACAGGTGGTCCCTGTGGATGAATACTCTGAATACAAAAAAGCTATAATGACTATTGCAACGCTACCTCAAGAATGGATTATACTTCAAGAGGTAAAGTAAGTCTTGACAGTTTGAATTTTTTGTTTAATTTATTTTTGCAAGCCGGGGTGGCGGAACAGGTAGACGCGCACGGTTGAGGGCCGTGTGGGATTATCCTATAGGGGTTCGAGTCCCCTCCCCGGCAAATTTTTATTTACAAATAAAGTGAGAAACTACTTCTCTTTTTCTTTCTCTATTTTTTGATTTTGTTTATTTTTATCCGTTCAAGACCCATTGATAAAAACCGAAAAATCCATATAATTTATTAAAAGAAGAAAGAATCGCTCAATTTAGGGGAAATGAAAGTGATTAAAATGAGAAAAGTTGAAAATTTAAGTGATGAGTTTAGAAATCTCTTGATGATTGACTTGCTAATTATTTTAGGATGTATAAACTGTTAACATAAAAAGGAGGTATTGATATGGCAACGTTTTTTATGTTTGGAAAATACTCATCCGAGGCAATAAAGGAAGCGAGTGCCGAACGGACAATCAAGTCTAACAGTCTAATCAAAAAGTTTGGTGGTGAAGTAAACTCGATGTATTCACTGCTTGGAGAACAAGATTTGGTTCTTATTGTAAATTTTCCTGGGATAGAACAGGCAATGAAGGCTTCTGTTGCTTTGAGCAAATTGACAGGCATCTCATTTACAACATCGCCTGCCGTAACTGTAGAAAACTTCGATAAGATGATAACGGAGATCTAAGGGAGGCTAATCTTTTCAGGAAAAATTAGGGGCAAACCTTCTTTGAAAAGTGTCAAAGGGTTGGGTTAATTTTATGGGGTTAAAATGCATTTAGAAGAAAAAAAATATACAAAAGAAAAAGAGGAAGCTCTAAAACGAAAATATGGTCTTACAATCTAAAAGAAAATTGGGGATTTTACCAAAGTTAACAAAGTGAGTCAAATAACAATCGGAATAATATCAACTATAGTATCCATCATTATAGGATATTTAATTAGGCAGGGTCAGGATATATTTAGAAATAAACACCCTTTAGAAATTAAGGTTGATAGTAAACATTTAGAATATAGTTCACATTCGGGAATTATGAAGGAAGGTTCTACATTAGTAATTAAAATTCCTATTATTTTTGCAAATAGGACATCTTTTGGATTTGATATATCTGTTAGAGAATTTTATTTCCAGCCTAAAAAGAAAATCGAAAGTTTAAGATTTAATATACGGAATCGGATCTTTGAAGATAGAAGGGTATCTCCTACTGCAGACTTCAACATTGAATCAAAATTACATAAAAGGTGTTATTTGGAGGTTGGAATTATGTCATCATCTAAAAACTATGAATGGGAATGGGATGAATTTCGATCATTTCTAAAGAATTTTAAAAACAATCCAATTATTTTTAGATTTAAATATGTAATCGATTCAGAAGAGAAAAAGGTTGAAAAATATATAAAAGACTTCTTTAAAAAACTGATAGATGTGATAGAAAAATTTTGAAAGGAGAGGAAAATAAGGGGACGGGGGTAAACCCCTTATGGAATAGTTGCACATTCCATGAGGTAAACATTTTGGCACTACCATTTGACATTATATGAATTAGCGATATTATTAAAATATATGAAGGAAAACTAAAAACTTCTTAAAAGGAGGTAAAACTTGTTTCGCAAAAATACTTTAAATGCCAAACTGTTATTCGTATTGTTCATTCTGTCTGTCATTATATTGACGGGATGCGCTGCAAGAAGATATATGTGGGGGGATCTAAAAACAGGTCTGATACTTCAATACAGGATGCAGGAAAATCAAGCACTGGAGTATCAGT
>NGFL01000029.1 GCA_002215665.1 candidate division TA06 bacterium JGI_Cruoil_03_38_101 | reverse complement strand
CTCTACTTTCATTTTCCTGTCTACTGTCTACCGTCTGCTGTCTACTGTATATCATACTTCACTCTCCTTCTCCCAGTCAACAAATCATTCATCAATCCTTTTTTGATTCGTTGGTATCTCTTCTCGCGTTTTCTCAAAAGCTCGAGGTTTTTACCAATAGTAGTGAGAATCTTCACGATCCTTTCTTGCTCGGACAATGGAGGAAGGGGTAGTTTTATTTTAACTAAAAATTCTCTTCTCACTTCTGCTTGCCCTACATATCTTACAGCAATTGATTTAAAAAATCTTTTTTGCCACAAAAGGATAAAATTATATAGAACGAAGTTTGGTAATGCAATATCAGACTTAATCTTTATTAGTGTAAAATGATTGCTATAAGTGCATGGAAAAGATGCAGTTTTAAATATAGTGGATTTACCAACTAGATCTATACTATTTGTGTTATTGAATAAAAAATCACCTGGTTTTAATAACCATTCTTCAATATTTGCAGGAAAAGGAACTCTTATATATTTATCTAAAATAAGTCGACCGTCTGTTGTTATATTATTCATTCGTATTTGAACAACTCCATTTTCATCGCGTTTTCCACTTGCGAATCCATTTTGAAGTTTACTAACAATTTCCCCCAACCTCACTACCTCCCACTCCTTCGGTATCCTCCCAATCTCCGTATCCTTAAACTCTCTCTTTTCTTTTCCCAACCTACTGTCTACCGTCTGCTGTCTACTTGGTATTCCCTTTGTGAGGAGGTCCTGCATAAGACCTTTTTTAAGTCTTTCAGTTTTTTCTATAGCCAAATCTACTTTCTCAATCGCCCCATCTACAGTCCCCAAAATCGCAGCAATTTTTTGTTGTTCGGGAAGAGGCGGAAGAGGGATTGGTAAATTTTCTAAGTTCTTTTTACTAATTCTCCTTCTGGTTGCACCTGCAGCCATTCTGGTAGAAAGATTTAAAAAAATCGGAGAATTTAAAGCAAATACCAGATAATTAAGGTCAACCATATCTTTATTTGCTCTTAAAATAGTTATATCAACAGCGACTATATACCTATATGGCAATTGGGGAGCAATACAAGATCGTCCAATAGGGTCAGGCATTCTTGAAATCAAAATATCTTTTCTAGGTTGAACAAAAAAACAATTTAATTTTTGAGCATTGTTCTCGGAGATGAATTTATGTGATTTATCTAAAAAATTTCCTATACCGATGTCGCCAATCTGTATTAGTCTAACTCCTTCTTTTTGATAATATGATTTTAATATCCAATCCCCATCTTGAAGAGATCCAATCTGCTTAAGTTTTTCTACCTCCCAGTTCATAGGAATACTCCCAACTTTTGTATCCTTATATTCAATCTTCGAATTGCTCATCTCCTTCTCCATATTTTGAAATCATATAATTTATAAAAGCAGAGTTAGAGTGAAGGGAACTTCTTCCCAAACCCAAGAATTATCTTTTTTTCTTATATCCATACCTCTCTGAAAACGATTCTTTATTTTTATTTCCTATTTTCATCCTCCTCCTATCTACTATCTATCACCTACTACCTCCTATTTTCCACTTACCATCTACTACATCATTTCTCCAAGAAGCTCATCCATTCTATCGACAAATTCTTCTGCAGTCTCAACTGCTTTCTTTGCTTCTTTTAATGTTGCAGTAAAACTTAAACTATAATGGTCTTTATGTCTTAATTCTCTATAATGGTCAAAAAGTTTTACCCATTTATTTTCTAATCTATCATTTTTTACATATTTTTCTTCAAGATATCTTCCAACACAATAATGACTCTTTTCTCTATAACCGTCAAAAAATAGAATTGCTCTTGCTGAATGAAACATTGCTATATAAGAAGAAAGCAAACAGGATTTATATGCTTCATTATTAAAGTTAGTTCTGGCTTCTTTTAACCACTTTCTTGCAGTCTTTACACTTCTTTGTGACTTTTGTTTTGATGAAGGAACCTTTCTTAATTCGCCTTTCTCTAAACACTCTTCAAATTTAGATTTCTTCAATTCCGACTCCATAGATATTAATTGAACCAAAGACAAGGGAATGATAAAATACTGCATCCTCATTTTTAAGGTGTTTTATCTTATCTTCAGTCAAATATAAAGGATTAATTCTTTCATCCAATTCATTTAACTTACCTGTTAATTCTGCCAGATTTTCTTCTTCTGATTCTTCAACCAATACATATAAGTCAATATCAGAGTCTTCAGTATTTCCACCTTTGACAAAACTCCCATATAATCCTGCACCCCTGACAAAATCAAATTCCTCGAAAAACTTCCAGTTAAATCTATTAAGATTTAGAAGTATCTTTAACGCTTTAACATTCAGATTATCTTGAACCACATATTTGCCACCATTTCTTTTTAGAATATATTCATTAACCAGGATTTTGAAATAATCTGAAACTAATCCTTTACTCAAATTTAATCTTGAGGATACTTTGCTAACAGAGATTTCTCCTTCTTTATAAAGTATGTCTTCTAAAATCTTCTGTCTTTCTTTACTTGATAGTATTTTATATATGTTCATAATCTACGAACCTTTTGTTCGCGAATCGTGAACGTTTTGTTCGTTATTCGTGAACATTTATTTAAAATAACTGCATTTCTTATCAATTCAACCTCCTTTTTTCTCCAACCTACTACCTACTTTCTTCTACTATTCTATATCAAGTTCCACAAGATAACCTTCTATCTTATTTTCTACTTCAGCGATATTCCTTTCAATCTCCTTCAATTCTTTCCACTCCTTTCCAATACCTATTTATTCAATTTCTCCTTCCTTGCTCTATCTCTTCACAACCTGTCACATTAATGTCACATTTCTGACACACTTATCAGTAATTCCAAGGAATATTCTACCACCAGATGAATTAGCAAAGGCAACCAGCTCTTTATCAATTCCACTTATTTTCTCCTTAAATTCAATCTTATAGCCTTCGCCTTCGTTAAGGATTATGGTTAATTCTTTTTTATCCATCATTTTTATCTAGCTTGGAGGGTGACTTGTTCAGTGACATATTCGGTAATTAATTTAATAAATCTTTCTTTTTCATTACTTTCACTACTCTTGCATTTCTTATTTATTTTCACTCTCATCTCTATCCTCCTGAACTTCTCTTCTCTTCCCTTTAAGGGAAGGACTAAGGGAGGGTGTTCTTTGACCCGTTTGTGATACCGGCAATTCGTAAAAGATACCTATTGCTATTTTTCTGGATTTTTCTAAGAAATTCCTTTGCATTACTTGCATTACCCCTTCATTACTTTTTCGTTACCTTCAAGAATGTAAAAGGCAGATTTACCTTTACCTTGAGGAATTAAAATATCCTTTTTCACAAGAGACTTGAAGTCTATATATGCAGTTTTATTTGAGACTTTAAATAATTCTCTATACTCTCTATTAGTTATTCTCCCCTTCTCCTTCATATACATCACCGCCTTTATCTGCCGTTCATTCAACCCCATTTCCTTCAGTTTTTCCTCGTTGTAAACAACTTTCTTGCCTTTTTTCTCTTTAACCGCGATATACTTCTGCAATCTACTTCTTGGTTTATCGGGTATGGTTCTTGTTAAATATCCTCTTTTAAGCATTGGGTTGAGGATCGAATCCATAAAATATTTTCTGTCTTTCAGATTCAGAAATTCCATAATTTCTTTGAGTGCTTTTGGTTCATCGCAGAATTTTAAAGTTGTAGTAATCCTGTCCATCCTTTCAACTTGCGGAGTGACTTGTGGGGTAACATGTGGGGTTACTCCAACCGCGGGATGAGGTAGTGTCAAGGTAAATATATCATTTCTTGTATCGTTATTGAATAGTGGGAGAGGATAACCCTCTGATTCCAATGCCTCCATTGTTGTCTTTAAGCCAGTTCCTTTTGTTTCGGCCCAGTTGATATCATAAAACACAGCTGCAATCAAGGGATTTCTGAGTTCAGAGCCGGGTGATTTAAACAAAGATGGATCCTTAAGGGAGTATCCTGGATTGTAAAAATCCACTCTGTCATTATAGATTATAATCTGAGCTGGTCTGCTATGATGATAATTCTGGTGCATTAACAGATTGGTAAGTAATTCCCTTAACGCTTTTCGATGCGCATTTTCATCTACTCTATCTCCTCTTTCATTGCTGTGAAATGGTATAAGAAAAAACCTGTCAAGAAAATCAAGAGCTATTGATCGAAGAGACAAAAGATTACCCTTAAAATCTCTTGTTAAAAATGGGTCTCTGTCTTTACCCCACTTTATTCCCTTAATTCTTATTATATCCAATCTTGCTGATGGAAAATATCTCTTTATTGCAACTTCAGTACCAAAAAGAATGAGTCCTGCTACTGTTAGTGTTTCTGACTCATCTGCCAAAAGACTGTATGCCCTTAGAAAGTCAATATCATTATAATCTATTTCTGGCGCTTCTGGTTCCACAAGTTTTCTCAGGTTTTTGTAGCGTCTCACTGCCTTCGAGTCAATATCTTCGAGAGAAGTTCCTTTTACAGGTTGAGAATCCAGTGTACCGGTCCTCTCCATATAATATCTGCGGATATCTTCATCTGTCAATCGAATGTCGGATGCGCCGACCCTTTTGAACCCCCCGTTTAGAGGACCAAGAGCTTTTATATAAATAGGTTTCAGGTTCTCAGGAGCTTCGTTAACTTCTATAGCGATTACATCTTTTTCGTTAACAACCAGATTTTCAGCATCGACACGGGGACAGTAGTTGAACTTTTGACCGATGGTCGAGGAAAAATCATCCAGTAACTGCTTTGCATTTCCCACTCCTTTGAGGATATATCTATTCCCTCTTTCCTCGTAACCAAGAAGTATCAGACCACCACTTTCATTTGAAAAAGAAGAAACTGTTTCCCATATATCCTTTGAGAGTTTAGACCGGGAAAGTTTATATTCTATTCTGGAATTTTCTTTCCCACCCAAATGAGAAATTAAATCCTTGAAATATCTACTATCTTTTGGTTTTTTCTGCATTTATTCTTCCTTAAAGTACTCTAATCCCTCTAAATAACCTTCAATTTTCTCATCCAACTTTTTGAGTTCCTTTTCAGTCTCTTTTAACCCTCTCCACTCGCTCCCCACATCAATTTCTTCAATTTCTTCTTCAGGAAAGACATAAAGAGTTACATTGAGATTATAATCATTTTCCTCTATCTCTTTGTGGGGAACTATTCTTGAAAATCCCTCAATCTCTTTGTAATCCCTGTAAACATCCACAATCTTTTTTATATGCTCTTCTCCCAACCTGTTCAATTTTCTTACATCTGGATGTTGTTCAAATTCACTACTTGCATTGATAAAGAGAACTTTATTTTTTCTATTCTCAGTTTTATTTTTATTAAAAATGATGATTGCACCAGGTGCTCCTGTATTATAGAAAAGTTTTTCGGGAAGCAGAATCACCGTTTCCATAAGGTCGTTCTTCAATACTCCTGTCCTTATTGCTCTCTCTCGTCCTCCCCTGAAAAGACAACCGTTATCAATAACCACCCCAACCTTTCCTTTATTATCTCTGGCTGAAGCAAGCATATGCTGGATCCAGACCCAGTCGGCTGACTGCTTTGTGGAAAAGCCAAATTCAAATCTTTCCTTCCAAAACTCACCTCTTTTTAATGAGTCTTCTCCATACCCATCTTGATTCCAGGGTGGATTTGCAATAACTAAATCAAACTTCCTTACCCCATTCCCCTCCTTGAATTTCGGAGACTGTAGAGTATCTCCGTAAACGAGATGGGCATTTCTGATGTCGTGAATATAAAGATTCATCTTTCCCAGGGAGAGGGTTTTGATATTTGCTTCCTGCCCATAAAGAAATAGTTTGTCAGCTTCTTTCTTTCCAGATTTTTCCTCAATATGCTTATAAGAGGTAATTAGCATTCCCCCTGAACCTGACGCAGGGTCATATACACTTTCTTTTGGCTCGGGATCAAGCATCTCTACAATCAGTTTTATCACCTCTCTCGGCGTATAAACTTCTCCTTCTTTTGCTTTTTGTGGAGCAAAATATCTGAGGATCCACTCATAAGCATCACCGAGTATATCGGGTGAAACGCTGTGGAGTTTCTTCATACTGAAAAGTTCCACCAGTTGTCTGAGGATTTCGGCATTTTCTATACTACTTGTAAACTGAACAAAATCTATATTTTCAAAGACTTCCTTCAATTCAGGATTATTTTCTGCAATAACCTTCATTGCCCGGGAAAAATTCTCAGGGAGTTTTGCTGGGGCTTTGCGGATATTTGACCAAAGAAACTCTTCAGGCAAATCAAAATCGTGATAACTCGCATTCTTCGCCTCTTGTTCTGCTTCCTTTTCACTAAGACCATCCTTGATTGCCTCTTTATAAGCATCACTGTATTCCTTTTCCCATTTATCGCTGATTCTTTTATAAAAAAGTAATATCAGGATAAATGTATAATCCACCCTCGTACGGATTAAATCAGCTGCCTTTTTTAACAAAGCTTCAAGGTCACCCCTAGTTAGTCGCTCTTTATTCACAGAGAGTTCTTTGGAAATCCTCTCAGCTTTACTCTTTAAGGTATAAATTCTCTTACGAGCATCTATAGGGTCAAATTTAGTATTTAATAAACCACCCTTCCGTAACTCAGAAAGAGCAATATTCACCTGCTCAGAACTATCTCCCATACCCTCTTTTAAAATTTTTGCCGCTTCATCAAACCTAAAAGAGCTCTTTTCAAAATTTCCCCAAAGCACTTTATATCTGTTTTCAATCCATTTCTTTATTTTCATAAATTCTCCTTAATACCGTTTATTAGATAAACAAAATATTATATTTATTTATATATTAATCAATTTTTCTTTTTTCGCAAGGGGTGAAATATAGGAAATTAAAAATATTCTTCCGCTGTCTAGCCTCTATAAAATACTAAAAAATAAGTTTAAATCAAGGATATTCTTAGATTTTACCGCGGTCTTTGACCCCAAATGGAATAGTTATACATTCCACAAGGTAAACTTTGTGACATTTTATCTTTATCAGTTTTTGTCATAAGTATTTCTATAGTCGTCAACACACACCTTTCCTTTAAAACATAAGGAAAAATGGGGTTCAGGTAAGAGGTGTGACTCACGTTTCCACTTTCGCAAGTTTTCGCATCCAGATCAAATGAGTTGTAAAAAGGATGATGGAGATAACAATGAGCAAGCCACTTACTGTCATTGAGCGCTTAGAATGGAACTGCACGCTTTGAATTACATCGTTCTTTGCAGCTTCATACATTGCCCGTAGTGTCTGGTCATCAGGCACCTGGACATCCTCTCGTAAGCCCTTTAGTGCATCCAATTTGTAACTCTCGAACGATACTAAGCTTGTATCGCTTGGTTCACGTCCAGCATGCAGGGGATCACTCAGGTCTAACAATGCATAGATTAGACTAGCTATATTGATGATAAAGACAATGATCGCGATGATGGCAACAGCGTACCCATAGATCCGGCGGACTTTGTTTTGTTTTTCCATACTTCCTCCTTATTGATTATCGTTTTGTTTAATTTGTCTATATATATTGAAATAGATATAATGCTTGTCTTTTTTAAATAAATTATCATCAGGATATTTTTGTTTAATTGCCAATACACATTTCACCTTCCATTTAAAACATAAGGAAAAATGGGATTTAGACAAGGGGTGAGGGGGTTGTTGGGTTCGTAGAGTTCGTAGGGTTTATTGGGTTCGAAGTTTAGGATTAAGGATTAGAAGAAAGTATGGCACATATATGCTATGGTTCCTATTGAAAGGAGGACAAGCTCTCACCGCTCCTTCTGGAAGAGCATATATTTATTCTGTGTTTCCTTCTGACCGATGAAACGATTGTAAACTACGATTCTACAAATTTTCCTTGCCAATTACGTCCACCACTGTATTCATCCCCGAATAGTAGATGATATGATTCCCAGTTGCTGAAGTTACCCTGGATGTTCCGTGTAGAATACGCCAACTTGCCATTAATGTAACAAAAGACATTCCCCGGAAAATAACTGACAATCACTTGCATGGGTTCACCTGTCTTGACTTTGCATAGATTGACCTGTGGGTTTGTGCGTTGGAACCGGTATCTTTATAAGCGGGTTGGCTGGCAAAGCACAATTGTGTAATATTAAAAAAGACCAGTATAAAATAGTTCAGTATGATTGTTCTTTTCTTTCTTATCTTTGAGTTCTTGCTTAATATTTTGAAGTAATACTCTTTTCTACAGATGTGACTAACTCTCTTTTATTTTTATCTTGAAAACATATGCATATTTACATGGCTTTTCCTTCGGAGGTATTATAGAGAGGCTTTCTTCGCCTGACGTCCATTTTAATTTTTCGTCAGAACCAATCATAGTAACGTCTAACACTTGAATATCTGGCATAGATTGTTTGCCAAGGGATTTGATTTCTACGTTTCCTTCTGGCCAGGCAAGACAAATGGCATAAATAGTATTGTTTTTGGTTGTAAACAGAATATCCTGTGGCGTGTACTCAGGTTCATGAATGGTTCCTAAATCTTCCTCATATGAATCAATAAACAGGACTTTCGTGGGTCCTTCCCGAATAACGTGCCATCGCTTAGTTCCATAAATTGCCTCGCCATTAATTTTCATCCATTCGCCAATCTCTTTTAGCCGTTTTACACTGGGCTCTGGTATTACACCTTCTGCAGTCGGTCCTACATTAAGAAGGAAATTGCCACCCTTGCTAACAATATCGATTAAATTGGTTATAAGTACTTTAGTAGATTTCCAGTTGTTATCATTTTTCTTATATCCCCAGGTATCGTTCATTGTCATACAAGATTCCCAGTCCTTATTCTGATGTTCGGCAGGAATATATTGTTCTGGTGTCAGGTAGTCTCCCATCACCATTTCCATCTTGTCGTTTCCTGCAGCACGATTATTAATAATTAAGTTACTCTTCAATGACCATAGGTAATCCATAATTTCCTTGCCATCTTTTGGAGTCCACCAGTCCACCCATCCACCATCAAACCAGAGAACACCCGGATCATATTGAGTAATAAGCTCTTTCAACTGAGCTTTCATATAATCTATGTACTCTCGTTTTCTTCCTTCTTTGATTAGATTATTACCATAGATATTTTTTTTCTCTTCACGTTTTGGCTCCTGTGCGGGATGATGCCAATCAAGAATGGAATAATAAGTGCAAAACTTAATTCCAACCTTTTTGCATTCCTTATTTAATGCTTTTAGTATATCCTTTTTATAAGGAGTCGCATCCACAATGTCATATTCGGTGACTTTCGAATCAAATAGAGAAAATCCGTCATGATGTTTCGATGTAATCACTATATATTTCACACCTGCTTCCTTAGCAAGTTTTACCCACTCTTCAGCGTTAAACTTTACAGGATTGAACTTATAAGCAAGTTTTTCATACTCATGCACAGGAATATCAGCATGACTCATAATCCACTCGCCAATCCCTTCGTATTCCTGACCTTTCCATACGCCTGCTGGAATCGCATACAATCCCCAGTGAATGAACATACCAAATTTTGCCTCGCGCCACCAACTCATGCGTTGCTCTCTTTCTTCTTTTCTCTTTAGTTTAACTACATGAGTTGTTGCTGCAGATGAGAATAAAAACGCCAAAATCAATCCAAGAATTATAAATTTATATGAGCTTTTAGTTAACATTATAAATCTCCTTTCTATAAATGATTATTTATTTAACACTATTCCATTATATCACAAACTCTATTCCCTGGTTATCTCAATTGACTCGGGTGAGGTTGATTGATATTTAATCCAGATGACCATTGTTTGCGTTCCATTCGTATCTCTTATTAGACCCTGGCGGAAATTTGAACCTGATTCTATTTGTTTGCCATCAATCTTTAGGTTCGCTACAGATTTGTTACCCCAACCTTTTATTACAAAGCAGGCATTTACCATTGGACTATTTTTCGAACAATCCAAATTAAATGTTATGGGGAATGATTCAGCAGTAAGGACATAAGCTCTTTGGCCTTTATCATATTCACCAGAACATCCACTAACTTCAGTAAGTGCTGGAGCTTGCATCCAAGATTTTGCTAATGGGATCAAATCGAGAGGCTTGGTATTAAGCATACACTCCATCATTATCTTTTCATAATATGGAGTGTTGCCTCTTTTTTCTTCTTTATAAATTGGTAGACCTACATGTGTAAGTGAACTATGAGCCGAACGGTCGGGAAAACTTGCATAGCGACCATCTGATGGCATCTGAGCGACTGGCCAGTGATTCCAAGTTGGGAATACAGAGTAAGAAGTTAATTCACCGCCATAAACATTTGACCACTGGAAGTCCCCGATTGTAATAGGATCATATTCACCAGTATAGTTAATATACTGAATACACTTACCTTCGGGTTCTTCAACATCTTCAGGCGGTTTGCCAATCCAGTTATATACTTTATAATCACCTTTTAAGTTAACCATTGTTAAAGCGGCTTTTTTATGGATAATATCCTCAGGATGCTGCTCTGGACCAAAGATTGCTATGGACTCTTGCCATTCGTGATTTCTTTCACCATGTGTCCACAGGTGCATTGTTTTAACTGCGACACCATCAGGGTAAATATAATAGTACCAGTCACTCCAATCGCACCAACCGGTTCTACTATCATAATTTGCCATAACATGATTCACATCAATTAGAGGATAACGCCATTGCACAACCACACGTGCAGGTGTATTTTCAATAATTTTAGCATGATTGGTATAGCTTTCTTTATCAGACATCGGTTCCTGACATCCCCGGCCACCGGATTTATTCCAGGTTTCGTTAAATTCATTGGTGTACCATTGGCCTTTTTCATTGACCATCATGGGAATATATCCAACACCTCTCCAGAATACAAATTTTGTAGGGAGCTCATCAAATTCAACTACAACATCAGGATGTTCGCTAAAACGCCACAGATTATCCCAAATATCATAGAACTTTAAATGAGCACAACAGGCACCAAATTTACGTGTATTTTCCCCTGACGGCAAAACACGTTTATCCATTTCCGGATCATTGCGTTCTTTATATGTTAATTTAATATTTTTGTATGACTGAGCTATCCGCTCTGGACTTAAAGCAATATCATAAACTCTCACTTCATCGATAAGCCCATCAAAAGCATAAAAGTCTGGAAAAGTATTTTTTCTTACTGGATCAACAGGTCGACGTTTCTTCCCTTTACCAATTGCAAGGTCTTTAGTAGAAGTTACGATATTAGCTTTAGCAACACTTTTTTCACCAGCAGGTTTGCAATTTACATAAACTATCATCTTGCCGCTATCTTTATCATAAGTAGCTGCTATATGATACCACCTTCTGCGTTCTAAATGAGTATTAGAAACAAGTTCCTCCCAGGTATCGCCGACTTTTATTTTAAACCCGGGATATCCATGACCATCAATTCCAAGGAAGTAACCTGTATCATTTTCTTTTTTCAATTCTACCCTGAATTCACCTTTACTTTCATCTTCTTCACCTTCATCTTCCTCGCCCGTTAAAACAGCTCTTTGGCCCCGATAAGCTTGAATTTCTTCAGGTACATCATCGCATTGCTGAATAATTGGAACCCAACTCCATGGATACGCCCCAATAGCAACCCATGCTTCGAGAGTAATTTCAGTTGATACTTTTGGAGCCTTATCTGCAGGAAGTTTAATAACAGAATTGTAGCCATCAAACTGTAAAGCTGTTCCCGATACGCCCCTTCTCCAGAGACTCTTATTCCCTTCGATAGTACAATTTTCAATATTGATACTTTCTACTGCAATGCCTCCTTTAGCTTCATCAAATTTCCACCATAGAGCAGGTTTCACCACTACTTCTTTTACAACAGGTGCACCTTTTACAGCAGGTTTCGGCGCTGATTTACCTGGCTGAGTGATATTTTTATCAGTAATACCATTTTCAGCTAATGTAAATGTTTGTGTTGTTATATTTAGTGGATCTCTCCAATCATCAATCTTTTCTGTGCCTTGCTTAACAGTACGAGTAACCTTTTTATCAGGGGTAATATAGAAATATTCGTCAACGAATTTTGTAGGCAAAACGCCAATTTTGGGATTTATTCCACTGAATTCCGGTAGATATCTCCAGTGTATGACTACTTTTTCAGAAGTACTTTCAATAATTTTTACAACTGAAAAAGTATTTGTTTTATCAGGCATTTTATTACTGCCGTCTCCTTTACGCGGCACAATCTCATCAACATACCATTTACCTTCTGAGGTTTGAAAAAAGGGTAAGTAGCTTGAACCTCTCCAAAACACGAATTTTCCATTGCCATCTCCAAGGTCCACAATGATATCAGCATAATCCCCGGTTCTTGAGTACTTTTCAAATCTTTCACCCGAGTTGATTTTAGTGTAAAATGCCCCAAAATCACCGGGAGCTACGCCAAGGTCAAACTTATGAACCTCTGAGGTTGTGCAAACCATAAAAAAGCAAATAAATGCAAGATAAGCTAAGTTACGAATTACTTTCATGCTATACCTCCTTTCATTTTTATTCGTTATTAATTAACTCAACTCTATTGAAAAATAACTTTGAAAACATAAGCATACTCACACGGCTTTTTAGTTCCATTATATCACAAACTCTATTCCCTGGTTATCTCAATTGACTCAGGTGACGTTGATTGATATTTAATCCAGATAACCATTATTTGCGTTCCATCTGTATCCCTTATTAGACCCTGGCGGAAATCTTTTCCTTCTGGCATAAACTTACCATTTATCTTTAGAGTTGCTTTTGATGTGCTTTTCCCCCAATTCTTGATGACAAAACAGGGATTATAAATTGGAGAAATCTCAGAGCCAATTAGATCAAATGACATTTCTGATGAATTCGTCTGCAGGAGGTAAGCCCTTTGTGCTTTATCAAAACCAGAACTACACCCTCCTTTTATATTCTTTAGTTCAGGAGGATAATTCCAGGACTCGGTCAGGGGAAGTAACGAAGATATCGATTTATCTGTAAAACCATATATGGCCATATTGCCATGGAAGACTACATTATCCGCCGCTGCTAATGCTGAATGAGTCACTCGGTCTGGGAATAGCGCTCCCCTGCCATCACTGGGTATCTGTGCAACGGGCCAGTGGTTCCAGGCAACAAAATGAGAATATGGAGAATGAGAGACAGCCCAGGGACGTATGTAGGTACCCTCCTGGAAAATTAAAAAAACCTTGTAGTTGGACTTAAAATTGACTAATTCAATATTTGCATCTTCAAGAGTGTTTTTAGGAAGACCGTTGGACCAGTCAAGAACCAGGGTATCACTTGTCACCCCAGCCCACAACTGAAGATCAGCAAGAATCAAAGCCTGCAAATTGATATTATCTTCGGGTGTTGTTCCAGCCTGACTTAAAAACTGATTATCCTGCCACCCTATATTACCAGCATGGCAATTCACTTTACGAACTCCCAGGCCATCTGGATAAATCGTGAAGTATTCATCAGTCCAACATTTTTCATTGGGGAATTGACACAAAACATCAACCGAAGCATAACGCCAGTGAACAACAACTCGGGCGTCGGTGTTTTCAATTAGCCGCACATGGCTGAATCTGCATTGCTTATCCGACATATGTTCGCAGCAGCCCTTTCCAGTTCCTCCAGTTTCAACACTTTGATCAGCCATCCAGATATTCTTTTCTGTAACCCAACCTGGGCCATAGTTTGTACCATGCCAGAAAACTGCACTTGTAGGATATTCATCGAACTTTACAACAATGTCCGGATAATCACTGGTTCGCCACATATTATCCCAGAGATCATGGTATTTGAGTTTTGTATAATAAGCGCCGAATTTATCGGCCTTGCCAGTCTCTCCAGGCAGAATACGAGCTTGTAAATCAGGATGAGCTCTTAAAGCAGCTCCAGGCTTGAATTTCTTATAAGACTCCGATATCTGATTTGATCCTAACGCTTCATCGTATATCTTAACTTCATCAATGAGTCCTTCTATCCCAATTATTGCAGGTATAGGTAAACCAGGACCAGATAATTTCATGCTATTTAAACCAATCAAAAGGTCTGTGTTGGACATCTCAATATCATTTTTAGCAACCTTTTTTGATCCTTTTCGTCCACCATCAATATACAAGTATAATTTGCCAGTGGGTTTATCAAAATTCCCAGCAACATGAGTCCATCTTTTAAGCGGAATTTGTTCTGAAGACCGCAGTGTTTCCCATTTGCCGCCTACCGCTACCATTAATCCAAGATGCCCATATTTATCAATCCCAAAATAATAACCTCTTTTTTTCCACTCGCATTGATTTACAATAGGAGCCCAGTCGAAAGGATAAGCGCCCAGAGCTATCCAAGCTTCCACAGTTAATCCGCTTTTGATAGATGGCACCCGGGAAGCAGGCAGGGTGATCTTTGAATAATAGCCATCGAAACCCAGCGCTGTACCGGAGATCCCTTTCTTCCAGAGGCTTTTATTACCATCTATAACACAATTAATTCTACTAATACTCTCCTCAGTTTTATCTTCATTAGGTTTCAAGCCCTCGTCAAACTTCCACCAGGCAGCAGGAAACCCAACAACATCAGTTATAACCGGGGAACCATCTACAGGAGGATTCAAAGATTTTACTGGAGGATTTGCGGGTGTATAAGATAACTCTTTAATGCCATCTACTTCAAGTTTTAACTTTTGAGTTGCTATATTTCGAGGATCTTCAAAAACAGTTATCTTCTTTCGACCTTCTCGAATCCTGCGAGTGATGATTCCATCCGGTGTTACTGTATAAATCTCATGAACCACACCATCAAAATTAAGATTTTTAAAGTCAGCTATATATCTCCAGTGTATAATCACCTTAGAAGGACTATTTTCAATGATTCTTACATAAGAATATCGATTGTATTTATCAGGTTTAATCTTATTTCCATCACCTTTGCGTGGCACAATTTCATCAACAAACCATTTACCTTTTTCCGTCTCCCAGTAAGGCAGATAACTGGATTCACGGCTGAATATTAGTTGTTGGTTCTCATCTAATTTTACAACAATATCGGCATACTTTCCTGTTATCTCGTCTTCATAATCCAACCTGGTATAATAGGCTCCAAAAAAAGAGGCATCCGCTAAAACAGGCATTAATGTTACAAATGCAGCAATTGTTATATTGAATAATAATTTTTTCATCAGATTCCTCCCTTTTTATTAATCCAAAACATTTATTGTGGTAGGTTTGTGATTCCTGGAACTCATGATGTTCAGTTGAGCTTGACAAAAAATTATAATTCTCTTAATTTCCATTGTTTCACTCTATATCTTCTCTTTTAGATTATAACTAATTTTTTTCTAATTGCAAGCATTCCAAATAATTATATTTCCACTGTTTAATAAACCATTTACATTATTCCTCTTCCTCATAGATACTTCACAGTAACGTAGTATATTCCATATGTCTTCCCCCTGTCAAATATGTAATCTTTAATAATGCCTGGCCCGATATCCAGCTAAATCTATTATTAAACCACAAAATCTGCAAATAAAACTACTTGATTGATTCTTTGATTTCTCCAGCGACCGTTTTTGGATCCAGTTTCATAATCCTGAAAAGGTCGTCCGAGCTTCCCGAAGGAGCAAAGCCAGAAATGCCAAAAGTATGGAAGTTCACAGATATTCCACTTTCGGCTATGAGGTTACCAACAATGGAACCGAGGCCACTATCTTTTAAATGATCCTCATAGGTAAATACATTCTTCCAGTCAGATAACCATTCTATATCTTTCTTGCTAAGTGCAAGAGGTGAAGAAACATTCATAATCGCTAAAGAAATGCCAAAATTCCTTAAGATATCATGAACCTCTATTGCAAGATGCAAAGCATAACCATAGGAAAATATAACTCCATCTTTTCCGTTCCTGACAGGATCAATCTTACCGTATTCAAACTTGTAGACTCCTCCAAAAAGAGGTTTGCCTTCAGAATCTTGGATCACAACGTCCTTTGCTCTTCCTATAATAACGGCAACATTCCTTTCCATTCCTGGAAGATAACGAATTATTCGATCGGTCTGATTAGAATCGGCAGGAATAACGATTGCAAAATCAGGTAAATTTCTAAGAACTCCGATGTAATCAATACAATGATGAGTCTTGCCGTCTTCACCTACATTAAGACCACAATGGGTCACAATAAGACGGATTTTTGTTCCATTTATGGCATTCAAACGTTGCTGGTTATACATCTCATCAACTCCAAAAACACCAAAATCAGCCAGGAATGTATGGATACCTTGAGTGGAAAGGACTCCTGCAATAGTGGCAGTATTATGTTCCGAAACCCCAGTTTCTATAAAGAAATCTGGCAATTCCTTACTAAATTCTTCGGTTCGAACAGAACTTGCAAGATCGCAATCCAAGACAACTATGCTCCCGGGTCTATTCTCCCTTCCAAGGTCTGCCAATGCAGTTCCAAAAGCATCCCGGTTGCCAATCTTCTCACCAACCTTATATTCTTTTGGTTTTCCTACAACTAATTCTGGAAGGGGACAAACATTGGAAGTCTTTATAGTCGCCACTGGTTTTTCATTTTCTCTTTTTCTTATATATTTGTCTATATCATTCTCCAAGCCGAGTTCCTTAAGGGCTCTATCCAATTCCTCCTCTTTGAGTACTTTACCATGATAAGATTCATCACCCTCCATAAATGAAATTCCCTTACCCATCACAGTTCTTGCAATGACAGCATAATGAGCTTTATCATCCATAACCGCTGTATGCAAAGCTTTATATAAATCTTCAAAGTCGTGTCCACAAACCTCGAGAACCTTCCAACCATCAGCCAGATAATCCTGTTTGATATTTATAGGCATAATATCCTCAACCTTACCAGAAATTTGACGATTGTTGTAATCAATCACAACTGTAAGGTTGTTCAAATTAAACTTGGATGCAAAACGGCGCGCTTCTGCCACCTGTCCTTTTGCCTGCTCTGCGTCACTCATAAGTGTAAATATTCTGGAATTTTTTTTCTTTATCTTTTCGGCCATAGCGAATCCACAGCCTGCAGAGAGACCTTGCCCAAGATTTCCTGTACTCCACTCAATTCCGGGTAAGTGTGCCTCAACATGGCCCTCATAGGGACTACCCGCATAACGAAAAAAACTCAGAATATCTTCTTTATCAAGAATTCCCAGCCTTCCCAATATGGAATACACTCCTGGTGAGGTATGTCCGTGGCTCACCACAATCTTATCCTCTAAAAAGCCAGACAGACTGTAAACAAGTGTGTAGATGTCTATCGATGATAAGGATCCACCTGGATGTCCTGAACCTGCAATTGTGGTCATCTTTAAGATATCACCTCTTGATAGTTTGGAAATCTCTTTTAGTTTACTCAATACTGAATCAGAAATGGATTCTGCTTTGAACCTAAATTCTTCTTTATCCTTGAACCAATCTTGTATTCTTTCTTTTCCCATCTTTTCGCCTTAGCTAATGTTGTGATTGTAAAGTTCCCATTTCAAGTATTTGCCGATAGCCTCTTTTAGAACCTTTCCCACATGAGCCTTAGTTATAGCAACGTGATGCTCAAAGCGATGAGCTGTTATGTATTTAAGCAACTCTTGCAAATTCTCTATTTCGACAACCCCGTAGGCTCCAAATGAATGCAACTGGTCATCGGTGTAGTTACCCTCGGCAAGATAGGAAATTATTTGTCCATTTACATCATCGGTTGATAACCTTAAAAAAGTAGCCGGTCCAGAAGATATCTTTCCTACGCAAGTTCCGTAGGTATTCTCCTTGCCCAGATCACCAGCTATGATATTTTGATAACTCATTTCCACACTCTCAAAAAAACTTGCAGGGAGGTTACTGCAGTGAAATGTTACAGCTTTGTTTCGTTCATTTCCATAGTTGTTATTCCAGTCAGTTAAAGCTGCGGGTTTACCTGAAGCTAACTGGAGAGCATACATAGATAAAGCACCCATTATATCTACTTCACATGCGCTGGGGAGGAAATTTTCGGTCATCATGCTCATAACCGTGCAAGGAACGACACCATAGAATTCCTCAATGGCTGGCCAACATTGGATTGCTGTGGCATCCAGATCGTTATCCTCAACCCACTCTTTTATAACTAATGAGAGCCTTGCAATCTTATCCAGCGCTTTATCGGGTATTCCCCTGGTAGAAATGTAGTCCTTTATCTTTTTGATTTCCTCTCTTACTTGATTTGTATTAGAATCAAGCATTTTCGCTTTTCCAATAATTTGTGAGAGATCAATGGTCTCAACCGATACACCTTCGCGTTCCAATATTTTTTCGCTGTATCTTACTGTATTAAACGGTGCTGTCCGGGTTCCAATAGCACCTAATCGAACGTTCTTCATCCCCCCAACAACACGGCATACATCAGCGAAGTTCTCTAGATCTTTTTTGAATTCGGTAGAGCCTGGTGATTCTACATGGAAAGTAGTATTTGTAAAGGTTATTCCGTACTGATTTAGGTTATTACAAACCGAGATTTTTCCACAAAAGGCATCTCTTCTATTTTCTATCCCCATCTTTTCTATCTCATCGGGAAATCCATGGACCATTACTGGAACGTTAAGACCGGATAGCCTGATGCTTTCAGCTATAGCCTTTTCATCTCCGAAGTTCGGTAATGTTACCAGAATCCCATCTATCTCTTCTCTCTTTTCGGAAAAGAGCGAAGCGCAATGTTTTGCGTCCTCTCTTGTCTCTACAGCACCAAATTTCGTATCTTGAGGAGACAAAACTATGATTTTATACCCCATACTCTCCACAATTTCCAGGATTTCTTCTCGCCCTTTCTCCACAAGAGTGTCGGGAAAAAATCCTCTATTACCCACAATTAACCCAAAAGTAATTTCTCCCCTATCTTTTTTCTCCTTCATTTTAATCTCCTTTAATTTCTGATAAATTATGCATATCTTCTTTTATATCTTCATAGAGTTTTCTGTATATTTTGTAGTACTTATCGTAAATTACCTGGTTCCCGGGGTTTGGTTTATCCACTCTATCTCTACTTGTCCAATTTTTTATTACATCATAGCTATCAAATATACCAACTCCTATCCCAGCTATCAGAGCATCACCCAGAGGTGCACCAACACCGCCTGATGGAACTACCATCTGTCGACCTGTAACATCTGCAAGTATCTTCGTCCAAATTTTAGACTTGGACACTCCACCAACTACACAACACTCCTTTTTTACTGGAAGACCAATCTCATCACCAACTTCCATATTGTGCCTAAGACTGTAAGCCGCTGCTTCCATCAGGGCTCTAAAAAGATGAGCTTTTTTGTGATAGAGAGTTAAGCCGACAATCGTTCCCCTGGCCTCTGGATCCCATATAGGCGACCTCTCACCCATAAAGTAAGGCAATACCACCAAACCTTCTGAACCCGGGGGTATTTTTTCTGCTTGCATATCTAAAAGTTTAAAGGGGTCCATACAAACTTTCTCCCCGGCTTTTACCTCCGGCTTACAAAACTGATCCCTGAACCATCTTGCAAGAGCTCCCGATGTTGCTGACCCTCCCCATGAATAAATCTCTTCTGTTGAGTTTGCAACATGAGGCATCGAAACAAGTTTCTTTGAAAGATTTTCCCCTTTATGTATTACTCCCCAACAAGTCGATGTTCCCATCATAGCAACATTGTCACCTTCCTCAAAGGCTCCAGAGCTAAGGGAGGCCATTGCAGCATCAATCCCTCCAGCCACTACCGGAGTCCCCTTTTGCAAACCACACTTCTCAGCAGCCTCTGTAGTAATTTCTCCTATCACTTCTTCGGATTTTACCAAGTTATCAGGCATCATTTCTCGTGGTATACCAAGTTTTTTGCATAATTCCGTTGACCACTCGAGACTGTGGATATCAAAAACTCCACCCAGGTTACCTGCCGATGAGTAATCTACGGCAAGCTCGCGGGTCAACTTGTATTCGATATAGCTGGATGGAGGAATGAACTTATAAATTTTATCCCAAATTTCAGGCTCTTTATTCTTTATCCATAGAATCTTTGGATATCCGAAATAAGTGTCTACGTAATTCCCCGTTATTCGAAAAACCTCATCTAAGTCTATTTCCTCTTTAATCCATTTAACCTCATCTATAGCGCGTCTATCCATCCAGATTAAACACGGCCGCAAGGGCTTTAGTTCTTTATCTACTGGAATCCCCGAACCTCCATACAACCCACTTATGCATATGGCTGCAACTTCCTTTGGATTTACTTCTGCTTGCTTCAAGCTTTTTCTAATAGACTTATAAGTTGCTTCCTCCCAAACTTTTGGGCACTGCTCGGCCCATAAAGGCTTTGGCTGGGATAGCTCATAAACTTCCAGGGCATAACCAAGTATTTTTCCTTCAGAAGATACTACCACGGTTTTAGTACCCTGGGTTCCAATATCCGTTCCTAAAAGATATGGCTTTGACATAGATTGCTCCTCTTTAGTTTTTATTGACCATAATTTTCAGTGTATTTTTTGTTCAGCCTTTTTGCTTCCTCCATAGATAATTCCTCGGGATTACCATCCATCTCTGCCAGATAGGAAATTCTGGCGCTATGTTCTATCGTCACAGCGGCTTTTAAAGCGTCTAAAGGGGTCTTGCCAGCTGCAAAAACTCCGTGATTCTTCATAAGGATGCCTCTAAACCTACCGGGTCTTGTTTTCTCTGCAAATTCTCTTCCTATAGCCTCATCTCCTGGAGGGACGTATCTCGAAATAGGGATTGGCCCTCCAAAGAGATCTCCGAGCTCAGTGAGATACAAAGGTATACCTCTTCCCATGGCAGCAAACGCCGTAGCATAAGTGGAGTGAGTATGAACTATCCCTCCAATTTCTCTTAGCTGTTTATATATATATAAATGCGCCTGTGTATCCACTGATGGTTTAAGATTACCCTCAATTATATTACCGTCTATATCCACAACGACTAAATCTAATTGAGAAAGCTCTTCATATTTTACTCCACTTGGTTTAATTATCACAAAACCTGTTTCAAAATCTCTTCCACTTGCATTTCCACTCGTCATAACAACTAAATGATTTTTTGGTAATTCTATATTCACTTTCCAAACTTCTTCTTTTAACTTTTCTAACATTTTTAAACTCCTTCTGAAATTATTCTGTCCTTCTGGATAATTTCCTCCTTATACTTCCTCCAGCAACGGCAATAATTATTACTAAACCAATAATTACTTTCTGCCAGAATGCAGACACTCCTAAAAGGACCAATCCGTTTTGTAAGACACCTATAATTGCTGCTCCGATTAAGGATCCCAAAACAGACCCTATTCCTCCAAATAAATCAGTGCCTCCAATAACAACAGCCGCTATAACACTCAATTCATAGCCAGTTCCTGTTGTAGGCGTTCCTTGAGATAAACGAGATGTCATCATTATTCCTGCCACTCCGCACAAAAAACCCGTTATAGTGTAAACCATAATCTTAATTATATGGATATTTACTCCAGATAACCAGGTAGCCTTTTCATTACCTCCAGCAGCATAAATATACCTCCCCCATACAGTTCTCGATAAAAATATATACCCAAAAATATAAACAACTGCCACAATTATACCAGGAACTGGAATTGAGCCTATTGAACCTTCAGATAGAAAGGTAATAGAGCTTGGCAAGCCAGTAATGGGCCACCCTTTTGTGATAACAAGCGCTAAACCCCGGGCAACATTCATCATACCCAGAGTAACTATAAAAGGGGGTAATTCCAATCTATCAATAATTAACCCATTTAAAAAGCCAACAAACGTCCCACTCAATAAGGCTAAGATAATTCCCCCTCCAACACCAAATTTTTTAATAAATAATGCTGCCAAAACATTTACAAGAGCAAGAACACAACCTACCGAGAGGTCAATTCCCCCTGTAAGAATTACCATCGTCATACCAACGCTCATAACTGCGATAAAGGAAAACTGTCTCATTACTGTGGAAATATTATAAACCGTTAAAAATTTTGGAGTAGCAAGAGAAAGAAGGGCACATAACACGATGAACGCTATAAATATTCCAAATTCAGTACTTCTAAAAATAGATTTCAAATCCATTTATTAAACCTCCATTTCCCCGGAAAAGCAATAATGCATAATTAATTCCTGATTTGCTTCTTCTTTAGAAAATTCTGCTGCAGTTATTCCTTCACGCATTACGATTATTCTATCACTTATATTTATAATTTCTGACAACTCTGAAGAAATCAAAATAATTCCTATTCCTTCTTTAATCAAATTATTAATAAGAGAGTATATTTCGCTCTTTGTTCCCACATCTATACCACGAGTTGGGTCATCTAAAATTAGTATTTTTGGCTTTGTTGCCAGCCATTTAGCCAATACAACCTTTTGTTGGTTGCCTCCGCTTAGATCTCTAACCATCTGCCTATAACTTGTTGCTCGAATTTTTAAATCATCACCATAATTGGCAGTTATTTTTTCCTCATCTTTCTGTTTTACAAATCCATAAGAATTTATCCAGGGTAAGTATGCTATTGTGATATTATCCTTTACTGACCTTGTTAAAATAAGACCCTCTCCTCTTCTATCTTCTGGCACAAACCCCATTTTTAATCTAATTGCTTCAGATGGAGAGGATATTTCTACCCTCTTACCCCGAATATAAATTTCACCGCTATCAGGAGGTTCTATACCAAAAATTCCCCTCATCACCTCTGATCTACTCGAGCCCACTAATCCAGCAAAACCCAATACTTCTCCGCTATAAAGTTGAAAACTTATATCTTCATATTTATCTCTTTTTGTTAAGTGTTTCACTTCCAAAACAATTTCGCCTCTCTTAAGCTTTTCCTTTGGGTAAAAATTCTTTAGTTCCCTGCCTACCATCATTTTTACTATTTTATCAGGAGTTGCTTCAGAAATATTTAATGTACCTATATATCCCCCATCTCTTAGAACAGTAACTCTATCAGCTATCTCAAGAACTTCATCTATTATATGAGAAATAAAAATTATCGAAACCCCTCTCTTTTTCAAATTTCGAATAATTTCAAAAAGAGTGTTCTTTTCAGATTCAGTTAAAGCTGATGTTGGCTCATCCATGATTAAAATTTTGGAAGAAAGAGAAAGAGATTTTACTATTTCTACCATTTGTTGTTCAGCAACATTTAATTTCCCAACTAACGTTTGCGGCTTTTTCTTTATTCCTATTTTTTTTAAAAAATACTCAGCATTTTGATATAATTCAGGGAAATTTACAAAGACCGACCTGGTTCGGGGTTCTCTCCCTAAAAAAATATTTTCTGCTATACTAAGATTGGGGATAAGGTTAAATTCCTGATATATTCCACTGATGCCTAAATTCAAAGAATGTTTTGGGTCAAGTAATTCAACTTCTTTTCCATCTAAGATTATACTCCCTTCATCTTTTTTGTAAGCGCCTGTCAATATTTTCGAAAGTGTAGATTTACCTGCCCCGTTTTCACCCACAACAGCATGCACTTCACCTTTTTTCAAATTAAAATCAACTTTATTTAATGCTTTTACACCGGGAAAAGCTTTGGATATACCCGCCATCTTTAAAATATATTCATTATCCATTTTAACCCTCAGCGAATTTTTAATATTTTGGTATATTTTTAAGCTTTTTTCAGTTTTTGGGGAAGTATTTATCTATATTTTCAGCCGTCACAAAAATTATCCCGGTATCTATATTGGGATCAATAGTATTAATCTCCTCAGGAATTTTCATTCTCTCGTTCATATAAATGTCATAAAGTACCTTAATACTAACGTATCCCATCAAATATGGTCTTTGGCCTACTGTCCCTTGAATATATCCCCCTCTTATAAACTCTCTGGTCATTGGAACAGTATCAAAACCTACTATTTTAACTGTTCCTTTCTTATTCACTGTTCGAAGCGCTCGAGCAGCCCCAGGAGCCGCTGCGGCATTTATTCCTACAAACGCTGAAAGATCAGGATGAGATTGGAGGATAGCTTCTGCCTGGGAAAGGGCTAAAGACTCATCATCATTGTTTGCCTGTAAAGTTACTATTTTTATTCCTGGATAAGAGGAGATTACTTCTTTTAATCCTTCAATCCTTCTATTAAGATTTCTCGCCCCCAACCCACCTGTAAGCACAGCTATTTTTCCCTTTTCGCCCACAATCTTTACTACCTTCTTGCCCAACACCTTTCCTGCTTCATAATTGTCTGTTCCTATATAAGAAAATCTTAAACTCTTTGGAGCATCAGAATCAAAGGTTACTACAGGAATTCCCCTTTCGGTAGCTCTTCCAATGATCCCTTCCAGAGCTCCTGGTTCATTAGGAGAAACCCCAATCCCATCTATTCCCCGTGAAATAGCTCCTTCTATAATTGATATCTGGCCAGAACTAATCGCTTCAGGGGGTCCATTAAATATAGCCTTAACTCCTAATTCTTTCGCAGCATCATTCATTCCTCTTTCTACTTCTGCCCAATAGGGCAATCCTACAGATTTTGGAACAAGAATGAAACTTGGAACTTTTCTTTTCTTCACCTCGACTTTTTCCTTTTTACCACAACCAATTATCGAGCCAATCAGTAAAACAACCAGAAGAAAGGCCCCTATTTTTCTAATTTGACCTATCATCTCAAAACCTCCTTTTTAAAGTTGAAATTTTAAAATTCCTTATCGCACAAATTATTGAACATTTGTTTTTTCATCTAAATACAGTAATCTTAGATTCCTGATAAAAAAATTAATAAAAAAAACTTCATTTTTAGAGAGTTTAAGAATTTCTTGATTTGCCCAAATTAACCCTTCCCCCAATTGCTTCAAAATATTCATATTCCGATTCTTATTATAACAAAAACCCCATAGTTGTCAAGGGAACGGTAATTCAGTAATGACAAAGCAAATCAAGAAAAATAAGTCAAATTTTTCCTTTTCTAATCCTTTTAGGAGGTTCCCTGGAGTAAAGATTAGAAGGGGAATTTTTGCTCTTTCCTTTTTCCTTACCTCATTAAATATTCATACAGAGTTTTTTATATCGCTTTATCACCCATAAATTAGGATATTCTTAATGCTCTATAATTACAAGATCCCACGGAGTCAGAGTCACTGCCTGAGATTTTTTGATGGGCTTGTCTGTGAGAAGATTTATACCTCTTTTATAAGGATAAGTAAAAGTTTGATCTTTATCTGAGAAGTTGAAGTAGTAGTGCAAGGTCTTCCCAGCATCGTTTACACCATGTTTAACTTTAATGGATGGTGGCAGATTTTGATCCGGTCCGGTTAGGCCTGCTAATTCTAAAATTTCCAGCATCACTTTTTCCTGAAGTTTATCTGAAAGTACAGTACCCTCATATATTAAAGACCCCTTACCGAACTTATTTCTAGTTATTGCTGGATATTTCTCAAAAACCGGATGTTCGTAAAAAGCCAACGGTTTTGCACCTTCAGGAATAAGAAATTCTGCCTAAACAGATACTTTATTCTCATCTCCCACCTTGTAGGAATCTCCTTTCAGATGTAATGGCTCACTCAGGGTTGAAAACTCCTGATAAGAAAAACCAGCTGCTTTACGTAAAGGCCCTGGCATACGAGACCAACGTACAGTAGAATACTCATTGCAAAAACCACTTTTGAAAGAAAGGAGAAGATTTCCACCTTTTTTAACATAATCTACCAGCTTGTTTAGTAGCTCATCACTGGCTATATAGAGGGGCGGAACAACAATCAAATCATAGTCATCAAAATTATTGCTCGGAGGAAAGACAAAATCCACTTCAATGTTGAGGTTATAAAGCGTCCGATGGAATTGGTGTAAGATGGTCATATAATCAACTTTGTCATCAAATGGCATGAATTTAATGCCTTGATAAGAGTCGATACTATAGAGAATGGCAACTTTGTCAGTCTTTTTTAAATTAACAAGTTTTGGACCAATCCTTTTAAGTTCATGGGCAACTCGGCTAACTTCTTTGTATACTCTATTTGGCTCAAGATCATGTGATAAGACTCCTTTCCAGTATGTTTCCTGGCCATAGTGCAATGAATGCCAATGCCAGTAGGCAACCATATTAGCTCCACTTGCTAAATGGGCGTACACATTCAAGCGAATTTGTCCATCATAAGGGGGAAATTGCCATTTTGAGTCCCATCCTATTGATTGTGCATTGGTCTCAGTAATAAGGTAATTACTTTGTTAAAGTGAACGGTTAAGATCACCGGATAAGGCAATTTCTTCACCCGTAAGTCTATCTTGAACAATATGGTAGGGATTAACGGCGACAATATCTAAATATTTCGCTATTTCAAATTGATCCACATTAGTTTGAACTCCACCAACAAAGTCCTGAGTGACAAATTGATCGGGCCTTTTGTATTCGTTTACTATTGAAGCTTGCCATGCAAGAAAATCAGTGACGATTTTTCGCTGAAACCGTCCCCATTCTAACTTGTAACTAGGGTTGAGAATTCCGTCTCGCGGCGGAAGCTCATCCAAGTCGTTGATGCGCTGTCCCCAGTAGTTCAAACCCCACACTTTATTAATTTTATCAGCACTGCCAAACTTCTTTTTTAGATAGTCGATAAAACTAAGATAGACATTTCTACCGGCGGTCCCCTGGGAAGTGGTTTCGTTGTCAATCTGGTAGCCGATAACTGCTGGATTGTCTTTAAAATGCAAAACGATTTGCCGGATGACCCGCTCAGAATAATAAAGATAGGCTGGATGGGTAATATCCGCATGTTGCCGCAACCCATAAGGAGTCCTCTCGCACTGTCCTATTTTTTTAACTTGAATTTCCGGATATTTCCTGTAGAGCCAGACTGGAATAGAATAAGTTGGAGTCCCCAAAATCACTTTAATCNCTGCCTTANGGAAGCGGTTAATTATTCTTTCCATCCAGGCAAATTCGAATTCTCCTTCACGGGGTTCCCAGAGACCCCATGTGGATTCACCTAACCGGACNACATTGATGCCCGCTTTCTCCATCATCTTAACATCTTCTTCAAGCCTCTCGTAGGGCATATATTCGTGATAGTAAGATACTCCGTAAAGAGGTATATCAAATTTAGGAGTTTTCGCTATCAAATTAGGGAGGGAAATTAGAAAAACGAGAACTATGAGTAAAACCTGATCTTTTTTTCAAAAACCCACATAAAAAACCTCCTTTTATTCCTTTAAAAGATTCTTAGCCGCAATCTGATTATATCAAAATTTTATTATTCTTAACGAATTCTATTTTTAGTATAACACTGCCAAAAGATCAGATCATAGTCAACCTAACTCTCAGGTGAAAGGGATATCGTGATCGGTTTTCTCGATTCATATTTTATCCAGACGACCAGGTCAATTCCTTGAAGATTTCTTCGATACCCAAAGCGAAAATCCTTCCCTCGTTTGATTGCCCGGTTATTTATCTTTAATGTAGCATTCTTCTCACCCCAGTTCTTGATAACAACTGCAGGATTAAATATGGGCGAATTCTCACTCGCATTCAATACAAACTCGAGAGATTCATCTGTCCTTGACTTTTTGAATAAAATGTAGGCTCGTTCATCCCTGCTGTAGCCTTCATTTCCAAATGCATTGCTTTTTAATTTCAATTGGGCTGGCTGCAGCCAGGATTTGGCCAGTAGCACCAGTTCCCTGGCAGGTTTATTGGTCAGACCCATAATAAATCTGCCAACAAGGTCGCCTTCTTTTGTTCGTTCCATAGGTGGTTCAGGAGAAGTAATTGCAGAACTACATACCCGGTCAGGTGCCTGGGGATATCGTCCGTCTGAGGGCATCTGGCAAACGGGCCAATGATTCCAGGTGGGAAATTTGGAATACTCTTTATGTAGCTCAACCAGACCTCCACCGTATGGAATAACCCGGGTGCCAGGTTCATAGATATAGAATGGTTTATATTGGGATTTGAAATTCACCACATTTATAATGCCATCCGGGATAGGATTATAAAAGTCACCAGCTACCTCTCCGCTACCAGGCCATGGATCCCAGGTATAGGTACGTGATTCACCTTTTAAATTAGCCATCGTAAGCGCAGAAATCTCAACATTATCCTCAGTTTTTTCACCGGGCTGGTTCAAAGCTGCTGGCTCTGTAATGCTATATCCGGGTTCTCTCCCATGAATTACAAAATGTCGAATCGCAGCGCCATCTGGATAAATATAATAGTACTCATCAGCCCAGTTACCCCAGTTGGTAATTGGATCAGTACTTGATATTCTATACAGCACGTCACAGAGTGAATATCGCCAGTGCACAACCGCACGAGCATCGTTATTTTCAATTATACGGACGTGGGCATAACGGCACTGCTTGTCTGACATATGCTCACAGCAACCAAGAACATCACCACCTCCTCCTTCGGCACTTTGATCGCCAACCCATCTTCCATTTTCTGTGACCAGGTTCATATTATAACTTGTGCCTCTCCAGAAGACCATCTTAACGGGTGATTCGTCGAATTTTACCACTATATCAGGATAATCTCCAACCCGCCAGAGGGCGTCCCACTCCTTGTAGAATTTTAGCCTGGTATAATATGCTCCAAACCTTCTGGGTCCCTCTGGAATCTGCGGTAATTTTCGCCAAGTAAGAGTTGGTGCGCTTTCTGGTTTGTTAGCCTTATATGATTTTTCAATCTCTCGCGGTTGAAGCGCTCGATTATAAATCTTGAGTTCATCTATAATTCCGTCAAAGGAGTATGACGCAGGAATGCTAACTTCTGGTCTCACCAAATAAGCAGGTGGAGTTTTCTTATGGTTTCTACCAATCTGAAGGTCAATATCATTAGCGACTATCAATTTTCCCTTTACAGGGAGGAAAGCAGCCTCCTTTCCATTGATATAGATTTTTATACCTTTGTTCTTGTCAAAAGTCCCTACAATGTGTGACCATTTTGTCATGAAAGGGACTCTCTCTTCAGTTGTACATTCTTGCCACCTGTTATTGACTGCAAGGTGAAGCCCAACCTGCCCTCTGCCATTAATTCCGAAGAAGTAACCGGCCTTGTGATCTTTTTCTTGATTCACAATAGCGCACCAGTTCCATGGATAGGCCTGTGGAGCAATCCAGGCCTCTACACTGAAGGCGTCGGTAAAATGAGGTGCATGGGCAGCCTCTCGAATAATATGAGTTGTAAAGCCGTCAAACTTTACTCCATTTCCAGAAACTCCAGGAAGACTGTAGAAGTTGCGAAGAATCATATCTTTTCTCTTAGTAACACTTTCTATAACTGCCTCTCCCTTCCATTTAGCAAAAATCCCATTCATTTCATCCCATATTTCTACAAGGTAATTCCTTTCATCTGTTACATCTTCCCCTACCTTTTTATTATAGAATTCCCATGCTTTTCTCATCTCATCTATGGGGAATTTTATAGGTTTCCCCTCTTTTAGGTCTCCTTCAACTTCTTTTTCATGGCGAAGGAAAATATCCTTGGTAAGAGAGCGTGCAAGTTTCTCTGCCTCTTGATGTTTCCTTTTCTTTCCTTCACTCCAGGTCTTTGGGAAGGTAATTTCTTTTTTCTTTTCAAATGTTCTCTCTAATATTTTCCTTCCTTCTTCAACTCCGGGCCAGGCCTTGACTACCTCATCAAGCTTCCACCAGGCAACTAATCCTTTATCAGAGGCAACTAGAGAAAGAGAACAGAATGTTAACAATAAAATCAAACCCGTTAAACAAATTGCTTTTAATTTAATCCACATTTAAAAGCCTCCAATTTTAGAATTTTATCATGGGAGATAAAAAATAAAATGGCAGTCTTATAAAATATATTTTTAAGTTCTTAAATCCAAGACCGTCATTTTATTTTAAACTTATATCAAAAATCTATCTAAAAAACACCTATTCACCCCATGCATAAGGAGGTGCACCTTCTTTTCCAATATGTACCTTGTATACAACTCCAGGCTCACCTTCGTCGGAATTCCCATGCCACGTTACGTAAGCATCTTCACCCCAAAAAGCAATATATTTATTATTTGTAGTAGGTAATTTAGCAATTACTTCAGCTGTTCCATCAGTG
>NGFL01000036.1 GCA_002215665.1 candidate division TA06 bacterium JGI_Cruoil_03_38_101 | reverse complement strand
CTTCAAAAACGCAATTCCTTATATAGTAAGGGTTTTCGCATATAAGGTTATCTCATAGATGGACATTTTTGCCCTTTTACTGTCAAACTTGGGTTAAAAGAAGAACATTGCCATAATAGTTTTTGTTAGACCTTATTAGATGCTGGTCGAGACTCAGATAACTAATTGTACTGGCAATTGAAACTACCACAGTTGCTGCAGCAAAAAGCCCAAAATCAGCCGGGAAAAGTATCCTCGCAAGAACTAATTTCGTAATGAAATTGACTCCCATATTTAGCGATTGGGAGAAATAGGAACTGAAGAATGAAATGGCTATTTTTCTATTTTTCATATCTATCGAATTTCAGGAATCTTGAAAATCAAAATCTTAACTTAACAGAATTACAAGGGATTCGCTCAAATTTGAAGAATAAACTACAACTATTAAACCGTCAAATTCGTGGATCAATGACCTCTTGCTCTAATTTTTCATTGGGAGAGTATCAGATATCTTAAAAGTTTTGTATTGATTGGCGCGATTTTATTTCCTTATCTAATTTATCTACGATTTTAGACCAGACGAAATTTTCTTTACAAAACTTATGTATCTCTCTTGAATATTCAGAAATATCTTTTCCTCTTTTTATTATTTTTTCCAAAATTTCCTTCAGACTTGAAACATCATTAACTTCTATAATTTCTCCTAATTTACCATTATCTGTAATATCTAAAGCTGCGCCAACATTGGTAGATACGATATAATTCCCAAAAAAACCTGCTTCGTTCAATACATTACCAAAACTTTCCCAACTTGAAGTCAAACAAAAAACTTTGCTTCTATTCAACCATTCAAATAGTACATCCCTTTTATAAATAGCTCCCAGAAAAACAATTTTGTTTTGTAATAGTGGATTTCTTTCGAAATAATCTTTGATATATGTCTTAAAACGATTCTCAATTGGTCCAATTAGATATACTTTCCAATCTTTAAAATCTTCTATCTCTTCCAAAGCAGACATAAGCATTTCAGTATTTTTCTGTTTTGAACCTAACCTTCCTATAGTCAAAATGATGTTTTCTTTTTCCTTAAAGGATTTTACTCTGACTTTTGTCCTTTTATCGTCAAAACCGCTAGGTAGTAAAATCAATTTTTCTCTTAGATCAACTCCTTTCCATTCCGGGAAAAGACGACCGTAAATTTCCTTGGTCTCCACACTCAATAAGTTGGCTTTTTTAAATATATATCTTATTTGAAAATTGAGTTTCTTATGATTAAGCTTTGATCTAAGATCTGTAATATCAGGATGATTCAAGCTTCCAAACCTAATGCGATCCAGATCTAATTTTATATAAAAAAAACATTTTGGATTTAATAACTTTAAAAAAAACATATACCAAAAAATTCTCCCATCTAAGAAATATAGCATTAAGCCTCCAATTTTATTGGCGTGCTTAACTAAATAATAAAGCATACCTAACCAGTAAAATCTCTGTGAATCAAAAAATCTATTAATCCTTATAATTTTTATGTTATCACTTTTAAAACGCATTTCTCTGTTTTTAGAATAAGCATAACATACAATTTCTACTTCATATCCATGGTATTCGGAAAGATAATAAGGTATAATTCCAACTTCTTTTATCAAATGGATATTTTCTAATTTTTCAAATACTAAAGTAAGCTTTCTCATCGCCTTAACAAGGCATTTAAAAGTTATCAATTTTATTTTTTCTCTGGGTGATGGCTTCGATTTCCTGAATGTAAGTCTCTATGATACTTTCCCAATTGAATTTTTTAAGAGATCGTTCAGCCATTTTTGTCAGATTTTTCCTATTTTCATAAGCTAACTTTAGGTGATTTGAATATTCCTCAATATTTCCGCAGTTACAGTAGAGACCCGCTTCCTCAACAACCCATTTTATTATGGGACTATCATTAACAACAACTGGTTTCCCGCAAGCTAGGGCTTCAATAGCTGAATTGCCAAAGGGTTCGTCACTAGAAGGCAAAGAAAACACATCACAACTTCTATACCATTTGGGCATTTCATGATAAGGAACTCCCTTTTTCATAAGAAATCTTTTTTCGCCTAAAATCTGTCTTCCCATGGAATGAATTCGAGAAAAAAGAGGTCCATTTCCAATTAAGACGGCAGACCCTCTTTTTAACCGACCAACTGCTCGCAAAAAAGATTCTGGCCTTTTAAATAGATCTAATGCTCCCACAAATAGATAAATTGGCTTTTCCAATCTATCAAGGAGTGAAATGTGCTCCCCATCAGGGCAGAAGATTTTTCGATCTATGCCATTCGGACTAGGACTTTTGTTTCTAAATGGGGATAATCGCCATTCTTATAGCAAATTATATAAGAATCGTATCCAAAGTCTCTATGGAGAATATACGGAATCATACCAACCTCTTTTGTCAAATGTGTATTCTCACATGCTGGGAAAAAAGTTGCAAAGACAATCTTATCTCTTTTTCTGCCGTAAATTTCTTTCGTTCTACTATTTTCTTTCATCTAAACCTTCTCTCTGTAGCGTTAATTAACTTCTTCAAACCGTGGATTATTAGAGGTTTATCTATAAAATACTTCCAACCAAAAATTTCAAATTTATAAACTATACTCGCACCTCCAAAACAATCTTTGAGTCTCTTTTCGTATTCCCTTTTAAATTCATAAATATCCTCTTTTGATGGAGAATATTCAATTTTTTCGTATTTTTTCGCTATTTCATCATTAAATTCAATCCCCTTTTTCCTTAAAAGATCAATGTATATTTTCTCTAAAATCTTTGCAGTCTTTTTTGATTCATATTCTCTCTTTACCTTTTCATAACCAGCCAAGCCCATTTCTCTTGCTTTATTTTTGTTTTTAAGCAAATAACCTATGACTTCAGCATAGTCTTTTGGGGAATTGGCAACAAAACCTGTTATTCCGTTATCTATTAGCTCAACTTGCGCGTTATCTGATAAAGGTGTAGAATTTACAATAACTGGTTTTTGAGCAGCCATTGCTTCAGCAATCGTATATCCAAACGATTCTCCTATTTTTGATGAATGAGCTAAAACATCTACCAAATTATAAAACTTGATTACCTCGTCAGGAGAAAGAGGTTTCAAAAAAACAAGATTTTTTGATATTTCATGCTTTTGAAATCCATCTTTTGTTGATTCCGGTGCACCCACAACAATATACTTTACATTTGGAACCTTTTTTATGAGATATCGCATCATATCAAGGCAAATATCACCCCATTTCCCTATGTCAGGTCTACCAATTCGACCGATTATGGGCTCATCTTGATTAATTCCCAAACTCTCTTTTAATTTTTGTATTTCGGTATCAGATATTTTATTCTTTTCAAAATCATCTAAATTAACAGGATTATAAAGAACCTTGCAAGTTTTAAAAAATTCTTCATTAGATATTCTTGTCCATTTCTGATACCGTAATGCACACATTTTACTTATAAACAAATGATGATCTAATAATATCCCAGATTGACTATTATCAACGAGACCAAATACGTTTGTTTCTATGATTACGGGCACTTTAGCTTTTTTTGCTGCCATTATAACAAAAGGCTCTTCATGTCCTGCTCTATGGATATGAACGATTTGTATGTTTTTTTCTTTCATTAGTTTAATTAATTTCTGTTGATCTTTATCAATGATATAAACCTCGAATCCTTTTTCTCTCAATAACTTTTCCCTTTCTCCACCTTGCATAACTCCACACACATAAACATCGAAGATACTTTTATCCAAATTTTCAGTGAAGATTTGGAGAGCTTTCTCTGTCCCCCCTATTCCTAATCGGTTACATACTTGCAGGACGTTTATTTTATTCATGAACACCTTTCACATTTGGAACTGATATTTCAAGGGTATCTTTCATATCCATTGTTATACCCTTCATTTTTCTACTACGATAAATAATATATTTGTTCTCCAATATTTTAAAAATGGGATTTTATTAAACCATTTATGTTTTGTTTGGATAAACAATAATTTTGTATTTAACCATTTTGTGAGATAATTCTCAATTTCCCTAATTGAGACGACATATACTGTATCGTTATCTTGAGAATAACCCTCATCAAAAATACTTGGGTTATTTATTATGATGGGCGAAAAATATTCTTTGATGGGTAAACAAAGTTGTTTTATAGATTTTTTAAAAATAAATTTAAACTTCTGCAATCTGTTAAGTCTCCCAAGTGATGGAGGTAATGATAATGGAAAATCCCATGCAGGGGATATCGAAATTATTTTCCCAGTTTTTTTACAAACTCTGTACATTTCATCAATTACTTTTTTCGGATTTAAGAAATGTTCTAATGAATATGTCGATAATACAACGTTAAAGAAGTTATCAGCAAACGGTAGCATCTCAGCATCAGAGTGAACTAAATCAAAATTCTCATTTTTATAATCCCTTCCCATCTTTAAAGCTATAGAAGAAATATCTGTTCCAACATAATGTGCAAACTGAGATATATATCTACCATTCTCAGCACTACCACATGCTACATCTAAAACCAAATCGCCAGGATTGATGTACCTTAACATATCCTCTCTTTCACCTTTAAGTACCAGATTCGCATCTCTAGCAAATCTAAAGTATTCTTCATCTTTATCCCAAAATTCAAATAATTTCTTTTTTGTATTAAATGTCATTATCTTCTGTTTCCCCCTGTAAATACCTTTTTAAATAATTCTCTATCCTCGGAATCAAAGCCTTTCAACAGATAAAAACTAAGAAAGTAAAACATAGCGGAAGATGGAACTAATAACAGAAGGCTAACATTTTGGAAAGATATGGTATATGCTCCCATAATAATAGTCGCAGTAGCTACCTTGAAGATTTTTTTTAGAAGAAATTTATTCGAGAGTTGATACCCGCTTCTTACAACATATCCATACAATCCGAAGATACCAACTATGTTTGTTATTACCGTCGCAATGCTCGCACCAACATAACTATATTTAGGTATAAGGAGCAGATTTAGTACTACATTTACCAGCAGGCATATACCTGATACTTTCGCCATTTCGATTTGTTTATCAATTGAGCCAAGCAGATTTCCAAAAACATCTACAAAGATAAAAACACCCGTCCAAATAAGTATTTGTAACGCAATTATAGAAGGAATATATTCTGCCCCATAGATCAAAGATATCAATCTACTCGCCAAAATTGTAGTTCCGAGCCCAATAGGAAGCGCTATCATTAACAGATACCCAAAAGCTCTTTCACTCGAACGTATCAAAGCTTCTTTTGATGATTGATAAAGTCTTGATGTAACTGGAAAAAAAGATCCCAAAAATGGCCCAGAAATAGCAGCAAAAGTAAATACAAGCCGATGAGCCGCACTATACCAACCGACAGCTTCATTCCCCTTCATCATGGACAACATGACCATGTCTATTCGATAGTATAGTGAAAAAAAAAGTATTGTTAAGCCAAATGGTAACGCCTGTTTTATCATCGTTTTCCAAAACCCGAAATTTATTTCTATCTTTGGCAAAACAAACTTCCACACACAAACAACAAAACTATACCCCAGAGCGATTGCACTAACCAAAGAATGCAAAGAAGCAAACCCAATAACACCAAACCCCTGTTTTATTAGAAAGAAAGCACCTGAAAGCAATAAAACACTGTTCAAAATCTGCCCTAAAGATTGATACTCCATTTTTTCATGAGCTCGGAAAATCGAATAGAACATTCCAGTGAAGGCATGAAAGACAACTGATAAGGCGATAAGATAAACAACTTTAATTGTTTGTTCTGGGTAGCCTAAGAGGTTTATGGTTAGGGCAATCAGTCCAAAGGTAATAGCAACTAAGATTACTTTCATCGTGCTGACATTGGCGAGGTATTTTGAGGCTAAGGATTTGTCTCGGGCGACTTCTCTTACAGTTAACGGTTGAAGACCAAGGTCGGTGAAAACACCAAAAATTCCGGTAAAAGCAAGAGCAAAGGAGAGGATGCCGAAGCCTGCCACGCCCAAATAGCGGGCGGTATACATTATGTAGAAAAAACCCAACGAGTAACTTATCAACTGGGCCACAAGTAATGCTGTCGTATTCTTTGCAATTCTCTGAACGGTGTTGTTCATACTAATTCTCTCCAGCAAACCATCTCATCTTATAAACTGCAAATTTAAACATGATTCTATCCTTTTGCTCCCAAAGGTATTTGGTCCCAGATTAACCATCAGCGTGAAAATATGCAAAAATAGCCTGTGCAAAAGCGATTTTACCAAAGTTTTCTGCACCTAAAATCCTTGCCAATAGACTACAACTACAAATCCCAGAACTTCGCGTATTATTTGCGCAGTAGCGAGTGAGAAGAAATTTTTAACAATTCTTTGAGCAGTAGCCAAACCGCTATAACCTAGAGTTAATTCAGGACAAACAACTTCGTAGTTGAAGAATTTCTAAAACCAAATTCTTCTAATATCCTAATGAAAGCTAAGTGAATTGAACGAAACTGCCTCCTCGTATATTCTTTCCAGCTTTTTTATAACTGGCTCCCATTGATATTTTTCCTTAATTAGTTTTCTTGCGTTTCGTCCGAGTCTTTGCCTCAATTGCCCGTTTTCCAAAAGTTCTATAGTCCTCTTGGCGAATATTTCTGGTTCGTTAGCAATGATTATATTCTCCTCAGGTATCACATCTATGCCTTGAGCTCCAAGAGATGTCGCAATCACAGCCTTTCCCATTGCCATAGCATGGAGAGTCTTTATTCTGATCCCTCCCCCCAACCTTATAGGAACGACAACAATTGCCGCTTTCCTTATCAAGGAATCCAAGTCTCTCACATAACCCATAACTGTAATATTAGGATCTGCACGGAGTCCCTCTACTTCAGTCGAAGAGTGTGGGCCGACGATATATAACGAAATATTGGGAATTTTATTTTTTATGATGGGAAAGATTTCCTTACAGAAGTAGATTACAGCATCCAAATTTGGCTTATAATACATGTCTCCAAAAAACATCAATCTATGTGGGATAACTTCATTTGATAGTTTTGAAAATCCTTCTTCGGCAATATCCATTCCAGTAGAAATAGATGTGATGTTAGCTTCCGGAACAAAGGTTTTTAAAAGAATTTTATCTTCTCTCGTAAGCGTAAGAATCTTATCAAATTTTTTAAGAATGCTGGTTTCATATCGCATCCATTTTAACCATTCCATAAAATAAAAAACTCTTTTCAGGGTATTCTTCACAGAACCAAAATATCTATAACGGAGTATCATACTGGCTTCAAGCTCACTTAATACTGAGGGTAAATTGTTTACCGCTGTAATGTATTGTCCCATTTCCGCATATTCAAACTGAACTACATCATAACTGCCTGTTTGCAGCAATTCAATAATCTTTCTTTCCATATGTTTAGAATAGAGGAGGGCAACTTTTAATGGCTTTTTCGAGAAAAAGACTAAGAACAATTTTTTGCACCGACTAAGTAGAACACCTATTTTTGAACGGTGACGGTTACATTTTATTGGAATTGTTTCGACTCTTTGGCAATACATCCTCAAATCCGATACATGCCCCTCATCTTCTGGGATAATAAAGCACAGGAAGGAAATTTCGTGTCGTTTAGCGAGGTGTTTCACGTAATTAAATATGACGCTTCCTCCTCCAGAACCTATTCCTGGATAGGGTAAATGTGGTGAAACAAGCAAGATCTTCATATTACTTCATTTACAAAGAAACATATGCTTTCACCCGCACACCATAGTGTAGCGAGACATTCAGTGAATTCCTGGCACCTGTTGTGTGTTCTTTAAGGATCAAGAATTCTCTCCAGTGCCTTTTTCAATGAAAAGTATATGCTTCGAAACATCTTAACTTAAGTTACTCCAATTTATAAATAGAATATTTTATAAATTACTTTGGTTTCCTCCTCAATTCTGTTCTGTATTCTTCACCAAGATATTCGATAAATCTTGTCCATTGTCTCTTTAAAGCAAAGGGCAGGAAATTCTTTAAAGACTCTAATGGCTTTTTTAGCAAAACTAAAAGCGCTCTATAAATGCCTTGATAGTTTATATGCCCTAACAAATGATTTCTCAAGATGAAATGATTTCGGAACTTTTTACGAATCTTAGCCAACTCTTCTTTAGTGAAGTTAATCTCCATTAGTGGTTTCTCAGTAAGAGAAAAATCCCATAGCTCCATGAAATTCAAATTCTTATCAAGCCATGAATTTTGTTGTGCCATTTGATAGAGTTCTGTCCCCGGAAAAGGAACAGTGAAATAAAAATTAGTCCTGTTAGCTTTAATCTTCTTTGCTACTTTAAAAGTTTGGTTAATATCTTCCAATGTTTCGCCAGGATTACCTAACATAAAGAAAGCCGAACTTCTCAAACCTGCTTTCTTAGCCGTCTTAAAAGCCTTAAAAATCATTTCCTTGGAAGTCCGTCTTTTCATTATCTTTAGCACCTTTTCCGAGCCACTCTCTACACCAAACTCTACAGAGATACATCCAGCATTCTTCATAGCATACAGTAAATCCTCCGAAACTGTATCCACTCTAGCTTGGCATTGCCAAGAAATAGGAATTTTCTTCTCTCTCAGTTGTCTACAGAACTCCATGACCCATCTCGAATTTAGGGTAAACGTGTCGTCTAAAAAGTATAATGCCTCTATGTCGTATTTCTTGATTAAGCCTTCGATCTCGGCGATTACATTACTCACGGAACGGCGACGTAATTTTCTTCCAAAGATCAGATAACTGCTGCAATATATGCAGTGATAGGGACATCCCCTACTAGTCATCATTGTCGTTGAGCGTTGAAAAAACCCCCCTCTCAAGGTTCCTGGCGGAAGTAGATATTCTTTGAAATCAGAAAGAAGGTGTCGACCAAGGAAAGGCAAATCGTCCAAGTTTTGGATTAGATCCCTCGGGTCATTATTCACGACTACACTCCCACTCCGATAGACAATTCCTTTTACCCCATGCAAATCGCCACCGTTCTCTATTCTCTTGCATACTTCCCGCATAGTGAACTCCCCCTCTCCTACTACAGCAAAATCAAGTTCGAGGTCATTAATGGTTTCTACTGGTAATGCCGTTACATGTGCTCCACCAGCGCAGTACAAAGTATCCGGAATATTCTGTTTTAATTTTTTCAACAAATCAGCAGCCGTTGAATAACTGGCTGTCATAATACTCACCCCAACAATTTGCGGGTCAAAGTCTCGAACCATTTGAACGAAGCTCATATCTTTAGGCATAGGATCTATAATTTGAACAGAATGCCCAGCTTCTTCAAGTACAGCTCCTATATACATTACTCCTAATGGAGGAAAATTATTTTTACGACCGCTTTGAGGATATATTAAAGTCACTCTCATTTTAAAAAGCGATTATAAATGAATTCCCAAAGACTTACTGGATTGGTTACACATTCCATAGCATTTTCATCTTATAAAAGGGATTTTTGAATTCGGCCTGAACACAGAATCGAGACAATCTTTAAGAAAATGCTTCCCATTCCAGTTTAGAATTACCACTGATAGTATCACGTCTGCCTCTATTCTAATCCTCCTTCTGCCTTACTTTCAAATGAAATTTCAAGGCAAGTCTCTCCAACGTTGCTTCATTACACTCCATGCTGCGCAGCCCGTGATAAAGGCCTAAGGCTTTGGCAATAACGGCCTTCTGGTTTCTCTTGAAGGACTGGCGAATGAAGCCACCAATGAGAGCCACTGATACAAAGAACAGAAATTTGAACCAGTGATACCACTTACCATGTTTCTTTATGAACAACACAGTAGCACGTCCGAAGAGATATGATCTAGGAACAGTATATCTCCCACCAGTACTCATAGAGCCCTTATGCCACATCTTCGCCTGAGGAACGAATACAACCTTGAATCCTGCTTTCTTGGTTCGTAGGCTCCAATCAATATCATCACCATAAGCGAAATACTCTGGATCGAGTAATCCAACTTTCTGTATCACGCTTTTCTTGACCAACATCCCGCACCCTGAGGCAGAGTTGACCTCCTCCATTTTACTGTAATCTCCAGTATCTCTTCTTTTATATCCACGAAGTCTGCATACTGCGTCTCGAAAATCAATGTGAAGACCAGCAGATTGTATCTTTGTTGGATCATCATAGAAATAGATTAGAGGCCCGGCAATGCCTATCATCCGATCATTCTCAGCAACATTAATCAATTCTTGCAATACCTGAGGATCAACTATTGCATCATTGTTTAGAAGAAATATGTATTCAGCACCTTTTCCTAAAGCATGCCTAATTCCCACGTTATTTCCTTCTCCAACCCCCAAATTTTTGTGATTCTCGATAAGACTAACTTCTGGAAATTCCCTTTTGATTCTCTCCTGAGACCCATCTGTGGATCCATTATCAACAACGATCGTCTCAAAATTTGGATAGTCCATCTCTCGAAGGCTGTTTAAACACTCGACCGTATCCTCTATTCCATTCCAATTGAGAACAACAACTGAAACAAATGGATCTGATGCCTTTCCCCGGGTCGAGATAAATGTATCATTTCTGCAGTTCTTTTTCACATCAAGCGACTGTGTCACCCTGTATCCCTTAGATATCAGAGCGCCTTCTCCAACATGATGAAGGTAAAATTCCTCATAGTCTCTTACCATTCTCTCGACATTGAAATATTCAATAACTCGCTGCCTCCCATTTTCTCCCATGACTTTCCAATTTGCTCTATCTTTCAAAAGTTCAACAATTGCCTCGGCTAATGCTTCCGGATCCCTTGGCGGTACTAAAATTCCCGATTCTCTGTCTTTGACTATTTCTGGGATCCCTCCAATATTGGATGCTATTACAGGCTTACCAACTGCCATTGCCTCCAGCAAGCTTAAGGGAAAACCTTCCACTAACGAAGGCATCACAAAGATATCCATAACGGATAGAACTGACGGTACATCAGCCCTGAAACCTGAAAAAACAACCCATTGGTCGATTCCCAATCTCTTTGAAAGCCTCTCCAATTCATACCGTTGCGGGCCTTCACCGACTATCAAGAATTGCACGCGCTTCTCGACCTTGAGAACTTCGCATGCTGCCCTTAGAAAAAAGGCGAGACCTTTTTGTTTATTAAGGCGCCCTACAACACCAACAATAACTGAGTTATTGTGAAACCCAAATTCTCTTCTGGTAACTTCAGGATTACCACTTCCAGCATATCTACCTATATCTATTCCATTACGAATAACCACGATCTTGTCTGAATCTATACCTTGCTTATCAATGATATGCCTCTTCACTGACTCAGCCACAGCTATAATTTCATTTGCAAAACCCATAGATATTTTGTCCAAAAAAGAATGCAAAAATTTATGCTTCTTTTCTCTGTGCTTCTCTGCGCTGTGAACCGTCGAAAATATGAATGGCACATGACACAATCTTGCCACGAGCCTCCCGTAGAAATCTGCTCTTGGAAGGTGCGTATGGACTATATGAAATCTATTATCCCTTATGAATTTTGACAATGCAAGGATTGCTCCTATATCGAATAGATTTCTCATTCTAAAATTTCTTGTTTCTACGCCTGAAGCCCCAAAGTTTTTGTCCCACACTTTGTGTTCGCAAAGAGAACATACAACGACTTCGAACTTACTCTTATCCAACCTTTCTGCCAAATTCAGCACAACATTGCGGACACCACCGATCCAATACTCAACAAGGTATAAGATCTTTATCTTACCCATAAAAAGCCCACTCCACTGGACTCGAATTGAGTCTTCAACAAAAAGACAAAGCTCTTGTGAGTTGTCATTCTAAATTGAATTCAATTCATCAGCAACTCTTTTTCCGCTTAGAATACTGTGGTCCATATTGAAATATTCCCATTCACCAAATCTTCCACAGGTGTAAATATTATGATCTCTAAGAAAATTGTGGATAATACTAACATTCTTGTGATGTCTATGGTCATATATGATGTATCCATATTTTATATCGAGCACATTTGTTACCAAAATATTGTCATCCTTTTCCAATATCTTTGCATTGATCAAATCCTGAATCACTCGCCCAACAATATTTTTCTTATCCACCTTTTTATATTTGGAATAGGAAATTTCTGTAGAGAGAGAACTCTTACCTGTAGGAGTAGTTTTTGGTGAGAAATTCATCGGAAAACTGATGCGGTGGAATACGAAATCTTCTTCGTGGAAATATACCCAATGTTTATCGGTTATATTTGGCCTATCGATACCCAAATTTACACAGATGATGGAGTTATATTCTAAATCATTGGCTGCTCTCTTAACTCCTTCCGGTACGTCCTCAATTAATTTGACGACCTCCGGCAAGGGCAAAGTAGACACCAATATGTTGTAATCTATGATTTCTCCGTGATTAAACTCCACTTCCCTTCTATCTACGGATATTTTAGTGACCTCCATATTCAAATTTATTTTATCAATGTATGGCAAAAATGAGCGGGGCAATGCCTCTATTCCACCACTTATGGGGTACCAGAATTCTTTATTGAGGCCGCTTCTTAATTTCGATTCATGTAGGGCACCATCCAATATATCCCCAATCTCGGGTTGTGGAATCCTTCTCTCCACCCAGTCATAATTCATTTTATCTGGAGAAACTGTCCAAATTTTATTGGCATAGGGTATCATCAGATAGTCACTTATTCCCTTTCCAAAGGTATGATACATCCACTCCCGATAATTCCCGGGCTTTGGATTCCTTGTGGCTTTGTATTTAGCTTCGAAAAGACTCAATATGCATTCCTTTACTATTTCAACGGGTAATCCATAAAGGTGTGATTGGAAGGGAAATCTCGTATAGCAATCATATTTGCTGTGATATATCCATGCCTCCCTGAGCTTTGAACAAAGGTTTTCTTTTAAAAGACTCTTTATTAATTTTGAAGCGTATGAGTCGGTGGTAAAAAGGATGTGTGGTCCATAATCGAAGATAAAGTCCTCTACTTCCACAGAACGACATAAACCACCAGCTTCTCGATTCTTCTCAAATATCTCGTAGTCTTTTTTAAAATGATACGCAGTACTTAACCCAGAAAGCCCTGCGCCTAAAATTATAATCCTATTTCCCATAATTTTAAACCGTAACAAAACTCTCAATCACTTCAACCATTCTATCCCAGGAGAACTTATCCCTTCCTTTTATGATATTATTCACAAACTCTTCCTTTCTTTGGCTATTCATATTTAGTTCGATAAAAACTATTAACTCTGTTATAAAATTACAGGGCTTCCCAAAATTCTAAGTCCTTATTCAGCAATAACTTACAAAAGCAAAAAATGACGATTCCCTAAACCGATGTAAGTCCTTATATGGCAAGGACTGATGCGGTTGCCTTTTGTCAAAAATCCCGTATTTTGGACTTTTTGTGGCATATTTCAAGGGCATTTTAGGGTAGTTTAGACGGTTGAACTACATTTTCATAATGACGAAATACTGTAATCGATTGTTAGCGGTGGTAAGCCACTGCCTCCCTACCGTCTGGCCAATAATAACCTCAAAGTTTTCTCTGTTCTTCAGACCCATTCACTCATATTTACTTCTGAAGACCAAAAATTCCTTTTCTGCTTAATGTTCGTTCAAAACTTCCTCGCATATCTCCTTTAATCTCTTTCCCACATTTTGCATAGAGTATTCCTCCAATAATTGCATTCTTTTCGTCCTGTTGATCTCAAACCTTCCTTTCAGAATCTGCTTTATCGCATCAAACAATCTATTTTCATCCCCGGGGGGAACCAATAGCCCCACACCATTCGAGAGAACTTCCGGAACACCACCAACAGTTGTACCTATCGAGGGAGTATTACATGCTAGTGCTTCTTGCAAAACGCTCGGCTTCCCCTCAAAATACGATGGGAGAACGAAGATATCAGCCAAGTTATAGTAAAGTGGCAAGTCCTCATAGGGAATCATTCCCATGAAGGATACATGATTATCTAATTCTTTGTCTTTTACTTGAAGACGCAGCCTTTTACCCTCCGGACCATATCCTATAATTAAAGCCGCAATGTTTTGATCAATCTTTATCAAAGACGGTAGAATATTCAGAATATGGTGAACACCTTTTTCCCGAGATAATCTCCCCACGTATAATATGTATCTCTTCAACGGATCATAACCAAGTTTCTTGGCTGCAATTTCTTTGGGAATAATAGAGAAAACATCCAGCATAACCGGATTATTGAAATATATAATCTTTTCCCTTCTTATTTTTGCATATTTCTCAAGAACTTTTATCTCAGCTTTGCTTTGCACGAAGATTTTATCCGAGAGATTGAGAAAGAATCTCTTTGATAGCCGGCGAAGCGGGGGCAGACCCAAAAAAGTATCACCGCTATAAATAGGTATAAAAGGATACTTATTGGTTCTGCAGAATAAAGCCAAAAGATCAAACATATCAATAATTCTGTTTAAATAAAATGGAACTACAAAGATTATATGGAATGTGTCTTTTTTCAGTTCTTTCAGAAGTGTGAAAGTTATCTCTTTGCCATATTTTCCTCCACCTGCATTGATTGGTACTCTTTTAATTTTGTGCCCGTACTTATGAGTGAACTCTCTTACTGTTTTCTCATATTGGGAAAGATAATATACCTCGGATTCTATGCCTTCCATCTGTGCAGCCTTACAATATCGGTGTATTGCATGATCTTGTTTGCATATTATTTCATAGTCCAAGGCGCCTGATTCCTTATATTTATTTCTATATTCTGGATAGAACATTTCAAAGGAATGCAATATAATCCACGCTACTTTCATCTATCCCTTTATCTTTTTCCCGTTAACTTATTACACTCCCCATATATATATGTTCTCCATCCTTTAGGTGGTTTAAATCTTAGATTCAAATTTATCATTTTTTGGGGGATAACTTCGATTTTTGATATGTCGGATGTCCCCAAGGGGTATTTATCGTGCTCAGGCGCCTTTTGGATACTCAAAAGCCTTTTTGGATCAAATCCCATTATCTTCGTAGCAATAACATCGGCTGCAACCATATCAAAACTTCCGATCAGTATTCCGCACTTCTTTGGCATAGCTCCAATAGGACCTTCACCCTCTCCTGCTACGACTCCATCAACAATCGATAGAATTTTTCGCTGCTGAGTGTCCCGTATTACCCCTTGCTCGTCGGCATATAGAATTATCCTGCATATATCCAAAATAGCTCGCCATAAAGTATCATTTCCACTCCAATTGCCATCTCTTATGGGAACTCTTACTGCGCCAGTTTTATGGTCGACTTTAGGAAAGCGGATTATTATACTATTCTTATTTGAAACGGGCACAACGGATAAGAGATGTTCGAATTTTTCGACAAACGAAGGTCTCTTAGGATACTGATCACCTTTTGGCGCAACACCCTCTGTGTAATGAGGCAACCAATTCTTCCGATTTATTAATCCAATCAAATTCTTCATTGCAAGAGTTACCCCTGCTTTCTTATGAGTTTTTAGCTTAGGAACATTAACGATAAAATCCGCTTCCAAAACCGTATTCGGAATACTATATTCGTTTTTTATTTTGTCGTGATGCTTAGTGGGTTCTTTGAAATGGGGCTTATAGAACCGTAGCCTATCAAGTTTCTCGTCATTCAAAAGTGAGTACTCGCTGTCTTTTTTCAGATCAACGATTGTATAGCCACGAGGATCTCCAGTCAAATCAAGCTTTTTGAAAAATCCAATATTTAAAGACCTCTCTCCAATGTTAAGAGAATTGATGAACATTTTCGGAACTACTCTGAAATCCCTTAAATCAATTAATTCAAGCGGATATTCTCTTTCCGTCTTCAAGTAATTAACCATATGAGAAATATTCAAGGCTTCAACCGTTTCTTCAAAATCAGCTGCCTCGATGGGTGAATCGACAATTGAAATTTTTCCCTTTTTCCCTACAGCTTTAAAGGCATAATCTATTAGTGGTCTCAGAATAGACGGATGGGTCGTCACACCATTTAATCGATCTCTATTCAATGCTATGTGGTGGTTCTTGATTGATACAAAATTTGGCTTTATAACAACTTTCCCTTTTTTAGGTACTAAAATTCCAAAAGGATTCCAGTTTTCTGTACCGTAGTTTTTTTTGTCAAGGCCAAGATCTAATAGAACTTTATCCATCTCTGAATAAATCAAACTGGGTGAATCAAATGGAAAATCTTTGATATAATCCAACTGTGGATTATATCTAACCACTACTTTACTCTTCATAATTCCTATTTTTTTGGAAATCTATAGGTAGCTCCGAAATGCAAACTGTATATTTCCCCGTTTTAACCATGGGGATCTGATCGACTATTACAGTTGTTATTTCCATATCTTCACCTAGCCAATCTCTGAATTGGTTCTCAATCAAATGTACGATATTATTGTTGTATTTTCTGCCGGGTATCAGTTTGAATATTATCTCTCCGTATTTTCTTTGGACTATCTGAAATCTTTCGATCTCATTCTCGTAATCTTTCAAAAGATGTAAGAAAAAACTTCCAACCATAAATTTTTTGTTTGTTCCAACGATTACTCCCTGAGTTCTTCCCATAATCTTACCGATACGAGGCAGCCCCCTGCCGCATCTACATTCTCCCTCCAAAACACAAGACAGATCACCTATTCTATACCGGATCAGAGGCATGCTGAAATTATTTAAATCAGTGATCACAACTTCTCCCATCTCTTTGGGTCTAACGGGCTTTTCGTCTTTGAGAATTTCGACGATTAAATTTTCGGCATTAACGTGGTATCCGTTATGATACTCACACTCATGAGCTATGGTGCTAAATTCTCGAGCGCCGTATCTGTCAAAAACTTCCGCATGAAACTGTTCCCTGATTAACTCCCTTACATGATCAGGTAACATCTGAGCCGAAGAGATAATTATAGGCACTTCGATATCAGATATATTATTCGATTTGATAAACCTACTTAACAGATTAAAGGCTTCTGCATACCCATCCATCATCGTTGGTCCGTATTTTCGTATTTTCTCCATGAATTGGAAAAGCCGGTTACGATCCATTTCAAAAACCGGGAGGAATTCTCTTCTCATCAAAAATGAATCCAGCCATTCCATCTTAATCTGTTCCTCTGTCATGCCTATTGTTTGGTGCCATAAACGAATCTGTTTGTCGCCGAATTTATAACCTGTCCAATGCCAATTTCTCAATACTGCAGCATACCTATATTCCAGTTGTGTTCTATCCGCATATACGTGCAGAGGAACTCCCGTTGAACCACTAGTCGCGATCCTAACAACATTATTTGGATTATGATTATCTGAAAGAAAAAAGGAAGTGTCCGATTTTTTCAAGGTTTCTTTGGTAAGAAATGGGATCTTAACAAGATCATTAATATCTCGAATATCCTGGGGCCTAACTCCTACTGCGTCAAAAGACTTTCTGTAGTAAGGCACATGTTCATAGGCATGCCAGATAAGCTTTTGAAGCTTATCGTGTTGAATATCAAGAATTTGTTTTCTAGAAAGCCACTGGCTCTCCTCTAACTTTTCCCAAAGATCGATAGAGTTAGAAGTCATTACCCAATGATGTAGATGAAATGTCTCTCTGTAGAATTCAAGCAAAGTTTTTCTCCAATCCATCTGGGCTCTCCCCGTTACCAAGTTCATCTTATTTAATTTTTCATTGACTTTTCTAAAACACACCGTAATGCCATTTCCAGAGTCAGGTTTTATAACGACTGTATTTTCACCAATAATATTATTAAGTATACAATATATTCTTCGGAGATTTTAAAAATTGGAAAGGCAAGATTGAAGATGTATGGTTCTAGAAACATTCGTTCGTAATCTTATACCCGAGTTTAACAGCAAAAGGGCAAAAATGCCCATTTATAAGATAACCTAATACAGTAAATCTCTTACTATATAATGACTTGCGTTCTTAAGCTCTTTGAAAATAGTCCAAAAACTATTGGTGCAACCTTTTGGGTTCATAAAGTTTTTTTCTCAACAGATCCGTCTTTATAGGTTATAATAGTGGCAATGACAAAATATAAAAAGGAGGGGCGCAACTATGTTCTTGAGAATCGAAAATATTAAAGAGCTAAATTACAATCAACTGTTTGTAATTCAACGATGTCCTTGTCTTTAACACCCATATAACAATCTCAATCTTTCATCTTAATCCCGTTTGAAACTTTGAATAAGGTTGGGGTTAAAACTCTCAATCACTTCAACCATTCTATCCCAGGAGAACTTCTCCCTTTCTTTTATGATATTATTCACAAACTCTTCCTCATTCTTGTTCTCGTAAAAATGGATAATCGCATCTGCCAAAGCCTTTGAATTTTGGGGTGGTACAATAAAGCCTGTTTTACCATCCTCGACAACCTCGGGAATTCCACCGACATTTGTGGTGATAACAGGCTTATTCAATCCAAACGCTATCTGGGCTATTCCACTCTGCGTAGCCGAAATATAAGGTAAGACAACAGTATCAGCCGCCGAGAAGTATAATCCAACCTCCTCATTTGGAATATACCTATCCACGATAGTTATATTTTCACCAATTTTTAAATTTTTAATCTGTTCCAAATATTTTCGCTTATCTTCCCAAAACTCACCCACGACCAATAAATGAACATCTACTTTCTCCAAAACCATGGGCAACGCCCATATCAAATACATTAATCCCTTATATTCCCTGACGAATCCAAAATAAAGTATCATATTACCTGAAACACATAGTTTATTTTGAGCCTCACTTTTTTCTATGTTTCCGAATTTAAAGAAATTATAAGTAGGATGAAAAGTTTTTTTCACCAGAGCATTCGGAACAAGTTGCTTTAAATTGTTGGAATCTTCTACCGAGTGGACGATAAAATAGTCTGCATTTTTAAATGCTAATTTTGTAGGCACTTTTTCTCCTGGTCTTGCCTCATGTTGTTTAACATTATGACATATCATCAATACTTTTGTTCTTGTAAACTTCCTTGTAAGAAATGCAATAATAGCAAACTGAATTGCGAAGAAAAAACTAACCCAGTTGAAGATTAAGAGTTCCGGCCTTAATTTTTTTACTTTATAGAACATCGCTAACCAACTATAAGGATTCATAGAGTCAAATATAGGTTTAGCCTCAACCTTGATTATCACTTTGCTATTGTCTATTTGTGTTCTCCCCGGAAATAGAAATTGCGGATATTGCCTTTTAAAAGAAAAAAAAACTACATCGTGCTTTTTCCTCAAATTCTTAACTAAAAGTGTAGTGTAATGAGCAATCCCTCCCCTAAATGGGTATGTAGGACCAATAACGCAAATCTTCATTTTACGTCTTCCTTGTTTTCACAATCAAGTCTGCCAGGAGACCAAGCATCATAACCAACATTCCAGTCAGAACTATAATCACATCTGACTCTTTTATGCGATGTAATATCCTTGCATCATAAATTGTTCTCACTACTCCACCAATAAATATAACAAGAGCTACGGGAAAGAAGACCTTCAAGGGTTTAAAGTACATAATCGTTCTGAAGATCAAGAGGAAAAATGTAGAGGTATCCTTGATCGGGTGAAAGGTAGATCTTCCCTTTCGTTTGTAGTAATCTATTGGAACATATTTGACATCATAACCGTTACTTAAAAAAGCAATGGTAATAGTACTTACCCACGAATGACCATCTGGAAGAACACCAAAGAATTTCAACGCTATATCTTTTTTAAATGCTCTCAAACCCGAATTTAAGTCGGGTATTCTCTTTCGCGTGATATATTCAGCTAACTTCCTTAATATAAACTTCACAGGTCTCCTTAGCAGTGGAACCGTGCCTGCCTCAATCTTTCTTGCTCCAATAACCATATCGTACTTCGGCAAGAATGCAAGCAATTTTGGAATATCTTGAACCGGATATGTCCCATCACCGTCTGTCATCACAATTATATCACCCTCTGCATTTTCGATACCCGTTTTCCTTGCTTTGCCAACCCCCTTATTTTCAAGATGCTGAATTACTTTTACTTCCTTACTTTTGGCTATCTCTGCAGTGTTGTCAGTAGAACAATCATCGACAACAATTATTTCGTAGTTGTAATCGTTTACATCCATCGTTTTTTTTATCTTATCCAGTACTTTATCTATTGCTTTCTCTTCATTATAAGTGGGAACAACTACAGTAATTATTTTGTTTTTATACATAGTGCCTCCAAAAATTATTTCTCATAAATCGAATCATAGTAGCATACTTAATCTTCCGAGCCGGAAAATAGAACTTAAACTATCAGTATCAAGTTATTGGATTGCTGATAAACCATTTAACCGCTTCACGCAACCCATTTTGGAAACCAACGGCTGGATTATAGCTTAACAGCTTCTTCGCTTTTGTGATATCGGCTTGGGAATGCTTAACATCCCCTGCTCTTGGTTTAGTGTAAATTGTCTGAACATCGCTTTCTAACATTTTATTTAACTCCTCCACTAAGTTATTAATCGCCATTCTTCCACCGCAGGCTATGTTAAAAACTTCACCGGCAATACTTTCTCTGCCGTATCAAGTATATCCAAAGTTCCCCCACATCCTTCAGAAGAGTTCCACATTTCATGAAGTGTGGAACTCATCCCCTGCATTTTCAGTAACGGATTCAAGTCTCAATTTAGTTTGATAATTACCGTCATTCCGGCGGTTCATGAAGCACCCCACTTATATCGAATACCTCCCACATTTTAGCGAGGATTTCCACATTTCATGAAATGTGGAAATCCTCAGCTCTTNATCTCTNTAAGTCTACTTTTTAATATCTCAAAGATAGCCTGATTATATTTGTACCTCGGCACTTCTTTAATAGAGTAAAAGACATTCGAAGANGTGTGTTTGGCAACTACAAAATTATCCTTCTCCAGGATGCCAAGATTCCGAGAAATGGTATTTATCTTTCGATTAAGCTCAGATGCGATAACACTAACTGATAATTCTCCTCTATCCAGAAGGAGAAGAAGGATTTCAATCCGTGTTTTTCCCGATACGCTTTTGAACAATCTCTGTAAAATATCCATTTTGAATAGTTCCACATTTCATGAAATGTGGAACTCCTCCCTTACATTTGCTGTAATAGAGTCGGATTCTAAATTTCCAATTACAGTCATTAAGTTCGGTTTCGCTTGATTCATAGTTATTGATTTACTGAATCATTGAGTGAACCATTTAACAGTCTTCTGTAATCCGTCTTGGAAATTTACGGATGGATTATACCCCAGCAACTTTCTAGCTTTCCCAATGTCTGCCAGAGAGTGTTTCACCTCTCCCGGTCTTGGCTTGGTGTAGGTTGCTTGAATACTGCTTTCGAGTATTTTATTTAATTCCTCTACCAAGTTATTAACCGTTGTCCTCATGCCGCAGGCTATGTTAAAGACTTTGCCGGCAGTACCTTTCTTATTGGCAGCTAATAGATTCGCCTCTACTACATTCGAAACATATGTAAAGTCCCTCGATTGCTCACCATCTCCGTAAATGGGAGGTGATTTCCCTTCAGCCATAAGTTTAATAAACTTTGGAATAACAGCCGAATACTGTGAAGTTGGGTCTTGCCTCGGTCCAAATACATTGAAATATCGCAGAACTACGGTTTCTAAACCGTAAATTTGAAAAAATACCCGGCAGTATTGTTCTCCTGCCAATTTTGAAACCGCGTAAGGAGAGAGGGGGTTGGGGGTCATATCCTCTCTCTTTGGCAAAATCTCGCTATCCCCATAAATCGATGACGAGGAGGCATAAACTACCCTCTTCACTTTGGCATCCAGGGCGGCATTCAGGACATTCAAAGTGCCACTCACATTTACCTCGTTGGTAGTTACCGGGTCGTTTATAGAACGTGGAACCGAAGGTAGAGCCGCCTGGTGAAGGATGAAATCCACATCATCAACTGCCTCTCTCACGGTATGATAGCTGCGAATATCACCCTCAATGATCTCCAGGTTATCGGTAACCGGTGATCGGTTTGTTGAGTTTGTTTGGTTTGTTTGGTCCCGATAGAGTAGCTGGAGCACTCTACGGGATAAATTTATTTGGTTTGTTTGGTTGGATTTAAAGGCGTTGAGGATGGATTGAATGTTTTCTCGTTTTCCGGTGGAGAAGTTATCCAGAACACGAACCTCCTCTCCCCTTTTCAATAGCTCCTCGACGATGTTTGAGCCGATGAAACCGGCACCACCTGTGACAAGATAAGTAGACATAGGCATTGAGTCTATAATTGAGTCTTAGAGTCCATAGTGTCTTTGTGTCTTTGAGTCAATAGAGGCAAGTCCATGCGTCTTTGAGTCGTTGAGTCATGGAAGATTAGATTCGTTTGGACAACTTACGAAAAATTAAAATAGGAATTGAAAATAGAGACAGCGACCATTTTATCCAAATTGGACATTGCGAATTACGGATTGGACATTTCGGATTTAATAAAAAATGGTTAGGGTCAGGCAGTATCGTTGAGTCCCGATGAGATAGGCGTGCCATCTCACGGGATAAATTGTTTGGTCAATTGCCTATGTTTGTCTATTTGGTTTGTTCAACAGGATCAGTTGCTTCCTTCATCCCAAACTCCATTTCCTAATTATCGATAATAAGACTAATCCATAGCACCAATCTTTCCACATCCAAACTCTATTCTCTTATTATCGATAATAAGATAAACGTAACCCCTCGTGAGTTGAATTTAACACCTTTTCCTTATTAGCGATAATAAGGTTATATTCTCTGCTTAACCAATTCAAGGATCTCTCTGCAGCTCTCGGAGGGCATATTGTTGATAGAATAGTAGACCCAGAGGCTTTGTTGACGATTCTTTAACAACCCAACTCTCTCCAACTGCAAGAGATGCCGGGATGCACTCACATAGGAAATCCCAAGATGTTCGCTTACCCCTGAGACGCTCTTTTCGCCCTCGGTAATAAGCAGTCTTAAGATCTCAAGCCGCCGTTTGTTTGCAACTGCCTTAAACAACCTCACCAACTCAATCGCTTCCATGGTGTTTCTTCCTTTTTATGAAGAAAATAGGGACGAAAATAGGGAAAATAGGGGGAAAATAGAAAATAAGGAAAATAGGGACAGCGACCATTTTATAGAAACATTGCGGATTGCGAATTGCGAATTTAACACCTAAAACCTGAAACATAACGAAAAAACGATAAAGACATTTCGGATTGCGAATTGCGGATTTATCACCCACAAGGGATTACGAAGTCAAAACACTCCACCACGATGTAATAGAACAGCCTGATTACATATGGCTAACGGGGCGAGATGCATTCCACAGGATAAATCTATTTGATTTGTCTTGTTTTATCACTAACTCACCTATTTCGTCGAGAATTTACTTCAGGGAATGGCAATTTCTCTTTCCTCAAGTAGACTCGTAAGAGAACTCATCATAAATTCCCTTGCGTTTAAGATCTCCAGGAGTACAGGCTCTCCATCTTTTGTGAAATGGACGATTATCTGCCCTTCCTCCTCGGCGTAATCTATGGGTCTATCTGATACCTCTATAAGCAAAACATCAACATCCTTACTATATTTAATCTTTCTCATATCTTTCTCTCCTTCCGGGATATAAGGTTATTACTAATATGTGGTCAGTATATTCTTCATAAACGACCCGTAAGACATGGTCATTATTCAATTTCTTTTGGGCAACGAGTCTTCCTTTATACCCGTGGTCAGTTTTGTCTGGATATATAATTGTATTTTCAATAAAATTCCTATCAATTACAATGCTGTGTCTCCTTAGCAGTTCAATCTTAAATAATGCATGTTCACTGAATACTATTTTCTTCATTTTATTTCATTTAGCCCACAGAGGGTACAGCTATTATACATAGGGTCAGTGTGGTGTCATTGAGTCATAGAATGAGCTCCGCCCGTTTAAGTTACAGAAGCGGTAACTTATTTCGGATTTCGAATTGCGTATTGCAGATATCAACAACTATTCCCCACGAAGGACACGACAGAATACACAGACTACAGATAGTAAAGCGTAGAGCGTAAGGCGTTGGACATAGGAAAAGACTGTAAACCACCCCGTAAAGTCGCTTCGCGCCAACGGGGTAGGCGGAAAACACGGATACATTGCGAATTGCGGATTTCGGATTTATCACTCACAAGGGGGTTGGAGTTTAAAGATTGCCTTTTCATAAATCTCTTTTTTTAGTTTCATATTAAACATCTTTAGCCAGAAGTTTAAGACTTTCTCAAACCAAACTCCACGGCGAGGATGCCTCAGCACTTCTTTAATATCCTCTTCCGGATAGATGAGAAAAAGTCTTTTTACATCCTCCCAGGTGGCGTAATTCAAAACCTGTGTAATAATCACCTCTTTATCTTTTTTAATATCTATCTTATCTACATTATAAGACCACAAGGCTCTCTGAAAACCTTCAGGTAACTTTTTCGTTTTACTCATAACAACTTCTTAACCTTGTTTACTTCTCTCAGAATATATGTCTTTACTTTCCCCCAATCTACACTTCTCAAGAATCTGATTTCTTCAATATCGTCATCTGCATCCTTGAAATAAACAAGTCCTTGAAGTCCTACATAAATATTAAACATTGGGTATTTTTCTATAGTAAAATCAATAATCTTTTTCAGACCAAAATATTCCATTAAGAAATAGATGTCTATAAAATCTCTCCTTTTTCCTCTTTGAGAAATCGCTATAATTTTCATCGCGGCAATATCTTCCAACGAAGCAATGTAAACACTTTCTAATCTTTGTAAAGGCTTAAGAAGTGGATAAGGGTATTTAAAGAAACTCATACTTATATTACTAACCTCCAGTCCCAGGGTATTTTCAGCAATATAAAATTCCTGAACTTTCTTAAATCTTATATCAAATTCTTCCCTCAATTTCCGAGCATCAAATTCTTTTTCTGTGTAAAAATCGAAGTCGACTGAAATTCTGTGGCCAAGATATAAAGCGAGCGCTGTGCCACCTGCAAGATAAAACCCGTAATTTTCCAGGAAACTTAATTTCTTTAAAAGGCCTTTTCTCTTCTTGTTTATTATTGATAAATGTATAATTTTCACATTCTCCTTCTGATGATAAGAACCGTTAGTGTCAGGCATTGCGAAAAAACAATTTCGGATTGCAACGGTTATTTCGTAATCTCATTTTACTTCAAATACAGCACGGTGACGACCACGATTACATAGAGAAGTATGTCTATCACCATGGGGCGGTCCTTAATGAATACCAACTCGGGGTTGCCGCCCATATTCTTCGCGTGAACGAGATAAAGATACCGGAAAACACCATAGAGTACAAAGGGAAGTGTAAGGACCATATTTCTCGTCCCGAACTTCGATACGGTCTCCGTCGAAGTGGTGTATAAGGCATACGCCATCACAGTCGATGCCGTAACAACTGATATCATCTGGTCGAGTAGATGTGGGGTGTACTCATATAGAACTTTCCTGTGTCCCGTAGAGTTTTCACCAAGTAGTGCCAACTCGTGTCTCCTCTTACTCATAATGACGAACAGAGCCAGAAACGAGGTACAGAGAATGAGCCAGGAGGATATGGAAACATCTATTACGGCGGCTCCCGCAACTGCCCTCAAAACAAAACCGCAAGAGACGGCAAGGATGTCCAAAATCACAATGTGCTTCAGCCAGAAAGAATAGGCTACAATGATTGAAAAATAGCTCAGGGCTACCAGGCCAAAGTTTCTGTTGAGTAGAAACGCAAGCGGAAGCGCCACAGCAGAAATAAGAATGGCTGAAGCCACAGCCACTGAAACCTTCAGCCTCCCCGATGGCAATGGCCTCCTTGACTTCAGCGGATGGGCTCTGTCCTGCTCGAGGTCCCTGACATCGTTTATGAGATACACCGCTCCGGACAGAAGACAGAAGATACCGAAAGCGAGAATAACCTTCAAGAGAAGATGAAGGTCAAAAAGGTTCTGAGAAAATATGAGTCCCGCAAAGACGAGAAGGTTCTTCGTCCACTGCCTTGGACGCATAGATTCTATCAGCGCACTTATCATCTTGCAATCATACATATCCCGACCGCCAGATCAGGATATATGCATATATCAAAAAAATATTTTTGCAACATTTAATATGCCCTGTTTCCACGGTACCCTGTGTGATATGCCGGACTTATTCGAGAACTTATCCACATTATCAATATACCACTTAAAATTGCGAATCAGTGCGTCCTTGTTTGAATATTTGGGGATAAAACCAAGTATTTTCTCCGCTTTCTCAGTTGATACAAAGGAATCTTTTGAAGCGGTTTCATACACCCACTTATACAATGGCGATAAATGCAGAAATTCCAGGATTTTCAATGCCAGTATGGTAGGTCTCGCCGGGAATGTTTTTATTTTTTTTCCGAAGCCGGCATAATCGAGCACGGACTGATAGTCTTCCCTCATAGTTCTAAATTCTCTTGCGCCTATATTGAATGTATCATTTACAATATCTCTCGGTTTAACTGCACACAGATAACTGGCTTCACAGAGGTCCTCCACATCGAGCAATTGATAGCGGTTTCCCCCGTTCCCGATCGTGGGGAAATTCTTACCGCTCAAAGCCCAGTCATATAACAACACGAAGACCCCGAGTCTCTCGAGTCCTATGAAAGACTTGGGTCTAAGTACTGGAATGCACATTCCCTTTTTGCGGAACTCAAGGCAAACATCTTCCGCCAATATTTTAGCTTCTCCATAATAACCAACCCCGTCGAGTCTATCCTCTTCTTTAATGGGATGGTGATCCGGAATCCCATAAACTGCGGTCGAAGAAATATATATCACCCTCTCGATGCCACTCTTTTGGGCGATCTCCAAAACATTTCTTGTGCCCTCAACATCGGTGGAGAAGATATCCTCCTTTTTATACAGAGGCAACGCCGCCGCGGCGTGGATGACGATATCAATGCCATCCATTGCATTCTCCAAAATATCTCTGTCTCTTATATCCCCCTTTATCACCGCCACAGAATCTTTAACATCATCATAATCAAAGTCTGCAATATCAAATGATGTTACTTCTTCTCCCTTTCTCAATAGATAGCGGAGCACATTGATCCCAAAAAAGCCCGCCCCACCCGTTACAAGATAATGCATAATAGGTTGAAGGAAAAAGGATTTGGTTTGTTTGGTTTATTTGGTTTGTTTGGTTTGAATGACTCTGTCATTCTTAATAGTATATTGTCGAGAACATTTAGGACATTTGGCTTTGTTATTTTTGAATAATAATTTTATCCCACATTCACATATCCAGCCTGCTAGTTTAGCAGGAATGCCAGTAACAATAGCGTAGTCAGGCACATCCTTGGTGACTACTGCACCGGCTCCAATCATAGCACATCGACCGATGGTGATACCGCACACAATTGTCGCATTTGCGCCGATTGAAGCTCCCTCTTTAACCAAAGTCGGAACCCATTTACCGTATTGGGGATACTTTTTCTTTGGATACTTTGCACGGGGGTTAATATCATTGGTAAAAACTGCCGAAGGACCCACGAATACATAATCTTCAAGCGTAACCAAATCCCACACATCGATGTTGCATTCCAGTTTAACACCGTTACCGAGCTTCGCCCTTGAACCTACGAAACAATTGTGCCCTATTACACAATTCTTTCCGATTTGAGCACAGGACTGAACCTGGGAATTATGCCAGACTTTAGTACCTTTGCCAATTTTAGCACTTTCCTCAACGAAGGCAGTAGGATGAACGAAAATGTCTGGTTTTTCTGGTCTTTCTAGTTTATCAAGTTTATTTAGTTGACCAACTGAAACCCTGATGCCATCGTTGTTAATGGAACTCTGGGCGGCGGTGAGGATTTCGAGCACCTGCAAACCCTCGTAACCGTCAGTTATCGGAGTCTCTTGATTTTGAATACAATCGATAAAATGCCGGCATTCAAGTTTTAATGGTTCTACCATTTGGACGGGTACTATTTTGGCTTCAGCCTTACACGCAACGGGGATACGATTCTGCCATTCGACTCTATGGGGGTACAAGAACAGTTTTTCCTCGGTCAGATCATCAAAAACCGCCATCTTTTTGTCGCCAACGACAACAAGTTTCTGTTCCTTGAATGGGTGAAGCCAGGATACAAATATATGACATCTCACACCGCCCGGAAAATCCATAGATGTTAGTGTCACATCAGTAATATCTTTCTGCAAATAATTCCCCCCGGTGGCAGTAATCGCCTCCGGCTGTTCGTCTAACAGAAATAAGATCACCGATATATCGTGCGGGGCAAAACTCCATAAGATATTCTCCTCGGTTCTTATCTTACCCATATTTAGACGATTAGAATAAATATATTGAATTTTGCCGAGTTCGCCGGTATCGATCAATTCTTTAAGTTTATTAACTGCCGGGTGGTAACGCAAAATGTGGCCTACCATCAAAATGAGTTTTGATTTTTCTGCCATGGCAATCAATTCTCTTGCTTCTTCGAGTTTCAGTGCGAGCGGTTTTTCAACATATACATTTTTACCGGCTGAGAGCGCCTCCCTTGCCAATTTATAGTGGGTTTCAGCGGGTGCCGCAATGACTACGCCGTCAATATCACTGTCACCCAAGACAACCTCATATGAACTGGTAAAGTTGATATCCGGATACTTTTCCCTGTGGGCCTTTACGGTCTCTCTCCTTGTATCGCACACTGTCCTTAAGGCATTGAGTTCATAAAAGTTACGGACGAGGTTCTTCCCCCAAGCACCTGCACCTATAACGGCAATGTTAGGGCATTTCGGATTTCGGATTTCGGATTGCGGATTTGACGGCATATTTTAGCTCCTTCCCTCCAAAAGAATTAAAAGCGAAAAGTTCAAAGGAAAAAGTATAAGCTCCGCCCCTTTAAGTTACAGAAAGAGTAACTCGTTGCGGATTGGGCATTGCGAATTTCGGATTTTGGAAAAACAACAATTATCCCAAATTATGCGTTAAGAAACCATCTCAAGATCCGTATGGACAAGGGTAGAAAGTTAGTTAGCTTGTTGGTTTGTAAGAATCTAACAAACTATCCAACTAACAAACTAACTCCTTATATCATCTGTGATTATCCCTGCCTACCGCAGGCAGGCATGGTTAATGCATATTCTGGGATTATTAACCACAGAATAACACGGAATTCAATCATTAATGATAGATCGGGAGGACCGTGGCGCCAGGGCCAAGGATTACCGATACGGAACGGGAAAGGAGTTCCACTGCAACAACGAGATGCCTGTCTCCCCTTATTTCAATCACAGTTCCAACACATCCATCCAGGGGTCCCCCCACTATCTTGATGTAATCTCCCTTGATCACCCCGGGATGGACATTAACCGGCGCCTCGCCCCGTACCATTCTCCTTATTGACTCTATTACATCTTCGGGCACAGATGCCGCATAGTCCTCCCTGTAACCCAGAACCCTGACGACACCCTGACATTTTATCATCTTAAGGTAATTCTCGGGGTTGAGTTCGGTCCTGGCAAAGAGATAGCCCGGAAAAAGGGGTTTATGTATGATTTTCTTCCTGTCTTTCCGCCTGCTCGATGCCTTGACCTTGGGTAGAAATACCTCGAATTCCTTCCGCTCCAATTGCGTTTTAACAAGGTCCTCGTGGCGATACCTCGTCCAGATGGCGAACCAAGATGTTTGGTTTGTTTGGTTCATTTAGTTTATTTGGTTTGTTTAGTCCCGTTGGAGTAGTTTACACACTCCACGGGATAAATTTGTTTGGTTCGTTTAGTCCCGATAGAGTAGCTGGAGCACTCTACCCCGTTGAATAGTTCACACATCCCACGGGGCAAACGGGATAAATTTATTTAGTTTGTTTAGTTTGTTTAGTTAATCATACACAATCGTTGAGTCTTAGGGTCTTAGCGTCATTAATGGGCTGTATTATAAAAAAAAGGTGCGAGACAAGAGCGGTTGATTGGAACCTGAATGCCTAACATTAGGTAACATCTCTCGCACCCAGTGTAATGGTAAAAAAATGTGTTTGTTCTCCGTTATAGACCCCTCTCTCGCTGTGATGTATTATACCATAAAAACAAAATTTTGTCAAGAAAAAATAAAAAAACGGACGCACCTGCCTGCCGGTAGGCAGGGATAATCCCAGATTAACACTGATATACTTAAGGAAAAAATAAATAAAAATCAGTCTCTGTCTTTCCTATACGATCAACTGCAATTCAGACAGTGGAGTTAATCCGTTGCACAGCATCCGTATGGAAAGGATTTTAATAAAAGGCTGACGCCTTAATTCCAAAGGCTTACGCCTTAATTCCAAAGGCTAACTTTAACCACCATTTTGTGTTCTTTATCTTTTTATGCTTGTCTTTTACTATTTCTGTTTAGGTTTTCTATACGCATTCTTATCTCCGACGCAGTGTCTGAATCACAGATACGATCAAGGAAAAATATGGTCCAAACCGCACGGGATCACCAAGAATATCTCACAGTATATGTGAGTTTCTCCGTTCCATCCTTCGGTACATCTACGGCGAATTCAATGGTGTGTGCATCCTTCTTCTCGTATGTATGGCTTGTCTTTATGACCTCCCAGTAGTTGGCAAGATGCTCAACCACCTGTACGGTTACCTTCTCGTCCTTGTGGTTCCTTATGCTGATCTCGTATGTATCTTCCCTCACCCTGTCGGCTATCTTTTTTGTCGCCACCACCTTGCGCTCGGCAACTATATCAAATGCATCTCCTATATACAACCTGACGGTCTCGTCCTTCGGGGTGTGTTTAATCATGTCTTCCCCCGCGAACAGAAGTGAACCATCCCTATCCCTCTTATATATCCTAACCTTGCCCTGAGGAAGCGGAATTCCAAGTCCGTTATCTTTGGAATTCTTAAACTCGAGTTTTACCTGTACCTTGTCGTACCTCGTGCCGTCGTAGGTATAAATCTTCTTCATTCCGGTCTTCGTCGGATTTATGAACCTGATCTGTTTCTCCTCGTTCGAACGAATAGTCGTCGGTTCCTTCAAATCATACAGGTGATACTCAAAGAACCCCCTTTCTTCAAATCTCGGTGGAGCCGCCGCCATTACCTCCATCTCCATCCCCTTTGCGTATCTGGGTCGCGGCTTCTCAACCCTGTGAACTGCCCCCGCAACCACCTTCAATTTTGCATCCTCATAAGTCGCGCCCGTGTGATTTGCAACCGTAACCCACCCCTCGAGTTCCATCTCGCTGTCGTTCTCATTTATAACTCCCACATAGTCGGCATGCCAACCTATTCCAGACGCCAGATAACTGACCTCACATCTCCTTTTCCCCCCTCTTTTAACATCCAGAAGCCAAACGAGAGTAGGCTTGAGTATGAGACCCTCCGGAAGTTCCGGTAATACGATCTTGCCGGGTGGGTCTATCCAGATATCGCCATTCATCTCGAGAATTATTCCACCGCTCGCCGAGAGCAGCGTTGCGGGTTTTCTCTCCCTCTTCTTCTCGTCTATCTCGAGTTCAAAGAATATCTGTTTACCTATATATTTCTCATACAGTTTCTCTCTCGACACGAGGTCATACTCGTAGTTCTGCTCGACCACGGACACACCATCTGCCGTAAAACTAACGGATGTTGGGTCTATTGTGGATGCAACCTCCTCATACCTTAGCTCCCCCCTGCCCTTCTTGAGCGTGAAGTCCCTCGTCTCGTTGACAAGTCCCGTGTTGTCGTTGTATACGGTGATCCTCACCTCTGCTGCCAGATCGCAAGTTAAGAGTGAAGAAAAAAAGACTGAGAGAAGGAGAGACGGCAAGAATTTCTTCATATAACCCCCGTGGTGAAGATAGTAAAAAGTAAGCAGTAATCAGTAAACAGTGAAAGACTAATTGTTAAATCAAATATCAAAATTATCTCTGCACCAGCTCACAGAGTCCGTCCACAGGATCCGTATGGATATGGACAAGCTGGTGCACTCCTGAGAAACCACAAAGGCACTAAGACACAAAGAATAGTTGATCGTTACTCGTTGTTCGTAGTTCGTTATTCGTAATCTACAATCTTGGTTTCTTGGTGTCTTGGTGGTGAGGCCTTTTATTTTTTTGTAAATATAATGTTGCCCGTTTTCTCCCTCGCGAGGATTCTATCACCCCTCTTAAAACTTCCCTTTATCAACTCCCTCGATAGTGGCACCTCGAGCAATGTTCTTATCGTCCTCTTCAGAGGTCTCGCTCCCTCCGTCTCGCTCCATCCCCGCTCTCCTATCAATTTCTTTACCCCATCACCTACCTCAAGCACAAGTTCTTCTTCTTTCAACCTGTCATTCAGATAAGAGAGTTCCACATCCACTATCTTTTTTATCTCTTCCCTCCCGAGGGGCTTGAATATAACGACCTCATCAACCCTGTTCAGGAACTCGGGTCTAAAATATTGATGCAGTGCTTCTCTCACCCTTTTCTCATAATCGGAGTGATGTATAAACTGTGAACCCAGATTTGATGTCATAATCACCATCGTGTTCTTAAAATCAACGGTCCTTCCCTGCCCGTCTGTAAGTCTACCGTCGTCGAGAAGCTGCAGAAGCACATTTGCAACATCGCGATGTGCTTTCTCCACCTCATCAAACAATATCACCGAATATGGCCGTCTCCTTATGGGCTCTGTCAACTGTCCCCCCATCTCATAACCAACATATCCAGGTGGAGCCCCTATGAGTCTCGATACCGTGTGTTTCTCCATATATTCTGACATATCTATCCTTATGAGCGCGTTCTCTTGTGAGAACAGAAACTCCGCAATTGCCTTTGCGAGCAGGGTCTTGCCAACGCCCGTTGGACCGAGGAATATGAACGAGCCTATCGGACGCGAGGGGTCTTTCAACCCCGCCCTCGCTATCCTTATGACATCTGCTACCTTGTTCACCGCCTCTTCCTGATCCACTATCCTCTTGTGCAGAAATTCTTCAATCTTCAGCAGTTTCTCCCTCTCATCTTCCAGCATCCTGTCCAAAGGAATACCGGTTTTCTGCGATATTATCGCTGCTATATCATCCTTATCAACAACCTCGTCTATTCCACGGCTTTTAAGCCATTCCTCCTTTTTTTGCCCGTATTGCTCTGATAATTTCGTCGACTCGTCTCTCAGCTTTGCAGCCGTTTCATAGTCCTGTGCCTCTACGGAGAGTTTTCCCCTCTTATGGAGTTCCTCGAGTTTTTTCTCCATCTCCTTCAACCCGGGGGGAAGGGAGAATATTTGAATTCGCAGTTTGCTGCACGCCTCATCCATAAGGTCGATTGCTTTATCCGGCAAAAACCTGTTGGTTACATACCTGTGAGAAAGACTCACTGCCGCCTTAATGGCATCGTCTGAGATCTTTACACCGTGATGCTGCTCGTATCTCGGGCGGAGTCCACGAAGAATTTTGATGGTATCCTCCAGCGATGGCTCTTTCACATATACGGGGGAGAACCTCCTCGCAAGTGCCTCATCTTTCTCTATATACTTTCTGTATTCTGCAAGTGTTGTGGCACCTATACAGGAGAGTTCGCCCCTTGCAAGGGGTGGCTTCAGCATATTACTCGCATCTATCGCCCCCTCTGCCGCACCCGCCCCCGCAATAAGATGAAGTTCATCTATAAATAGAATGATCTCCCTCTTTGACTTTTTAAGTTCTGATATTACCGCCTTCATCCTGTCCTCAAATTCTCCTCTGAACTTACTCCCCGCAACCAAAGACCCCATATCAAGTTCCAGTATTCTCTTTCCCTTGAGGAGTTCCGGCACATCACTCCTCACTATCTTCTGTGCAAGTCCCTCCACTATGGCTGTCTTGCCAACTCCCGCCTCCCCTATCAAAGCGGGATTATTCTTGGTTCTTCGGCACAGTATCTGTATGCAGAGATTTATCTCCTCGTCCCTTCCTATTACGGGGTCGAATTTTTCTTCTTTCGCAAGTTTTGTTATATCCCTCGATAACCTCTCAAGCACCCTGTAGGTCTCCTCCGCCTCCGGCGCTGTAATCCTTGCATTTCCCCTCACCTCCTGCAGTGCCCGATATATACTCTCCTTTGTAATGCCGGCACCCTTCAGTATATCCCCCGATGCGCCACTGCCTACATCGGCGATGGCGATGAGTATATGTTCACAACCAATATACTCATCCATAAGTCTCCTTGCCTCTTCCCATGCGCTATCCAACACACGGCGAGCCCTGGGAGTTATATACGCCTGAGTAGTTCCTCCCGTCTCGTAATAAACCCTCGGGCGGTTTGCAAGGTCGGTCTCAAGTTTTGATTTGAGAATCTCCGGGTCGAGTCCGAGTTTTCTTATCACCTGCGGCACAACACCCTCCCTCTGGGCAAGTATTCCGTAAAATATGTGTTCCACATCGAGTTCCGGATGTCCGTACTCCCGTAGTTTTGCCTCTGCAACTTCAAGTGCCTCCTGTGCCCTCTCTGTAAATCTATCAAACCTCACAAAACCTCCTAAATCAACGGATTAGTCATTGGTCATTTGTCATTGGTCATTCTCCCTTCCCTCTTCCCTCGCCTTACGCTCTACTCCTTACACCCAACGCCTTCAGTCTGTAGTCTGCGGTCTGTAGTCTATTAGTAATATTATATCACAAAATAGTCAAAAAGTCAAGTCTTTTCATTAGTCATTCGTTTACCCTGTGAAATGCGAACTTGCGAGCTATTTCATCGGGGTCATTAGTCATTTTCTTAATCCTTTATCCTTTATCCTTGTTCTCATTGTATTCCGTGTACTCGGTGGGCTTTTTTCTTCTTGTGCGTTACAAAAAACCTCTTGACATTTAGTAGATTTTGTGGTATAATCAATGCACAGCAGTCCTAATGAAGAAACCACAAAGACAATATCAAATATCAAAAATTAAATATTAAACTGATCCGCGGGATCCGTATGGACAAATCAAAATTTAGACGTTGTCCCAAAGTGTTGTGATGGCATTAAAACCATCTGTATTGGACTTTAAAAAGTTTAATCTCTATAGAATGGTTTATTTCACAGAATCTATCACAAGGTATAATAGTGATTATTGTGTTCATTCGCAATGATACAAGTATAGTCTGTCTTTGCGAATCCGTACGGATGAAGCAATCTCATATCAGTGATTGATATTAAGGAATGGGATTGCTTCGCCTCCCCTTCGCTACCTCTTCGCTTCGCTCGGAGCTTCGGCTCAGGGCTTCGGCTCGCAATGACAGGTGTCCCTTCTTCTGTTATCACAACACTTTGGGATAACGTCTAATAATTAGTTTGAATAATCATGATAATCTGCGTTTATCTGCGTCCTAAAAAATAACACCTTAATCCGTGAAATCCCTGCCTGCGGCAGGCAGGAGTGG
>NGFL01000015.1 GCA_002215665.1 candidate division TA06 bacterium JGI_Cruoil_03_38_101 | reverse complement strand
GTTAATTTATCCGGTAGCAATGGAGAAGGAACTCAGGTTTGCAATAAGGGAAGGTGGAAGAACTGTTGGGGCAGGAGTTGTAACGGAAATAGTGGAGTGATGCATTGCGTATAATTGTAAGACTGGAATGCAGCGAGTGCAAGTCTCGTAATTACACGACAACGAGAAAAAAGGATGAGCGAAGTAAACTGCAATTGAATAAATATTGTCCTCGTTGCAAAAAACATACACTTCATAAAGAGGTTTAGGCCTGTGGCTCAACTGGTTAGAGCACTGGACTCCAAATCCGGGGGTTGGGGGTTCGAGTCCTCCCAGGCCTGTTTTGGAGGAAATTAATGATTGGGAAAATAATTACCTTTTTTAAAGAGTCAAGACAGGAATTGTCTAAAGTTTCCTGGCCAAAGAGGAATGAAATTTGGACTTCCACAGGAATTGTAATTGTGGTTTCTATTCTTCTTTCCGGAGTGATATGGGTGCTTGACCTGTTATTTTCCCATGTGTTTATGAGGTTATTCGGGTAGGAATTATGGATTTGAATAAGGAATATAGGTGGTTTATTGTGCATGTTTTTACAGGCTATGAAAAAAAGGTGAGCAAATACCTTGAAGAGGAGAGAGAACGGAGGCATATAGAGGACATGATTGATAAGATCATTGTGCCGGAAAGAACGGTTAAAGTTCGAGATAGTGAAGGGGAGATACGTAATAAGGAAAAAAAATTGTATCCCGGGTATATTCTAATCCACGCAGTTGAAGATGAAAATGTTATGCAACTTATCACAGAATCCCCTAGATTAATGGGTTTCTTGGGTAAGAAATCTCCCCAGCCTATTTTAGACGAGGAAGCGGAGAAAATACTAGAACTTATGGGGACTGTGGAAGAAGTGAGCGATACACAGTTTATGATAGGGCAAACGATAAGGATAATTGATGGCCCATTTACCGATTTTAACGGGATAATAAAAGAGTTAAACAGAAAAAAGGAACGGTTAACTGTAATGGTCACAGTTTTTGGACGATCAACTCCGGTTGAGATTAGTTATAATCAAGTGGAATTAATTTAGAGGAAAGATGCCAAAAAGAAAAAAAGCCAAGGTCAAATTGATGATTCAAGCAAGCCAGGCTACTCCTGCACCCCCTGTTGGTCCAGCCCTTGGACAATACGGAGTCAACATTATGGAGTTCTGCAACCAATTTAACAAAAGAAGCAAGGATAAGGGGGATGATCTTATTCCTGTAGTGATAACTGTATATCATGATAATTCTTTCGATTTCATAATGAAAAACCCTCCCACTTCTTTCTTACTTAAGAAAGCAGCTGGAATTGTAAAAGGTTCAGGGGAGCCGAATAGAACTAAAGTTGCAACGGTTACAAGGAAGCAAATTAGAGAAATAGCAGAATTGAAACTTGATAGCTTAAACACCAATGATATAGATAAGGCTATGAAGGTGATTGAAGGTTCAGCATATTCAATGGGATTACTTATTGAGGAAGGAAAAAAATGAAACGAAGCAAGAGATATGAAGAACTTCGAAACTCTTACGATAAGGGTAAAAGATACAAAGCAAAGGAAGCAGTCGATGTGGCAAGAAAATTAGCCTCTGCCAACTTTGACGAAACAGTTGAGGTAGCTTTGGAACTCGGGATAGATCCCAGAAAATCCGACCAGATGGTGAGAGGTTCAGTGGTTCTTCCTCATGGCAGTGGTAGGGAAAGAAAGGTTCTCGTCCTTGTAGAAGGAGAATTACAGGTAGAAGCCGAAAAAGCGGGAGCCGATTGGGTCGGAGGAGATGAGTTTATTAAAAAAATAGAGGGCGGATGGCTTGAATGTGATACTATTATTGCTGCTCCAGAAATGATGCCAAAGATTGGGAAGTTGGGTAGGACCCTTGGACCCAGAGGCTTGATGCCAACACCCAAAAACGGAACAGTTAGACAGGATATAGGGGAAGCAGTAAGAGAAGTAAAAAAGGGCAAAATAAATTTCAAGGCGGATCGAGGCGGGAATCTCTACATTCCAATAGGAAAGGCCTCTTTTGAGGTGGAAAAACTCTATGATAACTTCATCCAAGTAATAAGGAAGATCTGGAGTCTTAAACCAGCTTCCGCAAGTGGTCAATATTTCCGTGGAATAACCCTCTCTACAACTATGAGTCCTGGCATAAAGGTTGATATTAATTATGTAAGAAACGAAATAGTTGGGCGGAGTTAGTTATGGGGATTAAAGAAAAGAAAGAAATCGTTAAAGAGATAAAGGATAAAATTGATAGGGCGAATTCAATATTCTTTACAAACTTTTTGGAGCTTGGAGCTTCACAGATGAATGAACTCAGAAGAAATCTAGAAAAAGAAGACGCTGAGATGAAAGTTTTTAAGAATAGATTGATTCGAAAAGCCCTGAAAGAACATTCACTTGATAATCTCAGTAAGTTCGTCGAAGGTCCTGTGGCAATAATCTTTGGATACGATGACCCTATTCTACCTCTTAAGATAGTTTTTGATTTCAAGGAAGAGGAAGATAAACCCGGAGTTAATGGCGGGTATCTTGAAGGTGAGATTTTTGATGAGAAGGGCTTTTCAAAGTTAGCATCGATTCCATCAAAGGAAGAATTGCACAGAATGTTCTTAAACACCCTTTATTCACCGTTAAACAAAATGATATTTATACTCTCTAATTTACCAAGAAAGTTAATATCTGTTTTAAAAGAGATAGCGAAACGAAAGGAGGAATAATGGCTGGAAAAGTAAAATTATCAAAAAAAGCCGAGAAAGTTATTGATTTAATTGGAGAAATGAATATTCTTGAGTTAAAAGAATTGGTTGATAAAATGGAAGAGAAATTTGGTGTAACCGCAGTTGCCCCTGTGGTTCAACCTGGTGGAGCTGAAGTAGCTTCCGCTGCCGAAGAAAAGACCGAGTTCAATGTGCTCCTTAAATCCTTCGGTGACAGTAAACTTTCTGTGATAAAAGAAGTAAGGTCTATGCTCTCTTTAGGCCTAAAAGAAGCCAAAGAACTCGTTGAATCTGCTCCAGCAGTGTTGAAGGAAGGAATCTCGAAAGAGAAGGCCGAAGAGATAAAATCAACCATTGAAAAGGCAGGCGGTGAAGTAGAATTAAAGTAACAAACCAAATGTTCACTCTACTTATTGGAATCGATAGGTTTTGATACCAGGAAAAATCAGGAGCTTGAATTCCTTTTATTAGTAGTATTTTAAACTTCTACAAAAGGAGGTAAATTGTTGACCTCTAAAAGAAAGTTTTTTTGGGATTTGAGTAAACGCACTCAACTGGATAAACTCGACTTTGATCTTCCTAACTTTTTATCGGTGCAGAGAGATTCTTTTGAGAGATTCATTCAGTGGAAATATAATGACGATCCAGAAAATCGTCCCAATAGGGGGTTGGAGTCAGTTTTTCGGGAGGCATTTCCGATAGAGGATATTCACGGAAGGTATAAACTGGAATATCTTTACTATTACATTGAAGAGCCAAGATATACACCTGAACAAGCAACAGAAAAAGAGCTCACCTATTCTGCCCCTCTTTATGGACGTTTTAGGCTCATTGAGTATGAAGAACCCGAGGAATCTCTTATCTCGGAGAAGATAGATGATTTTGAACCTATAAGAGAAGTAAAGCAATCATTAGAACAAGATGTATTTCTTGTTAACATCCCCATAATGACCGAGCGAGGTGATTTCATTATCAATGGTAATAAAAGGGTCATAATTTCACAACTACATCGCGCTCCAGGGGTTTATTTTGAGGAAGAGAAAATCGATGAAGTTAGGAGCAAATACACAGCACAAATAATACCCGATCGTGGTTCCTGGCTTAGATTCAGTATAAAACTCAACGAGGCTATGAAAACCAACCTCAATGGAAGACGCAATTTTTCCATTACAATCCTTATAAAGGCTTTGGGATGCCTTGAAGACATTAAAGAACTGGAGGAAGAGAGAAAAACACTCCTCCATCGTCTGGGAGAAGAGGGTTATAAGGAGAAATTAATCACAAGGATTCACGAAATAGACGAAAGGATTAAGGAAGTAGAAGGTAGATGGAACACTAAGGGAGATATCCTTTCTCTTTTCTTTGATTCCAAGGAGATTAAATTAGATGAGGATGCTCTGGGGAAATATTTTGCAAAGGATATTGTAGCCGAAGAAACAGGTGAGGTTTTATCTCAATCTGGAGATAAGTTAGACGGAGGTAAAATAGAGGAATTAAAATCTGCTGGAATTAAGCGTATTTCAGTTCTTTCTGGAGTTGAAAAGAACTCTCCTGCATATTTACTGAATGCGCTTCAGAAGGATAAGACAAAGAATGGAAGAGAAGCATTGCTTCAGATCTATCGCTATCTCAGAGGCACTGATGCACCAAGCTTAAAGATAGCAAAGGATTATTTCCATTCTTCCTTCTTCGATTCAAGGAAATTTAATCTCTCTAGGGTAGGCAGGCACGTTCTAAACAGAAAGTTAAACGAGAAAGTGGACGAAGAAGAACTAGCCCTTGTTCCATTAGACTTTTTAAACACAATTAAAGGTTTGATGGAGTTAGCAAACGGGAAGAGGGGGGAGGATGATATAGACCACCTTGGTAACAGAAGGGTCAAGACTGTTGGGGAACAACTGGAAAATCAATTCAGGATTGCGCTAAGTCGAATGGTTAGGACCATCACAGAAAGGATGATTGTTTCAGAGAATGAGAATATAACTCCCAAAGAATTGATAAATACAAGGCAGATCGTAGGAGTTTTAAATTCGTTCTTTGCAACGGGTCAACTCTCCCAGTTTCTGGATCAGACAAATCCCCTGGCAGAACTTACAAACAAAAGACGACTATCCGCTCTTGGTCCCGGAGGTTTAACTCGTGATACAGCAGGCTTTGCAGTCCGAGATGTTCATTATTCTCATTATGGCCGTATTTGTCCTATTGAAACTCCTGAGGGACCAAATATCGGATTGATTGCATCACTCGCATCCATTTCACGAGTTAACGAAGATGGTTTTATTGAAACACCCTATAGGAAGGTCAAAAATGGGGTGATTACCAACAAAGTTGAATATCTTGATGTTAATGTAGAGGATCAGTACACAATAGCTCCTGCAAATCTAAAAGTGGATAAGAATAATAAAATTGTGGAAGAATATGTAGTTGCAAGAAGAAAAGACTCCTATCCATTGGTAAAAAGAGGGGAAGTTGATTATGTAGATTTCCTTCCTCAACAACTTGTTTCCGTTTCTTCTTCACTCATACCTTTTTTAGAACACGATGATGTAAACAGAGCATTAATGGGCTCAAACATGCAACGCCAGGCAGTTCCTCTTATAAAGCCTGAAGCTCCACTTGTTGGAACTGGGATGGAAAAAAAGGCAGCTAGAGACTCAGGTGCAGTGGTAGTTGCAAAAAGGAATGGAGTAGTCCATAAGGTAACGTCAGATGAGATCTGGATAAAAACAAATAAGGAATTGGCGGTTGAACCTTATGATATTTATCACCTTAAGAAATTCGAAAGAACCAATCAGAACACCTGTATAAATCAGCGACCTATAGTTGAAAAGGGTCAAAAGGTAAAAAAAGGAGACATTATAGCTGACGGAGCTGCAACCGACCATGGAGAACTTGCGTTAGGGCAAAACGTTCTAGTAGCATTCATTCCTTATTTTGGATGGAACTACGAGGATGCTATTGTAATTTCTGAAAGACTTCTTAAAAAAGATACATTCTCATCCTATCACATTGAGGAATATACCTGTGAGGTTCGAGGTACAAAATTGGGACCTGAAGAGACGACAAGTGAAATACCAAATGTCTCCGAGGAAGATGTGGCTAACCTGGATAGCGAGGGAATAGTTAGAACCGGCGCGGCGATTAGAGAAGGTGATATACTCGTAGGAAAAGTTTCACCCAAGGGTGAAACAGAACTAACCCCCGAAGAAAAATTGCTTCGGGCTATATTTGGAAAGAAAGCAGAGGATGTAAAAGACACCTCACTCAGGGTTCCATCTGGAGTTCATGGTGTAGTGATAGGCTCTGTAATTCTTGAAAGGAAAGCACGCAAGGATAAATTAGACAGAATTGCGGAAGAATACGATACGAGAATCAGGGAGCTGAAGAAAAGGAGATTATCTATTATTCGGGACAAACTTATTGGGAAAAAGGCAAAAGAGACTCTGTATATCATAGAAAAAGATAAAAAGACTGAAAAGAAAACCGAAAGGCTTCTATTGCGACGCAACCAGAAATTCAAAGAGAAACATATAAAGAAGTTAGATCAATGGAAAGAACTAAAAGGTTATGAAAGGGTTCAAAAGTTTATTAAAGAAACTAATTATGCGATTGAGAGATTAGAAAAAAAACATATGGATGCTCTTTCAATTACCGAGAGAGGTGATGAGCTATCAGCTGGTGTTAATAAATTGGTCAAAGTTTATATCGGGCACCGCAGGAAGATTTCTATAGGAGATAAGTTGTCTGGAAGACATGGTAACAAAGGTGTTGTGGCAAGAATAGTTCCTGAGGAGGATATGCCCTATTTAGGAGATGGAAGGCCAGTTGATGTAGCTCTTAATCCCCTTGGAGTTCCCTCCAGAATGAATGTGGGTCAGATCTTGGAAACCCACCTTGGCTGGGCTGCTCATAAACTTAATATGATGGTTGGAAGTCCTGTTTTTGAAGGAGTTCCTGTTCCGAAGATCAAAGAACTCCTGAGGAAGGCTGGCCTTCCTGAAAACGGGAAGGTCAGACTTTACGATGGAAGGTCAGGTGAGCCATTTGATCAAGAGATCACAATTGGTTATGCGTATATGATGAAACTATACCATATGATCGAAGACAAACATCATGCAAGAGCCACAGGGCCCTATTCTCTTATCACTCAGCAGCCTCTTGGTGGAAAAGCCCAGTATGGCGGTCAAAGATTTGGAGAGATGGAAGTGTGGGCTCTTGAGGGTTATGGGGCTGCCCTCACCCTCCAGGAGATGCTTACTATTAAATCAGATGATGTAGAGGGTAGAAATAAGGCGTACGAAGCAATCGTTAAAGGAGAAATGCTCCCGGAACCTGGGTTGCCAACCTCTTTTGATGTTCTCGTCAAGGAATTGCAAGGTTTGGGGTTGAATGTTGAACTCCTTAAAGAAGATGAGGAGGAAAAATATGAAATTTAATGCATGGGAATTTAGGGAAAATTTACCCAGAGATTTTGGTCTAATAAGATTCTCTCTGGCGTATCCCGAAAAGATCCTCTCCTGGTCCCATGGAGAAGTTAAGAAAGCAGAAACCATCAACTACAGAACCCAGAAACCTGAGATGGGAGGTCTATTCTGTGAAAGAATTTTTGGACCAGTGAAAGATTATGAGTGTAACTGTGGAAAATACAAGGGTCCTAAATATAAGGGGCACATATGTGAACGCTGTAAGGTCGAAGTGACAAAGTCCAGTGTGCGAAGGGAGAGGATGGGACACGTTGAGTTAGCGGTCCCTGTAGCTCATATCTGGTTCTATAAAGTTAATCCCTCTATAGTTGGGACTCTGCTCGATTTAACAAAACCTCAACTTCAGAGAGTTTTGTATTATGAATCCTGTATAGTAACTGAGCCTAATGAATATCCACTTAAGACGGGCCAAATACTCACAAGTGATGAATACCAGAAATTCCAGGAGGAATATCATGGTGGTTTCACGGCAAAAATGGGGGCTGAGGGAATCTATGATCTACTAAAGGAGATAGATCTTGATGCAACCTCTAAGATACTAAGGGCACAAATAAAGAATAAGGGTTCTAAACACAAAAAGAAGAGATTATCAAAGAAACTTTTTGTGGTAGAATCTTTTCTGAAGTCAGGGAATAAACCAGAATGGATGATTTTAAGGGTCCTTCCTGTTATTCCCCCTGATGTAAGGCCCCTTGTCCCACTTGAAGGGGGTGTATTTGCTACCTCTGACGTCAATGACCTTTACAGGAGAGTGATCACAAGAAATAATAGACTTAAGAATCTGATTGATATTGACGCTCCTCCAATAATACTAAGAAATGAAAAAAGAATGCTTCAGGAATCCGTAGATGCCCTTCTGGATAATTCGCAAATAAATCGTCCTATCAAAGGGAGAGGGAATAGACCCCTTAAGTCTATTACTGATTCCCTAAAGGGGAAAAGAGGCAGATTCAGAAGAAATCTTTTAGGAAAGAGAGTGGATTATTCCGGGAGATCCGTTATAACCATAGATCCCACTCTAAAATTATACGAATGTGGCTTACCCAAAGAGATGGCCAGGGAATTATTTAAGCCCTTCATAATAAAGAAGCTGGAGGAAAAAGGTGCGGTAGATTCAATTAGACAGGCGAAAAGGATACTGGAAACAGACGATCCGAAAACCTGGGATCTATTAGAAGAAGTTGTTCGTGGCTATCCAATTTTGTTAAACAGAGCGCCCACCTTGCATAGGGTTTCAATCCAGGCGTTCTTACCCAAACTTGTAGAAGGAAATGCAATTAGGATTCATCCAATGGTCTGTCCTCCATTCAATGCTGATTTTGATGGTGACCAGATGGCTGTCCATGTTCCTCTTTCTCCTTCTGCACAACTGGAAAGTTATTTTCTTATGTTGTCTTCCCGAAACATCCTTTCCCCTGCTAATGGCAAACCTTTAATGGTTCCAACCCAGGATATTGTGATTGGCATTTATTATCTTACAAAAGAGCCCTTTGAGGAGAAAAAAATCAAACACTTCTATGGGAATATGAATGAGGCCATCTTCGCTTATGAAGAGGGAATTTTGGGTCTCCATGACTGGATAAGATTTGAATACAAAGGAGAATGGATTGAGACGACTGTTGGTAGAGTAATCTTTAATGAAATTGTCCCTGAACCCCTGAGATGGGTAAACGAAGCTCTGGATAGTAAAGGGCTGCAGGAAATAATCCTTAAGTGTTATAAAAAATTTGGGATGGATAAAACCGCTGAGCTCCTCGATGAGATCAAGACTCTGGGATTTGAATACGCAACTCGTTCGGGTCTAACTTTCGGGGTGGATGATATGATTATTCCAAAGGAGAGAGAAGAAATCATTGAAAATGCACATCGGAAAGTAAGGCAAGCTGAAGAACAACATAAAGTAAAGGGTGTCATTACCGAGGGCGAGAGGTACAATATGGTTATTGACGCATGGACGAAGGCAACAGAAGAGACTGAAAAATACTTGGAAGAAGCTTTGTATAAAGACAAAGAAGGTTTCAATCCAATCCATCTGATGTCAACTTCTGGGGCAAGAGGGAATATGGACCAGATTAGACAGCTTTCTGGTTTTCGAGGTCTTATGGCTAAGCCCCAGAAAAAACTTTCACACCAGGCGATTATAGAAACACCTGTCCTTCATTCTTTCAAAGAAGGATTAAATGAGATGGAATACTTCATTTCTTCTCATGGATCTCGGAAAGGTTTAACTGATACAGCACTAAAGACAGCTGAAGCGGGTTATCTGACAAGAAGATTGATAGATGTGGCTCAGGGGGTTGTTATCACTGAAGAGGATTGTGGAACAGTGATGGGTGTTGATGTATCGGCTCTTGTAGAAGGTGGCAAAGTTGTAGAACCATTAAGCGATAGGATAGAAGGTGCTTATACGGCAGATGATGTAATTCACCCATTAACAGGTGAAATTATGATTCCAGCAGGAGAATGGCTTACGGAGGAGGTTAGTAAAGAGATAGAGGAAGCAGGCGTTGAAACCGTTAAGATTCGTTCAGTTATCACCTGTGAATCGGAGAGTGGTATATGCCAGAAGTGTTATGGTGAAGACCTCTCTACAGGAGGATTGGTCCAGAAAGGGACGGCAGTAGGAATAGTCGCTGCTCAATCAATTGGTGAACCAGGGACCCAGTTGACGCTTCGAACATTCCATGTGGGGGGAATTGCTTCCGGTGTAGCAGAAGAGTCATCTCAGAAGGCACCAAAAGGTGGGAAGATTCAGTTCTCGGAAGGTCTTATTTTTGAAAAGAGAGAGGGGAAGCCTCCTGTGGTTCTCTCGAGAAATACCGCTATTCATTTAATTTACAGCGATGGAAGATTAAAATATAAAGTTCCTTATGGTTCAACACTTGAGGTTCAAGATGGTAGGAAGGTTAAAGAAGGAGATACCCTTTTTGAGTATGAACCCTATTCTAATCTAATAATAGCAGAGCAGAAGGGGTCCGTGAAATTTGTTGATATCCAGGGAGGTATAACGCTCAAAGAAATGGTGGATGAATCAGGTAAGAAGCAGCAAATGGTTGTATATGGAGGAAGGAGTAAATACTTGCCTACGATTGAAATCAAATCTAATAATAAAAAAGTTGGAGCCTATCCAATTCCCAGTGGTTCTTATCTCTTCGTTGAGGATGGGGCCAAAGTGGGAGTAGGGGATCTATTGGCTAAGAAACCACGAGATATTGCAAGGACTCAAGATATTACTGGAGGACTACCAAGAGTGGAGGCTTTAGTAGAGGCACGGACTCCAAAGGAAAAAGCTATAATTTCTGAGATAGATGGAATTGTCCATTTTGGAGAGGTCTCCCGTGGTAAAAGGAAAATTTATGTGGAATCTAACAAGGAGAGAAGAAAATATAAGATTCCATACGAGAAGTATTTGATGGTTCATGAAGGACATAAGGTTAAAGCGGGTGATAGACTCTGTGAAGGATTTATTGACCCCCAGGATATTCTTCGCGTAAAGGGAGTTATAACAGCACAACAATATCTTTTGAATGAGATTCAAGAGGTTTACAGAATGCAGGGTGTCAAGATTGATGATAAGCATATAGGTATTATTGTTCGCCAGATGTTTAAAAAGGTGAAGATAGCCGATGGTGGTGATACACAATTTCTCGAGGGTCAGGTGGTTGACATGGGAAGAATTAAAAAAGTGAATAAAGAGGTTACCCAAGAAGGCGGACAACCTGCAACCTTCAATCCTCTGCTTCTCGGTATTACACGATCAGCTCTCTCTGTTGATTCTGTAATAGCAGCAGCATCCTTCCAGCATACAACCAGGGTCCTATTAAATGCTGCAGTGGAGGGAAAAGTAGACCACCTTAGAGGTCTAAAGGAAAATGTTATAATAGGAGGAAAGATTCCAGCTGGCACGGGGTTCAGGGAATTTGAAAAAATCCAGTTGAAATATAGAAAAGAAGAAACAGAAGAGGCAAAAAGAGCTTAGGAGGTTTTTATGCCTACAATTAATCAGTTGGTAAGGAAAGGCAGGAAGAAGGGTAAAAAGAAGACAAAATCACCTGCTCTTGAAGGAAGCCCACAAAAACGAGGTGTTTGTCTCAGGGTGTATACGACAACACCAAAAAAACCAAATTCAGCTTTGAGGAAAGTGGCAAGAGTGCGTCTCTCAAATGGGAAAGTCGTTACTGCTTATATACCTGGTGAAGGTCATAGTTTGCAGGAACACTCGATAGTCCTCGTAAGGGGAGGAAGAGTCAAGGATCTCCCCGGAGTTCGGTACCATATAGTGAGAGGAGTCTACGACTCAGCAGGAGTGGAGGATCGCAGGCAGAGTCGATCGCGTTACGGGACAAAGAAGCCAAAGGAGGATTAATGGCGAGGAGAAGAAGAGCTCCTAAAAGGGAAATTTCCCCGGATTATAAATACCACTCCGAACTTGTTTCTGAATTTATAAACAACCTTATGAAGGAAGGCAAGAAAAGTGTGGCAGAGAAGATCTTCTATCAAGCTTTAGATGATATAACTGAAAGGTCTGGAAAAGAGGGTATAGATATCTTTAATAAAGCAATAAATAATGTGAAACCCATGGTTGAGGTACGTCCGAGAAGGGTTGGAGGTGCAACTTATCAGGTTCCGGTGGAGGTACGGTCTGGTAGAAAGGTCTCTCTTGCCATTAAATGGATAATTCAAGCCGTTAAGAATAGAGGTGAATATACAACGAGAGAACGCCTCTGTAATGAACTAATAGCAGCTTCGAGAAAAGAAGGTCAGGCATATAAGAAGAAAGAAGATACCCACAGGATGGCGGAAGCCAATAAGGCCTTTGCTCATTTTGGTTGGTAGGTGTTTTAAAGAGAATTTCTTTTCGTCTGGCATTCAGATGGAACCATTTTTTAATCTAAGAAAAAGAGTAGATATCCCTGATATTCGAAATATTGGCATAATGGCTCATATCGATGCCGGGAAGACAACCCTTACGGAGCGAATTCTTTACTATAGTGGAAGAGTTCACAGGATGGGAGAGGTAGATGAAGGTTCCACGGTGATGGATTATATGGATCAGGAAAAAGAAAGAGGTATTACCATTACCTCAGCAGCTACCACAGTTTTCTGGAAGGGCAAGAAGTTGAATATAATTGATACTCCTGGACATGTCGATTTTACAGTGGAGGTTGAAAGGACCTTAAGGGTTCTGGATGGGGGAGTTGTGGTATTCAGCGGCGTAGAAGGGGTTGAAGCACAATCAGAGACCGTATGGAGACAGGCTGATAGGTACAATTTACCCAGGATCACATTTGTAAATAAACTGGATAGGCAGGGCGCAGATTTCTTTCGGACGGTGGAGATGATGGAAGATAGGCTTAAGGCAACTCCACTGGTTATTAGTTTTCCTCTCTTTAAAGGCGATCAGTTAAAAGGTATGATTGATCTTGTGGAAATGAATGGGTGGATATGGAAAGACGAGAAAGGAGTTGAGTATGAGCAAATATCCATACCAGAGAGATACTTTGATCTAGCATTCGGGTTGAGAGAAGAACTTATAGATAGGGTTAGTTTGTATGATGATGAGATAATGGAGAGGTACTTAGATGAGGAGGAAATATCGCCAGAACTCTTAAGAGAAGCAATTCGTAGAGTAACTATTAAAGCAAACATTTTTCCTGTTATGGGTGGTTCAGCCCTTAAGAATCTTGGGGTTCAAAAGGTTATGGATGGTATAGTGGATTACCTGCCTTCTCCTCTGGATGTTCCTCCTCCCACTGGAAAAAATCCAATTACCGGGGAAGAAGAGAAGAGAGAAAATAGGCCCAATGGTCCTTTCAGTGGCCTCGTCTTTAAAATAATAACCGATCCGCATGGCAAATTAGCTTTTGTTCGTATTTACTCGGGTAAAATTAATCGTGGAGATAGGGTCTTGAATGTAAACACTAATAAATTGGAAAGAATCCACAAAATTATACTTATGCATGCCAATAAGATGGAAGAGGTTGAATCAGTGGAGGCAGGAGAGATTGTTGCTTTTAGGGGTTTTGAAGAAGTTACAACGGGTCATACTCTAACCGATATAGAAAATCCTATTCTCCTTGAGCCTCCTCGGATTCCAGAACCTGTCATTTTTACAAGTGTTTCACCGCGGACCGTTACAGATCAGGAAAAACTTGTTTCTGCATTGCGTAAAATGAACGAAGAGGACCCAACCTTTAAAGTAAGAAAGAATCCCGATACAGGCGAAACCTTAATATACGGTATGGGAGAACTCCATCTCGAAGTGATTATGGAAAGGATCAGGAGAGAATTTTCTGTGAATGCAAGAATTAGCACACCTAGAGTCTCCTATAAGGAAACGATTAAGCAGAAAGCCAGCGCAGAAGGAAAATTTATTAAACAGAGCGGTGGAAAAGGAATGTACGGGCATGTAATACTTACCCTGGAGCCAAGTGAGGAGTATAAATTTGTAAATCAGGCCTCGCCAAATGATATTCCATCTGAGTATATAAATGCAATAAAGGAAGGCATCCAGGAAGCAAGATATTCAGGAGGTCTCGGAGGTTTTGAGGTTACTGGCGGAAGGGTGATACTTAAAGGAGGTTCCTACCATGAGGTAGATTCTTCGGATATTGCTTATAAAATAGCAGCATCAAAGGCTTTTAAGGAAGCATATAAAAAAGCAAAACCAGTTCTTTTAGAACCCATTATGAGAGTTGAAATAACTATACCAAAAGATTATTTTGGAACAGTTTTAGATGATCTGAATTCCAAAAGGGGTGAGATAAAAAAAGTTGAACACAGAGTAGATGTTGAAGCTATTGAAAGTTTTGTGCCACTATCCAACCTATTTGGATATGCTACAACCCTTCGTTCCTTAACGAGTGGAAGAGGGGTACATCATATGCAATTTGCGAAATATCAAGAGGTTCCTGATAAGATACTCGAGAAAAAGCTGAAGGAGATTCAAGGGTTTTAGAACCTTAATTTCGATTTTAATTCTTTTTTCCTAAAATAGATTTTATAAAAGAAAAGACTTCTTTTTTGTTGTCACTAAAAGGAATAAAAATTCCACGAAAGTTTTCAAGCCTTGAAGGCACAGTAAATGGGCTCAGGAGCACGCCATTTTTATCAGGATAGTAGGAACGAAAACTGCTCCATTTTTTCTCAATAGTGTAGAAGTTTTTTTTTATCTTGATCCCATCTTTATCAAGTTTGTATCTCGTTTTAGTATAATAAGGAAATAGTGAACCACCGAGAAAGAGAATACTAAGTAGCCCATATAGGAGACCGTAGAGGAGATAAAGGGTAATTGAAAGACCAACTATGAACAATGTGGCAAGGATTGTCCTTCTGGGGTGCTCCTTCGCTGGAAAGGAGATCCATTCAATCTTTGAATTCTTGTTCATAGGTGCTTTTCAGTAAAGCATATCCTTCCAAAAGAGAGACAGGGATAACCTTTGTCTCTGCAACTACAGGCATGAAATTTGTATCACCCCTCCACCTTGGAACTAAATGGAAATGAAGGTGATCCTCAAAGCCTGCACCTGCGGTCCTCCCGATATTCATTCCAATATTGAAACCATCAGGATTTATAGCCTTGCTTATAACTGCCTGCCATCTTTGTAGGAGTTCCATAAGTTCATTTAGTTCGAACAGCCTCAATTCCTGGAGATTTCCAGTATGCTTATAAGGAGCAATCATTATATGGCCATTGGTATACGGGTATCTATTCATCATTGCAAAGGAGTGTTCCCCCCGTGAAAGAACGAACCACTTTCTATCATCCTTGGATTCTGCAGCCTTACAGAATATGCAACCTTCACCACTGGGATTCTTTATATATTCAGATCGCCAGGGTGCATATATCTTCTTCATCAGAAAAGAGTTTTTTGTTCTCTTTTTTTCTCGTTTTTTTCATCAGGAATGCTTACCACACCATAAACGCCATCATAGCCTGGTTGGATTTGAACTTTCCCTTCCCTGACTTTCAGAATCGATAGCGAGGTTTTTTCATCAGTTGATCTTATTAAGTCTCCTTTGGGTATATCAAGTAATATTTTGTATTCATTCCCAAAGTATAAAGTAAGTTTTTGATAAACCTCCTCGACCGTTTTGGTTTTCTTTCCCAAACCAATAGAATTTGCTATTATCTCCCGTAGAGGGATAAGATGTTTATAACTGATTCTACCAGCTTTTTTTGGTTCCTTTCTATCTGCAAGGGAATAAACTCTGTGTAGGACACCAAGGGTCAAGGGGAAACCACACTTAGGGCAGATGTTGTTATTCTCCTCTGATTTTTCAGGGTGAAAAGTTATACCACACTTTCTATGTCCATCGTAATGATATTTCCCTTCTTCAGGGAAAAATTCAACCGTGTATAGAAGCTTCTCTGAATCCTGTTTTTTTAATATCTCTAATAATTCTGGATAATCAATTTTTTTTGAAAAACAATTTGCTTCTCTTCCTATATTGATCGGGGAGTGAGCATCCGAGTTGGAAACAAGCGTTATATTATCAAGAGAGGATAGTAACCAGTTCATTGGAGGATCGGATGATAGGCCTGTTTCTATAGCATAGATCTTTTTACTGTATTTACCAAAAGCTTCTTCAATAGAATCAAACCCGGATTTTGAACCAAATAGCCCAAACCAGGGAGTCCAGAGATGTGCAGGTATCAGTATAGCATCAGGATCTACGGAAAAGAGAATCTCCGCAAGTTCTTTCAGAGTTAGAGAAAGTGTGGGTCTTCCATCAGATTCTAAGTTTCCAAACTTTCTAATTTCTTTATTAAATTTCCTCACCAGTTTGAAATTCGGTAGTATTAAAAGTGAATGGACCTTTTTTGTTTCACCCATGTTGTTATATATATTATTCACCTCTGCAGTGGGAATAAAATCTGTGTTATTATATCGATATATACCTTCTCTTTCTGTAGGTTTTAGATTCTTCTCGAGCTCATAAAGCCAACCAGGATTGGTAAAGTCTCCGGTTCCGAGAAGATTAATTCCCTTGTATTTTGCCGATTCTGCAATGGAAGGTAAATCCATTGATTTACTTGTAGCCCTTGAGTATTTTGAATGGATATGAAGGTCTGCGTAATATTTCATAACGGGTAAACCCCTTATTGGTCAAATTCTTTAACTATCTTAAGGATTTCCTCGGGCGATGAAGCTTCCATTATAGCAGTTCTGAATTCTTCCTCCCTGCACATCCTTGATATTCTGGCGAGAACCTGGATATACTTTTTCTTAGCTTCCTCAGGAGCTACAATAAGAAAAACGATATGAACAGGTTTCTCATCAAGGGATTGAAAATCCACTCCTTCTTTTACTGCACTTATCATAAGGAGAAGATCCTTTACCGCTTCTGTCCTTGCATGGGGTAAGGCTATTCCCTCTACCACACCCGTGCTCTCCAATTCTTCTCTCTCTCTGATCTTGTGCAGGATTGGTTCCCTTGTCATTATAATTCCTTTACTCAATGCTTTATCAATCATCTTCTCTATCAAAGTAAACTTATCTTCAACATTATCCAGAATAAGAATTAAATCCTCATCCAAGAATTCTTCAATCATTAAAAGCCTCCCTCTTTTTCAATGAGAACCGGACAGGGTATATATTCAACTAATTGTTCGATTATTCTTTCACCCTTCCTACCCCCTATTCCTTGCTCCCTTGAGTGACCAACAATGAGAAGATCGATGTTTTTTTCCCGAACGAATGATCTCAAGATATCAATGGTATTTCCCTCTTCAAGAAAAAGAGCCGTCTTTACCCCGGAATCTACTGCCATCTCTTCAAGATAGTAGAGATACTTCCACCCCTCCTCTTCAATTTTTACAGCCGTGTCTATTTCACCGTCTCCCTTTAGCCTTGCTATTTTTCTCACAATTTCTTTGTCTACTATATACAGAGCATATAAGGTAGCAGAAAGTGCTTTGCTGAGTTCGATAGCCCTATTCCAGGAGGTTCTCAGCTCTCCGGAAACTATATATAAAAGAATTCTTTCCATTATTATTGCCCCCTTCCTTTTAATCTCTTTCTTCTAAAGAATTCTTCCCTCTCATCTTCTTCCAGAACTTCTTCAATCCTTTTTATTTCTCCCTTATATCGGGGAATAAAAATATTTTCAAGGGCATTTACCCTCTTTTGAGTCTTGTTAATTTCGGCTCCCAATCTCCATAGGAGAACCTCCTTTGCAGCCCATTTTGCAACAATTTCTATTACCTCTCTGAACTTAATAATTGCCTTGTCAAAGTTTTCATCGGTGGAGAGGAGTGAGACCTCTGGTCTTAATTCGGGAATCTCAATGAGGAGTTCTGGAACAGGAATTCCCATAACAGACCTCATCCTTAGATCAATGGAGACCTCTTTCTCTCTGGAAAAGTCTTGAAGAGTTTCCCTGCCGGTAGAGATAAATGCATCCTCCAGCAATCTATAAGATTCTTTTAACTTCAGGGTCAACTCTTCTTCAATATTCTTATAACCGCGAATATTGTCCATCAGTTCCATTATCATAACCTCTCTCTTCTGGTCAAGAAGGCTATAACCCTCTTCTGCTACCTCCAACTGCTTTTTTAGTTTGAGAAAGTTGCTCTGAGTTGGTGCTGTAGGCATTATTTTCTCCAGAATTCCTGGATCTCATTCTTGGAAACCCTGGTCAACTCTGATTCAGGAATGTCTCTTAAAACTTCCCAGCCAATATCTAAGGTTTCTTCAATTCTCCTTGCCTCTCTTGAATCTTGTTTTAAGAATTTGACTTCAAAGTCTTCACCGAATTTTAGATATCTTCTGTCAGTTTCAGATAATTCATCCTCTCCAATTATTGAAGCAAGGGAACGGATTCTCTGGACTCTTGAATAAGAAGCGTATAACTGACTGTAGAGATTTGGATGGTCCTTCCTTGTTTGTCCTTCTCCTATGCCGTCTTTCATCAAACGAGAAAGAGAGGATAGGATATCAATTGGGGGATAAATACCCTTCTGGTGCAGCTCCCTTGAGAGAACAACCTGCCCCTCAGTGATATATCCAGTAAGGTCTGGTATTGGATGTGTGATATCATCGTTTGGCATTGTCAGAATAGGGAGTTGGGTTATAGAACCTTTCTTTCCCTCTGCCCTTCCTGTTCTCTCATACAAGGTTGCAAGGTCACTGTAGAGATAGCCCGGGTATCCCTTTCTTGAAGGGACTTCTCCCCTTGCTGTTGAAACTTCTCTGAGGGCTTCACAGTAATTCGTTAGATCTGTTAGAATTACAAGGACATGTCTTCCCTTATCAAAGGCAAGATATTCTGCAGCGGTTAAAGCACACCTTGGTGTTATCAATCTCTCTATTGTGGGGGAATCAGCAAGATTTTGAAAGGTGATGAGACGATCAATCGCTCCTCCTTCTTCGAATTTCCTCTGGAAGAAAGAAGCGGTATCTGCTTTTATCCCCAGACTTGCGAATATGATATTGAAATTCTCCTTAGTTGCAATTTTTGCCTGATTGACAATCTGGGCGGCTATCTCATTATGAGGCAAGCCAGAACCGGAAAATATCGGGAGTTTTTGTCCCCTTATGAGAGTTGTGATTCCATCTATTGCTGATATTCCTGTAATAATGTTTTCGTGGGGGTATGCTCTTGCATCTGGATTCAAGGGCGCTCCATTTATATCCCGCTCAAATTCAGCCATAACCTCGCCCCCACCGTCAATCGGTCTCCCAACACCATCAAAGACTCTCCCAACCATTTCAAGAGAGACAGGAAGCTTCATAGGAGTTCCTGTGAACCTAATTCTCACTTTTTCTCGATCTATCCCGGATGTTCCTTCAAAGACCTGACAGACAGCCCGGTCCCCCGAGACTTCAAGAACTCTTCCAAGCCTTTTCATTCCTTCCTGCTCGATTTCGATCATTTCCCCGAACCCGACATTCTGGATACCTTCCACAATGAGAAGGGGTCCTGTAATTTCCTGAGCGCCTATCAATTTCTTCTGATAGATATTATCCATATTCTTTCCTCAATTCTTCGAATTCTTTATTCAGTTTATCTTCTAGTTTGTCAAATTTATCGATTTCATCGTTTCTAATATCCTCTCCCATCCTTTTGATTTCAGAAAAAATGGGCAGTTCAATGATTTTGAATAGAGGGATCCCTTCGTTTAACAAATCTCTTGCAGTTTCTCCAAAATCAAGAATTACCTTAAGCATTCTGAACTGCTTTTTCGGGCTACAGTAAGCATCAACCTTTGATAGAGCATTTTGTTGCAGAAATCCCTCCTTGATCAGCTCAGCAACTTTAAGGGTTAATCTTTCCCCCTCTGGCAGAGCTCTTTCCCCCACAAGTTGAGCAATTTGCTGAAGATGGGATTCTTCCATAAGTATTCCCATTACTCTATTTCTTAGATTTTCCATATCTATTCCCTCCCTCTCCCACCATCCAATAATTTCCTCAAAATATTCAGAATATGATTCAGTCCAGGAAATGGCGGGATAATGCCTGGAATATGCCAGTTCTGTATCCAGAGCCCAGAGGGCGCGAATGAAATGCTTCGTATGGGTTGTAACCGGCTCTGAGAAATCTCCCCCTGGAGGTGAAACAGCCCCGATTATGGAAACAGAACCTACCCTGCCTTCAGCCACTTCCATCCTACCTCCCCGCTCATAGAACTCTGCCAATCTTGAACCAAGATAGGCGGGGAAACCTCTTTCCGCTGGCATTTCTTCCATTCTGCCCGAGATTTCCCTGAGAGCCTCTGCCCATCTTGAGGTAGAATCAGCCATAATTGCAACATCATAACCCATATCCCGGAAATACTCACCTATGGTAATCCCCGTGTAAATGCTCGATTCCCTTGCAGTAACAGGCATATTGGATGTATTGGCAATAAGGATTGTCCTTTCCATAATGCTCTTACCAGACCTTGGATCTTTGAGTTTTGGGAATTCTTCTAAGACCTCTGCCATCTCATTACCCCTTTCTCCACACCCGATGTATATAATTATATCCGCATCAGCCCACTTTGCAAGGGAATGCTGGGTCACTGTCTTTCCTGTTCCAAACCCTCCTGGGATTGCCGCAACCCCTCCCTTTGCAATGGGAAAAATTGAATCAATCACCCTCTGACCCGTAAAGAGAATTTCCTCTGGAGGAAGTCTTTTTATGAAGGGTCTTTTTTTCCGAACCGGCCAGGAGTGAAATAGTTTAAGTTCCCTTTTTTCTCCTTCTTCATCCTGGAGGATGCAAATAGTATCATTCACTTTATAAGTGGAAGATTCAATTATTTCAACCACTTTTCCCATTGCATCTGGTGGAACAAGGATTCTGTGTTTCACAAGAGTTGTCTCTTTTACCTCTCCTATTATGGAATTCGGACCAATTATATCACCTTCCTTTATCTGAATGTCAACTTTCCACTCCTTCTCTCTGGATAAAGGAGGCGGTTTTGCACCTCTCTTTACAAAGATCCCTTGCTCTTTCTTTATAACGGTAAGAGGGCGCTGAATACCGTCAAATGTCTGGGATAAAAGACCCGGACCCAGTTCTACAGAAAGAGGTTTATTGGTTCCATAGACTTTTATTCCTGGTCGGATTCCTGTAGTATCTTCATATACCTGGATTGTGGCTTCTTCCGCATTTATTCCGATAACCTCTCCAATTAGGCCTTCTTCTCCAATTCTCACCTCTTCATTCATAACGATGCCAGAAGTCTTCTTTGTAGAAATAATTGGTCCAGAAACTCTATAAAGTATTCCTTCACCCATTGTCCAACCTTATCATTGAAAACGCCATTTTTCTATTCTCATTCAGAAGATTTTTTGCAATGAGATGAAAACGGAAGTCATATTCACTCTTTTCTCCCCTGAGCAGGAAGCCGGGTTCCATCTCAGTAGTTTTTATCTGGATTCCCTTAATGCCTTTTATCAGTTTCTTAAAGAGTTTTTTATCTTTATCTTTCGTAACAAGAGTCATTTTCTCACCCTCAAGCAATATAATCTCTTTAATTTCTTCTCTAATCCAACTATTTAATTCACCTTTCTTTAGCATTTCATAAATTCTATCCTCAAGATCTCTGATCATGAAGTCGAATATCTTTCCACGGATTTTAAGTTCTTTCCTCCTTTTCTGGATTGTCCTTTCAGCTTCAATTTTCCTTTCTTCTAACTGGAAAATTTCTAAAGCTTTCTTCCTTGCATTTTCCTGGATCTCTTCTGATTCTTCTTTTGCTTTTTCTAATATGCGCTCCCTTGCCTTTTTTGCATGGGTGACCATTTGCTTCACTTCAGCTTCAGCCTTCTTGAGTATCCTTTCTTTCAATTCTCCTATATCTTTCTTCATAACTTTATTGATAAAACACTGCTGATTAATTTCAAAGCTTTGCCTCTTTCCTTCCATCCAGCCCTTGAAGGTATCTCTACAACAAGAGGCTTTTCACCTTCCGTCTTCTGTCTTTCACCTTCTCTCTTATTAGATTGGCTTTTTCTTCTGTTATGAGAAGAAGACCAAGTTCATTGTCCTCAAGGGACTTTTCAAATTCTTCTACAAGGCTTTCCCTATTCTCTGGCAGGAAAGTTGAAACACCCCCAAGGTTAAAGCCAAGGCAGGTCAATTCATCGCCGATGACCTTTATCTTCATACCTTCCCTAATATAAGCACTGCTACAATGAGACCCCAGATCGAAAGACCTTCAGCAAGGCCTGCAAAAACAATGGCACTACCCATAATCTCAGGTTTTTCAGCAAGGGCAGCCATTGCAGCAGCACCGATCCTGGATAGAGCAATTCCGGCTCCTATCACAGAAACACAGATAGAAAGACCAGCTGCAAGGAATGCCCAACCGGTTGCCTTCTCACCAACTACTGCACCTGCTTCCTGAGCAAAGAGAGCCACTGGGGTTGAGAGAATAATTATTCCTATGATCATTGTGATGGAAGCCGCCGCCAAAAATCCAACATTTAGAGTTTTTAAATACTGAATGATTGACCTGAACCTTTTCATAAATACCTCCTATGATATTTTTATTGGTTTATATTCTCTTTTGCCTTTTTCAAAGAACCTTGAATAGAACTCATAATATTCAAGACGGAGAGCCTGAATGAATACAATCATTCCCTCAAGGACTATAATGATAAGGTTACCAAGAAAAAGGGTTAAGTATTCTCCTCCCCCGATCATTTCTCCCAGGAGATTTCCAATTTGTATTATCGAGAGAGTGAGAGCAGCATGACCTATATTAAATGCAGAAACTCGAATAAAGGAAAGGGTGTTGGCAATCATCGCAAGGGAGAGATGGGCTACATTAGATAAGGAGAGAAGAAGATCATTTGTGTTTAAACCCTCTTTTATTGCTTCCATTATAGGTTTTCCAAGGGCAATAACAAGGATTGAGACGCCAGTAATTGAACCTTCAATAATGATTAATCTTTTTGGAATGTTCTTCACAACACCGAAAGCAAGAAAGACCAGGGAGATATAGAATATAAGACCAGGCAAGCTCTCTCCTGATAAAAAAATCTCTTCCCTATCTCCTCTTATCTTCCCTTCAATGATCTTTATAATAAAACCCGAAGCTATCATTCCCATACCGAGGTAGACTCCGAGCATCATTGTTCTTTCGGTATTTTCAAATGGAGAAAACCATAAAGGTTCAAAAGGATGAGTTCCAAAGAATTCTCCAAAGAGGATTCCAAAAATGCAAGAAGAAATGCCCAGGGCAATTGGTAAGAGAGCGTATTTCTTGAGGATGGGGAGAAAATATAGACCTATTCCACAAAGGAGTAGAACGATTCCATGCCCCAGATCTCCAAACATAGCTCCGAACATTAAAAGAAAGGTAATGCTGGTAAGTATCGTCGGGTCAATTCCTTGATATGATGGAATACTATAGGTTTTAACAAGGGATTCAAAGGGTCTAAAAAAACCTGGATTGTTCAATTTTGTAGGGGCATTTTTTGCCTCTTTACTATTTCTCTGGATCTTTTCTCTGCTTAAGATATATAAATCGAGGTCCTTGCTGTCTTTCTTTATTTTTGGAGTAACCTCTGATGGGAGATATGTATTGATGAAAAATACATTTTCTGTTCTTGACATCTTGCCTATCCAGCCAAGTTCCGTGAGAGCTATTTTCGTATCTCTGGAAAAGGCCAAAATTTTCTCTTTTACATTTTCTCCCATCTTTTTGATTGAATTCTGGATATTCGCTCTTTCTTCCTTTATCTCCCAGAATCCAATCTCAATAGAGTCTTTTACTTCTGAAACCTTTCCCTTTAGTTTATTAAATTCCATGCTCTCAGAAAATCGAGCCTGGTCTAAGATCTTTTTTGCTGTTTCTTCCTCAGAGATTGGATAGATTGCTACAATGGGGATTTTATCTATCAAGGGAGGTCTCGTCCACACAGCAACATCTGTTCCCTGAATTACGCTCTTTAGAATTTCCTTTTCTGATAAAGGAATCGTTCCGCCTTTCATCTTGAAGAATCTACCATTTATAAGTTCCTGGATGGGAATCTTTTCATCCGGAAGGAGGGCTAAGATTTCGGAAAGCAGGTTAAGTTCTGTCTCTTTTTCCTTTAAGGCTTTCAGTCTATCTCTTTTCATTCCTAATTCATCCTGGAACTTAGTAAGGAATTTTTTTGCTTCCTTATCTACCTCGGTTGCATCTACAGCTCTCATGAGAGGTTCTTTTTTTCTCTTGATTCCAAAATATTGGATAATCCTCTGGATTTCTTCATTCTCTCTATTTAAATTTTGGTAGGTTTTTCCATAACTTGCTTTTTCCAGCTCTTCTCTCTTGAATTCTTCCAGATGAAACTTTCCCTCTTTTCCGAAGAATTCAAGAACCTGAGTTAGATCATCCTTTGACGTTGCAAGGAGATAGCGACTCATTGATTCAGGAACCCACATCTTAACCAAACCCAATCAACTGCTTAATTCTTTCCTGATTTAAAGCCAGCAATTTCGAATTATAGATTGAAATTAACCTTTTTAACTGAATCTCAAAGAGAAGGAAGAATGCAAGGATTGCTCTCATTTTATAAATTCTCAACTTAAAATCCTTATAACAGAGTGCAAAAAGAACTTTTTTTATCGTTGCAGGGCTTACCTCTTCGATTTCTTCAACATTTTGATAGAAAGACCCTTCAGGAATTAGAAATCTTCTTATCTCAAAGGTTTTCATTCCATAGTAATGTTTTAGCCGATATCCCCAGAGTCGATTTGTAATATCAATCCATCTCATAATGAAATCCTTTGTCTCTTTTCTATCTGAGAAGGGTAGTTTGCTCGATGAGTTAAAAAGAGACTCGTAATAATATTGATCAAGGGAGATCTCTAAGTCTAGTAATTTTTTAGTATCCTTATATCGGGAATAACCCCTTACCCATCCTTCCTCCCAGAATCCAATCTTAAGGAAATCCGCAATCTCTGAAAACGTATAGTTTTCTTTTTCAAGGAAAAGAATGTAATGGCCCTTTCCCCTGCGGAGAACAGATTTTATGTCCTTGAGTTCATAGATTCTTTTATAGTGGTTAAAAAATTCCTTTGGGGAACCGTCCAGGCGATCTTTAACAATCTTTGAGAGAGTAAAGGGTAAATTATTAAAATGTTTTTCAATATCCTCATCAATGAGTGGAAATCGTTTGATAATTTTAAGTTCTTTGAGTCTATTTTTAAAATCGGAAACTCCACTGGAAGAAAGAAGGGTCTCTATTTCCTCTTCCTCGGGCAAGTATGAGTAAATAGCCCTTAGTTTTGGATAAATTGAATAATACATTATCTCTTTTGTAATTGAGAGATCATTTTTTGAATAAGTTTATCTTTTATCTCTTCGTAGCTATTCAAAAGTTCACTCTCGAGGTCTTTTGTTTTCTCATTCACTTCTCTTTCTAAAACCTTTCTTCTATTCTCTATCTTTTCTTGATTTTCCTCCCAGATGGTTTTAGCCTTCCTGGTGCCTTCTTTTATTATCTTCTCTTTCTCTTTTTCAGCTTCTTTTCGAATATTTTCTGCTTTTTCTTCTGCCCTTGTGAGAATTTCCTTTGCCTTCTTTTCTATATCGATGATCTCATTAATCCCGTTTTTCATTATTACCGTGTCTCCTTCTATATTTTCTTAATTCAATAACTATAAAATAAACAAGACCAAAGAAGATTACAGCTCTTACGAATATGAAAAACCATAAGATAACAAGTGAAACCCTATCCATAAATTTAAAATAAAATTAATTATTAAAAAGTCAACTATATTTTTTTAAAGTTTTTTTAATTCTATAGAGTTTAGCTTTTTATTAATGTATTTTTAAATTAACCTTTTATTTTGCACCAAACTGGTCACAAGCATCAAAAACATATTGAAGATATGCAACCGCTGGACCTCCTCCCATAAGTCCGGCAACCAGACCTGCCTCCAATATCTCCTGCCTTGAAGCTCCAGCCTCTATAGCATTCTTCACATGAAAAGCAATGCAATGGGTGCAATGTGCAGTTATGCCCAACGCTATAGAGATAAGTTCCTTCGTTTTTACAGAGAGAGCTCCTTCTTTTTCGGCCTGTTCTACAAACTCAAAGAAAGCCTTATTATACTCTGGAGCCTCTTTCTGTAGTGTTTGGAGAGAAGCACTCAGCTTTTCTAATGCTTGCTTCATATAATCACATTTTTTTTCTTTCATCTTTCCTCCTTAANTTTAATTTATTTATAAAAGTTATAAATATTTTTTAATTGTCAAGGGTTTCTAGGTTATATATGGAAGAAGTTCATTATTTATTAGGTTGACATTGTTAAATGTTTTACTATATTCCTTCTATGGATGAAACTCTTGATCAGGTTGAATTTAGAAAGAAGAAGTTAGAGAAGTTAAAAGAAAAGGGGATAGCTCCCTATCCTTATAAATTTGTTAGAACACATCTCGCCCGAAAGTTAAAAGAAGATTTCGAAACCCTTAAAGGGAAAGAGGTTTCTGCTTGTGGAAGAATCAGGGCAATCAGAATCCATGGGAAGAGCTCTTTTATGGACTTACAGGATTACTCTGAAACCATCCAGATATATCTCAATGCAGATACCCTGCCATTAGATTATGATCTAATTGAGCTCCTCGATATAGGAGATTTCCTTGGAGTAAAGGGTAAATTGATGAAGACAAGGATGGGTGAGGTTACTATCTGGGTTGGCGATCTTACTATTCTATCAAAATCCCTGCATCCCCTGCCAGAGAAGTGGCATGGACTTTCTGACAGCGAAGAACGACATAGAAAGCGATACCTTGACCTCATTGCGAATGAGGAAAGTGTCAGAGTATTTAAGACTCGATCTCTAATTATTCAAGAGATAAGGGATTTTCTGAACAAGAGGAATTTTCTTGAGGTTGAGACTCCAATACTTCAACCAGAGTATGGAGGAGGTTTTGCAAAACCCTTTACAGCCTATCAAGAGTCTTTAAAGAAGAACCTCTATCTCAGGATCGCCGATGAACTCTATCTAAAGAGGCTCATCATTGGTGGAATGGAAAGGGTCTATGAGATAGGAAGGGATTTCAGGAATGAAGGTCTTGACAGGTTTCACAATCCAGAATTTACTATGCTTGAACTATACCAGGCTTACGCAGATTACAAGGATATGATGGAAATTGTTGAATCGCTATTTGGTCGCCTTCTGGAGCGCTTTGTAGGTTCTTCCGAGATAAAATATCAAGGGAAGGTGATTTCCTTTGAAGAAGGTTGGGAGAGACTTTCATACTTCGGGGCTCTTGGGGAGATGACAGGGATAGACTTTAAAACTCTCTCTTTTGAAGCGACAAAAAAAGAAGCTTTAAAACTGGGTATAAATATTGAAGGGCTTTTTACTAAAGGTAAAGTTCTTGAAGCTATTTTCGAATGGGTGGTTGAACCTAAAATTGAAAGACCAACTTTCATTATGGATTATCCAAAAGATATCTCTCCGCTTGCAAAGGATAAGAGAGATGAGGAAGATGTTGTAGAACGATTTGAACCATTCCTTGGTGGTATGGAGATAGGTAATGCATACTCTGAATTGAATGACCCAATTGAACAGAGAAAGCGTTTTCTCTCCCAGGCGGCTCTTAGAAAGAAGGGTGATGCGAAAACAGAATCTCTTGATGAAGATTTTCTTTCTGCAATGTCATACGGTATGCCCCCTACAGGAGGGCTTGGCCTTGGTATAGATCGTATTGTTATGATTCTCCTTGATCAACCTTCAATCAGGGATGTTATACTCTTTCCTCTCCTTCGGTAAAATGGCAGAAGATATTGAAGAACTAAAAAAACTTAAGAAAACCCTGGAGGTTCTTCCGAATAACTTTCCAGAGGCAAATTATCCTGTGGAATTCGAAACCCCTGAACTTACTGCTCTTTGCCCATTTACTTCTCATCCTGACTTTTATACCCTCAGGGTTAAATATAAACCCGTTAAGCTAATAATGGAATTGAAGAGCGTGAAACTATATATAGAGAAATTCAGGAGTCTTAAGACCACTCATGAGACACTTCTCAATATCATTTTCGAAGATTTCAAATCTTTGCTGTCTCCCAGGTATCTTCGTGTAGATTTAGAAGTTAACATTCGGGGTGGAATAAAAACAACCTTACACAGGGAAGAAGGAAAATAAGTATACCCCTTATCTGGATATACTGGGCAATAAGTTTAACTATCGCTACCGCAATAAGCGGTTATATCGTTCGTTATCAGATTAAAATTGGCTTTGCAGTTCTCCTTTCCTTTTATATCATCTACCTTGCTGCCTCTCAGATAACTGCAACAAGGATTGCCATCTTCAATCTTGGTTTTGCAGAGTTTACCGCTCCTGCCGCCGTTTTTCTGTATCCCTTCACTGCCCAGGCAATAGATATGATTAATGAGGTCTATGGCAGGGAGAAAACCCATCTTGCAATTGGGATTGCATTTATCACCCAGGTCCTTCTGGTTCTTTTTATCCTTTTAGTAAAAAAACTACCACCAGCCCCTTTTTTCAAATATGAAGAAGCTTGGCAGGATATATTCCAAATGGGTCTTCGGATAACTTTTGCATCCTGGGTTTCGTTTCTTATTTGCCAAAATGTGGATGCGTATGTATTTTCAACCCTTAAAAAGAGATTTGAATCAAAGATTATTCTTAGGAGTGTAACCTCAGATGTAGTGGATCTAACTCTTGATTCTATCATATTCATAATTGTTGCCTTCTATGGGAGAATGCCACTCTCAATGTTGATTATAGGTCAAATCGTTACAAAAAACTTGATTGGGATTATTGACACCCCATGGTTTTTGTGGTATAAAAGGATTATTACGAGATAGAACCTATTTCTTAAAATATGAATATTTGCATGGCGATGGCCGAACCAATTGCCACTGTGAGATTGTCATTTATTCTCAGGGGCAAAGCCTCGATGACGGTTGCAACAACTGACCCGATAAGAAGGATAGCGAGATGTATTGGAACCCACTTATAGAAGAGAAGGGAGAGAATCACAGTTGTTATAAAGAAGGAAAGGCTTCCTTCCAGGGTTTTATCTCCCATTTTTACCTGTCCATATTTCGAACCAATAATGGAAGCTGACGTATCACCAAAAAGCATAAAGAGGAGACTAATGATAGCCACCCATTTGTCAAAGAAGGCGATAACAATTGCATTTGAAAGAAGCAAAGCCATAGTTCCTGTTATGAAGCCCTCTTTTTCTCTAAGGATCCCATGGGAATGATCCACCATCACCTTCCAGATATCAGGAGAGAGGTGCCTCATTATCTCAATCACTGTCATCATTCCTATTAGATAGAAGAGAAGCATTTCAGTGATAACCCTATTTGGGGAGAAGAAGTATACTAAGGGGAATATGATTCCAGCACCGATCCTATAAATCTTCCTTGCTTTTAGTTTCAATGAGTCCCTCCTTTAAGTTCTTTTATAGCCTGCCTATTTGCGATAAGACCAACTGTAAGGAAAATCAAGAGAAAAGGAATCAACCAGGGTATTGAGTTCCGATAGATCCATATCAAAATTCCAAAGACTAATATAAAGATTGGGAGAACCACTATAGGATTTCGAGGGCTTCTCTGAGTGATGAAATACGCTGCTGTTCCGATGAGAAAAAATTTTGGGAAGAGATATAGAATCACTCCTCCAGTGGTTGCAAGACCCCTTCCTCCTTTAAAATCAAGGAACACTGACCAGCAATGCCCTGCAACTGCAGAGACTCCAACAAGACCAACCCAGAAGAGATGATGTAAATGGTAAGCCGGGATATTTAGCATCCTGTCAGCTATTAACATCGGGATTATTCCCTTAGCTATATCTAAAAGAAAGACAATAATTCCCCAAACTTTGCCTACCTCTCTAAGCACATTGGCTGCTCCAGGATTCCCTGTTCCAGCTTTTCTGATATCTACACCCCTTAATCTTGAAATGATAATGGCAAAAGGAATTGACCCGAAAAGATATCCACCTACAAGAGATAATATCACGACCATTGTATTATTATTTTATACAAACATCTGAATAAAATCAAGAGGGAAAATTAAATAGGAGAAAATCATCCTAATTCTTTTTCTCATCTTCAGTTTTAAAAAGCCTTGAGAAAAGAGCTCCCTTTTCTTCATCAAACTGTGTGGAAATGAGTTTTTTCTTCTTCAGGTTTTCTATTCGGCGCTCAAATTCCGAAGTAGGCTGGTATAAGACTCTATAAAGATTTCCGTATCTGGTTCTCTTGCCAATCATTGATAAGAGATATTCATCGATATCCATCAAATTTTTCACTTCAAGAGTGGGAGCAAAAGCAAGATATGTATTAAAGGGATCATCAATATAGTTCAAACTGGCTGCAAGATATTGAGTGAAGTCAAATATATCCCCACCATAATTTTGAAATAGATAAAAAAGAAAATCAGCCTGAGTCTGCCTTTTTTTTATCATCTTCTCTATTAAAGGAAGATTTTCATAACCCAACTCTTTTAAAGTTGGCTGGGCGATTTTTATCATCTCTTTAAGTATATCAGTAACTTCCCTCTCTTTCCCTTTCCAGAGGAATTTTGCCTGAAGGCCGTCTCTCATCGCGCGGAGTCGATTATCAATTGCTTCTATAAACCGAGCCTTCCGAATAGGTTCTAAATATTTTTTTGATTCTACAATAAAGGATGAAATAAAGGCGGTAATTTCGCATACGAATAACCAGGAGAGGGGAGCATCACAGATTCGAATTTCAATGGTGGGATGACTTAGAAACTTCACTGTGATGTCTCTTTCCCAGGAAAGATGTGAGAGTGCAGGCTTTGAATAAGATGGAACCGACATTTCCTGTGCGTGGTGTTTTAGCCGGTAACTCTTCACACCAAAAGGGGGTCTAAAAGGAGCCATTCCCCAGAAGGGAGAATTGACAGAAAGAGCTGCAAAAGAGGGTAGATAAGGCAAGGCTCTATTTGCTAGTTCTTGAAGGCCTTTTGTTTTTTCCCATGACCCTATATGGATGTGCAATCCGATAGCTCCACCAAAAGGAGGAAAGGAGCCGATTGGTAGAAAACGAAAACCTTCCTCTTTGGAGAATTCAAGAGTTGTTTCTATTAGTTTTTTCGTTCTTTTTCTTATTTCCCTTTTATTTCTTAATACTCCACTCCTTATTTCAAATAAAGCTCGCTTGAGACCGGGTATCCAATCAGTTCCACATCTTGAATGGGGGTTTTTGCTCCGGACCTTTACAATAAAATTTTTCATTTCACTGCTCTTTGAAGGAAGGCCATATTTATTTAAGAGAAGGGTTTCCCACTCATAACCTAAAGTCAACTCACGCATTTTCCCTCTATTATCCATAGCCACTTTCCGCTACTTTTAATCCCGATTCTCTTTTTTTCGATCTTGAAATCTTCTCCGATTACCGTAGTTGTTTTGAATACTCTCATTTTGCCTTTTTTGATGGATATTTTATTCCAGGTTGATATTATTTTTGTAAGCCATTCCTCTTCTCTTATGATGACCTCTCCTATATCCTTCATATCTGTTGACCATCCTATTACAGTTTTTCCGGCCTTAACGATTAATCCACTAGTTAAATTGTAGAAATTTTCGATAGGGTGCCATGGGCTCACAACAGGGTTGGTTGTAGAGATAAAGACCTTTTCTCTTGTTGGTAAATAAATAGAGAGTTTACGAATATCAGGCAAAAAGGAAAGGGTCTCGCTGAAGGAACAATCGGCCTTTTTCTCTCTTCCTTCTCTTTTTATTCTGAACTCTTGGTTAATAATATTTTTATTAATTGATATTTTCTTCTTAATATCCCAACCCTTCTTTTTGCATTCCATTTTTAATGATTTAGCTGATCTATCTTTAATTTCAAACTTCCACGAGTTCATTCCTGTTTTCTCTCCCAAATCTTCAGTTATTCCAACACTGACAAGAGATGTGTCCCTTCCATATAATAGCTCGGATTGAATAGGTTTATTGTCTCTATATTGGATAAAAGCAATCCTACCGCCAAGTTCTGGTAAGATAAAAAGTGAAAGTAGCTCGTTTGAAAGCCCTACTTTCTCAATCTCCACCCCAATCTCCTTTCCGTCTATGGAGATCTTACTCCCGACTCCAGGGATGAAGGGATAAACCCATTTTCTCTTTATTATAAAAGCCCGACCACCGATTCCCTTTGGAAGTGAAAGAGAAGGGTGAAAAGTGTTCGTAATTTTTACCTTTACCCTGTATGAATAAGATTTCCCCTTTATTTCTTTGATCTCTCCGATTAATTTCATTTTATATCCTTTTTAGAAGAAAATAAGAAAAAGAGAAAAGAAGTCAAGTTAAGAATGGAACCATTTGTGATTTTTTTCGGTCTTATTTTAAAAAATGGAAGGGTTTTATCTTTTTAAAAAATCTTCTTGACAGGTTGATGAATAAACTTATTATTCTTTCATAATAAAATACAGGAGGTAAAAATGGCAAATCTTATAAATATAATTTTAGAACCTGGCAAGGTCTTTGAACATATAAAGGAAAAGGACGATTGGTGGATTCCTTTCATTGTTGTTGTGGTCTTTTCTCTGCTTGTTACCTGGATAAGTGCTCCTGCCATAACACGGCTCACTGCAGAGAAGATGGCTGAAATGGGAATAACACGGGAATTACCAAAAGGGATAGGCGTGATAAGATATATCAGTATACCTGTTTTTACAATACTTGGCTGGCTTGCTATGTCTCTTATTCTCTGGTTGTTTGGGAGTTCTTTTGATGGTAAATGGAATTATATTAAATCCCTTGACCTTTTTGCTTATTCTTCTGTTGTTATTGTTATAAAGCAAATATTAAATATCATTTTCCTTCTTATCAGGGGAATTCCTAACATCACTTCTTTTAAAGACATTGGAGTTGCAACAGGTCTGGATCTATTCATTAAGACGGAAAATCCAAAACTCTATGCCCTTGTATCAGGAATAGACATCTTTCAGATCTGGATATTTACACTTATTGCTTTTGGAGTTGCGGAAATTACAGGCATATCGAGGAAGAAAGGGGCTTTAGTTTCAATACTAACCTTCCTCGTTACTCTGGGATTCAAGATTCTTTTTGCAAGAAAGGGGGCAATGTGATATATTTTCTATTATTTTCGGTTACAATCACTCTTGATCAGGCAGTTGATAAAAGTCTAAAAAAAAGTCCAATTTACCTACAGGCAAAGCAGAGTTTTCAAATTCAGCAGAAGGTCAACTCCTTGGTTTACTCAGACCTCCTCCCTGGAATATATGGAGGTTATGATTACACCCATACTTCCCAGACAACCGGAGGAGTTAGCTGGTCTGACACAATTAGAACTTTTAATCTAAACTTATCCTGGGGACTGAAACCAACGGACCTTATCGATGCATACTCTACCCACTGGAAGAACAGCTCTGTCTATTATTCTTTTCTTGAAGTAAGAAATGGAATTGTCTACCAGGTTGCTTCACAATACCTTAGTACCCTTATGTTGGGAAAATTGCTTAAGAGTAAAGAAAAAGCGGTTCAGAGGACAGAGAATAATCTTCTTCTTGTAGATGAGAAGTTGAAACTTGGTTCTGCTTCAACCGCGGAACTCTTAAAAGCGAAAGTGGATAACCTTCAGGCACAATACAACTTTTTAGATACAAAGAATCTGGAAAGGGTTTCATCCCTTAATTTAAAAAAACTTATTGGTCTTGAGGCAACTGATTCCATTTCTCTATCGGATCCTTCAATTGAATTTGAACTACCCCCGAAAGATTCAATTCTTGAATTAGCAGAGAAAACCGATCCAAACCTGAATGAGTACAGGGCAAATGTGAGGAGTTCGAGGCTCAATCTTTTGAGTAGAACAACCAATCAACTTTTTTCAATTTCTTTTTCCGGGAGTTATGGTTATTATGGTGAGGAGTTTCCAACATCTTCGGTTTTAGCCGATAACAATAATTATAGAATTGGAATGTCTATATCGGTTCCTTTATTTGCAGGTTTTTCAAGGGTAAACCAGGTGATGATTTCAAAACTCCAACTTTCCCTGGCAGAAATGAGATTAAAGGATAGAGAGAGGGAAATTAGGATTTCTGCTGAGGATGCATATCTTGGATACCAGGAATCCGAGCAGAAGTTAAAATTAGCCGTAACAACACTAAAGCTGGCAGAGGAGAGTTATAAAGCAACAGAAGAGCGTTATCGTCTTGGAGAGGCATCAATAATTGAACTATTGGGAGCTGAAGAAGACCTTCTTCAGGCTCAGTATTCAGACACACAGGCTCGTTTTGACTGGTATCTTTCAATCTATAAATTAAAGAGGATTATGGGGAGATTGTATGAGTAAGAAGATGAAAAGGGGAATAATTGCAGGTGGAATAGTTATCATACTTGTGATCATCATTGTGGTTAATCTCAAAGGGAAAAGCGCAGTTGAAGTTCTGGCATCTAAAGTCCAGAGGGGAAAAATAGAAGAGATAGTTTCTGCACCCGGGAAGATCCATGCAGTAAAGGAAGTGGATATCAATTCAGATATAATGGGGAAGCTTATAAAACTATATGTCGAGGAGGGGGATTGGGTGAAGAAAGGGCAGGTACTTGCTAAATTAGATTCAATTGAACAATTTGCTGCCTACAGGAGAGCGATTGCAAATGTTGGGGCAATGAATGCTGATCTTGAATTTAAACAGACGCAATTCAAGAGGAAGAAAGAACTCTACAAGAAAAAGCTAATTTCCAAGGAAAATTTTGAGAATATAGCAACCGAAGTGGAGTTAGCCCAACTCAATTTAGAGAATGCAAAGACAGAGTTAAAAAGGGCGAGGAGAAGCCTTAATAAGATCACTCTAAGATCTCCAATCTCAGGAACTGTGACGAGGGTCGAAGTAGAAGAAGGGGAGAATGTTATCATCGGGACAATGAATAACCCTGGAACAGTCCTCCTTACCGTCTCAAATCTTGATGCAATGGAGATGATAGGTGATGTAAATGAGAGCGAGATTCCCCTCATCTCTCTGGGTAATTCAGCAAGGGTTTCCATAGAGGCATTTCCCGATACCCAGTTCATCGGGACAGTTTATAACGTCGCTTCACTTCCAAAGATAGATCTAACAGGTCAGTCAGGAGCGGTGGAGTTTGAGGTTAAAATTGCTCTTCCTCATCATCCTGGGATACTCCCTGGTATGAGTGCAACTTGTGAGATTATAACCGATGTAAAGAAAGATATTCTTCGCATTCCCCTGCAGGCTGTTGTAACAAAGAAAAAGGAGAAGGGTGTTTATGGAATAAAAGATGGCAAGGCGAAATTCACAACGATTAAAGCAGGTATAACTCAGGGGAGATGGGCAGAAGTGACGGAAGGATTAAAAGAAGAAGACCTTATCGTTACAGGCCCGCTCAAAATCCTTATGAAACTTACTGATAATCAGAAGGTGACCTGGAATGAGACTAAGGAAGTAGAAAAGAAACCTGCACCATCACAGGAAATAGAAAGGGAATCAAAAGGGATCAAGAAATAATGGATAGAGGTTTCCTGACAGAGAGTTTGCGTTCAGCAATAGAATCCATAAAGACCAATAAACTTCGTTCCCTCCTTACAACTCTGGGAATTATAATTGGTGTTACCACAGTGATAGCGGTTGTTTCGGCGATTTCAGGTCTAAAACAGCAGGTGGCAGAAAGTTTCTCAAGCCTCGGTGCAAATGTCCTTTATGTTCAAAAGTTTCCCTGG
>NGFL01000055.1:36305-36978 GCA_002215665.1 candidate division TA06 bacterium JGI_Cruoil_03_38_101 | reverse complement strand
ATCAATATTTCATAACTCGTGAGAGAAGAGAACTCGAGAAAGTTAGGGACTCTTTGGCTACGCAGGTAAAAAGTGAATCTTTAAGAATTGAACTTACGGGTAAATATACAACTGCTGATACTCTGTATTATCAACATCTTCTGTATTATCAACATCTAAGTAAATTATCAACTATAGAAAAACAACTCGATTCCATATCAGTGACATTGAGACAATATGGATATAATATCTTCCAGACAACCCTCCCCGAAATACCCTCTTTTACCCCTGTGGCAGAAGAATATATACTTGGGCCTGGAGATGAGTTGATAATCGATGTCACAGGCGAATTGAACAATTCTTGGAATAAAATAATCAATCGAGATGGAAAGATTGTCCTGCCAAAGGCAGGGGAAATTAACCTCTGGGGAAAGACCTATAAAGAAGCAAAAGAAAGGATTCAGCAAGTTCTTAATAAGAAATTTAGTAATATTGAGGTTAGTGTAAGTCTCGGGGGATTAAAAAGCGTCAATGTATTTCTCTTGGGGGAAGTAAGAAATCCCGGGGTATATAATATAACAGACCTCTCAAATCCACTCTCTGCTCTCTACAATGCTGGCGGTCTAACCAGGTCAGGGAGTATTAGAAGAATTAGATATATACCCAATAAAGGAACCGGAAAAAACTTTGATTT
>NGFL01000055.1:0-36299 GCA_002215665.1 candidate division TA06 bacterium JGI_Cruoil_03_38_101 | reverse complement strand
AAGAATTAGATATATACCAAATAAAGGAACCGGAAAAAACTTTGATTTATATAATCTGTTAATCAAAGGGAAGCGCCTTCCAAATATCCATCTTGAATCAGGAGATATAATTTATGTGCCGACAATAGGTAAGGTTATAGGGATAAGCGGGGCTGTAACCCGCCCCGGTATATACGAAATAGAAGGCTCTGAAGGCTTATCGGATATCCTTGAGATGGCAGGCGGAATTCTTCCTACCGCCGGTAGAAAGAGAGTTCAGATGGAAAGAATTTCTTCTGGCAATAAAAAAGTCGTTAAGGACTTTAGATTTGAGGATGAAAAAGAATTCAGGAGAACCCGGGGGGATATAAAAATAAAAAGTGGGGACCTTGTTTCAGTTTTTGAAATGCCTTCTCTGCGTTATAATTATGTTGAAATTAGAGGAAATGTGGAAAGGCCAGGAAATTATGGGTTAGAAAAGGGAATGAATGTTCTTGATCTCATCAATGAAGCAGGGGGCCTTGAAAAAGGGACCTTCCTTGATAGAGCAGAGATCTTGCGTTTTACTGGAGTTGAAAATCCTGAGATAATAGAGTTTGACCTTGGTAGGCTATTGGATAATGATTCTCTTGAAAATTTGAATTTAAAGGAATGGGATAAGGTAAGAATTTTCACCCTTGATGAAATAACAGAAAAAGATTCTATAAAAATATTGGGTGAAGTACTAAATCCCGGGACCTATCCTCTTAATCCCAATATGACGGTTGGGGACCTTATCTTTACTGGTATTCCAAAGAGATCAGCTCGCTCCCAGGCAGAACTTTTCAGAATTGACCCAGATAAAGGAACTTCATTAAAAAAGATTGATCTCGGGGATAGCACTGCTCTAAAAATCAAACTTCAACCAAAGGACCAAATTGTAATTAAGAGGAAAACAGCTTATCGGGAAATTGGTTCCGTCTACCTCGGGGGAGAATTTGCCTATCCTGGTATCTACCCTATAAAAGTTGGGGTGACCTTAAATAAAATTATTGAAAGGGCTGGAAGTTTTACTACTGAGGCTTACCTTGAAGGAACCATATTTACAAGAAAATCTGTCGCAGAACTTCAGAATAAAGCAATAAGCGATCTCATTCGAGAAACAAGTCTACGCCTCATTGAAGCGCAAAGAAAGATTATGGAGGGAGAAATGTCCTCGGCAGAAAAGGCTACTCAGATGGAATATATTAAGGCTCAACAATTACAGTTATCTGAGCTTAGTTATGCACAAAGCCCAGGCAGGGTTGTGATAGACCTAAATGATCCCGAACAATTAAATATGCCCCTCGAGGATGGTGATTCGCTTTATGTTCCAAAACTACCAAAGACAGTCCAGATTATAGGGCAAGTTTTCAATCCAATTGGAATTACTTACGAAGAGGGTTTAACCCTGAAAGATTATCTCAGGATAGCTGGTGGTTCTAAGCCAACAGCGGACAAAAAAGAAATATATGTTAGAAGAGCTTCAGGGAAGGTAGTCAAGGATCCAGATAAGATCAAACCAGGAGATACAATCGTTGTTCCTGAAAAAGTAGAGATTGGAAAATCCTTCTGGGAGATTGTGAGTACTTCTGCAACCATATTATATCAAATAGGTATAGCTATTGTAGCACTTCACTCAATATTAAAATAATAAGAAGAAATCCTTCTACTTGACTAATTAAATAAACCCTGTATTATTGATAAATATGGGTCTTAGACAGAAAATAAAAAGACGATTTATAACAGGATTTGTAGCTGTTCTACCTCTGGTGCTCACTATTGGGGTATTATGGTTTTTAATCATAAAGATAGGTGGTTTTTTGGGGGGATATTTCACTCAGATAGCCATCTTTTCAAACATCTCAAGGCCTTTGAGTTCTCTTCTTGGATTTCTTGCTGTAATAATAGGGATATATTTAATAGGCGTGATAACTTCTGGCTTTTTAGGGAAATGGTTTATAAATCAACTGGATACCATAATGGCAAAGCTCCCATTTGTGAAGGGCTTCTACAATGCAGCGCGTCGACTTGTTGATACAATACTCATTGATCGGGCTGCTTTCAGTAAAGTGGTGATAATAAAATACCCCTGGAAGAATACATATACACTTGCATTTCTAACCAATAAAGATAAATGGAAAATCGGCGATAAAGAATTTTATAATGTCTTCCTTCCAACAAGCCCTAACCCTACTTCAGGCTTCTACCTCCTTTACCCTGTATCAGATATCATTGAAACAAAAATCCCCATCCAGGAGGCCTTTAAGACAATAGCCTCTGGAGGAGTTATAATTCCCGATAAGAGAATGTATCAATGCTGAAGTGGTTCAGAAAATCTCCAATTAAAACAGAAAAGAAGCTAAAGGAACTAATTGCAGAAGTTGAAGACGAGGGAGTAATAACTCAAGATGAGGAAGAACTCCTGAATGCTATATTTGATCTCGATAGAACAGTCGCCCAGGATGTAATGACTCCTCGCACTGATATGGAGTGTATTTCTATAGATGCAACAACTGATGACTTGATTAATCATTACCGCGAAAAGCGGCATACAAAAATCCCTGTATATAATGGAACTCTTGATAATATAGTCGGGATAATATACATGACAGAGGTTTTACGACTCTGGGGAGAAAAGGTTAACCTCTATGCGGGAGATCTAATGAGGCTTCCCTATTTTATACCTTATACAAAGAATGTCCTTTCTACTCTCAGGGAATTTCAAAAAAATCATATCTCCATAGCGATTGTTATGGACGAATTCGGAGGTGTTGCAGGGCTTCTTACCACTGAAGACCTTGTAGAAGAAATAGTTGGTGAACTCCAAGATGAATTGGATAAAGAGAAGAGCCCTTACAAGAAATTAAATGATGGATCTCTTGTGGTTCCCGGCACTTTTGAACTCGATCAACTTGAAGAACTCCTCTCAGTAGATTACAATGTTTCTGATATTCGAACAATCGGAGGGCTCATAACACGGAATCTTCATCGTGTTCCAGAAGAGGGTGAGGAAATAGAAATTTCAAAGACCAAAAGTACCATACTTAAAGCTACCAGGCAAAGAATAAGGAAAGTTAAGGTAAAAAAGTTATGAGTTTCACTCATTTACATGTCCATAGCCACTATTCCATTCTGGATGGTGCTATAAAGATTCCTGAATTGATATCGAGGGTTAAGGAACTGAATATGAACTCTGTAGGCCTAACTGATCACGGTAATCTATTCGGTGCCTTTGAATTTTATGAAGAGGCAATCAAAAACAATATAAAACCAATTATCGGAATGGAGGGATATTTCTCAATTGAGGGAAGAAAAAAGAAATCTAAGAACTACCATATAACTCTCTGGGCAAAAAATGCCCAGGGTTACAAAAATCTTATGAAATTATCCTCACTTGCCTATATTGAAGGATTCTACAGGAAACCTCGATTGGATAAAGAAATCCTCCATAAATATAAAGAAGGCATTATTGTTGGTAGCGCTTGTAGAAACGGAATAATTCCATCTTTTATCTATAACAACAGATTAGAAGAAGCAAAAGAATGGACAAAGTTCTTTAAGACCGAATTCGGAGAGGACTTCTATCTTGAAATAATGAGGGTGGGAATTGAACGAGAGGTGGAATTAAATGAAGCATTAATAGAACTTTCAAAAGAATTTGATGTACCAATAATTGCCACTAACGATGTCCATTACCTAAAAAAAGAAGATGCAAAGAAACACAAAATCCTTTTATCCCTCCAGACAAAAAAAACAATCAGTGAAGAAAATAAATTAATGTTACCTTCTGATCTTTTTTACCTCCGTAGCTCCGAAGAAATGGAGGAATTATTCAAGGATTTACCCGTTGCAATTGAGAACACCAATGAATTTAAGGAAAAATGTATCCCCATCCCCTTTGATACTGATAAAACGCTCCTCCCTTCAATAGAAATACCAAAGGGTTTTGAAGGACCTCAGGAATACTTTGAACACTTAACGAGGCTAGGATTGGAAGAAAGAGTCAAAAGAGTGACGCCTGGAGAAAAGGAACGCTTAAATTATGAACTTGGGGTTATCAAGGAAATGGGTTTGGCTAGTTATTTTCTGATAATAAAGGATATTGTGGATTTTGCCCGGGAAAGTGGGATTCCTGTTGGCCCAGGTAGAGGATCAGCAACAAGCAGTCTCGTCCTTTATAGCCTGGGAATTACCAACATAAATCCTTTAAAACATGGATTAATATTTGAACGCTTCCTAAATCCTGAGAGGGTTTCTATGGCTGATGTAGACATTGACTTCTCCGATACCAGAAGAGATGAAGTGATACAGCATATAAAGGAAAAATATGGTGAACGGAATGTAGCACAAATTGTAACCTTCAATATTTTGAAAGCTAGATCAGTAGTTCGTGATGTAGGAAGGGTTCTTGAAGTTCCTTACAGTGATTGTGATGAGATAGCGAAGGAAATTCAAAAAGATCAAACGATTGAAGAAGCCTTACATTCTTCACCAGAACTCAATCAAAAAATACAACGTCGAGGAGATTTAAAAGAACTGATCGAATTTGCAATTAGTCTTGAGGGATTAATCAGGCAAACTTCCACCCACGCTGCAGGAGTTGTTATTGCCCCTGGAGATATAACTGATTATGTTCCTTTATTTGTGAGTAATTCTGGAGAAGAAAGGGTTATCTCAACCCAATTTAAAATGGAAACTCTTGAACGTCTTGGATTGCTAAAAGTTGATATTCTCGGGCTTAAGACGCTTACCGTTATAATGGAAGCCTTAAGAAATATTCCATACAAGTTTGACATCTATAACCTTGAAAAAGATGATGAAAAAACCTATCAATTGATAAGAAGAGGGGACACGATAGGGGTTTTTCAATTAGAATCCGAAGGAATGAGGAGAATGCTTAGAAAAATACAGCCTTCAAATTTCTCGGACCTGGTGGCTGCAGTAGCTTTATACCGACCAGGACCTCTTCAGAATATCAACCAAGATGAATTTGCCCTTAAGAAAAAGGGTAAAATGGAGCCGGAATATCCACATCCCAAATTAAAACCCGTTCTTGAAGAGACCTATGGAATTATGCTTTACCAGGAACAGGTAATGAAGATAGCTAATATAATAGCGGGCTTTTCACTTGGAGAAGCAGATAAACTTAGAATGGCAATGGGGAAGAAAAAGATGGATGTGATGCGATCAATGGAGGAGAAATTCATCAAAGGTTGTATCAAAAATGGTCTATCAAAAAGTCAGGCTGAAGATATCTTCAATAGAATGAGTTCCTTTGCAAAATACGGTTTCAATAAAGCTCATTCTGTATCATATGCAGAAATAGCCTATCAGACAGCATATCTAAAGGCACATTATCCAGTGGAATTCTATGCAGCGTCCCTGACCAGCAATATAAGCGAAGATGCAGAAGGCATAAGGAAATTTATTAAAGATACAAAGAAACATGGAATACAAATAAAACCTCCTGACATAAATATTTCCTTATATGAGTTTACCCCCGAAGGTGATTCTATCAGATACGGTCTCGGAGGGATAAAAAATGTCGGTAAAAATGCAGTGCTTAAGATTATAAAAGAGAGAAAAAAGAAAAAATTCGAGGATTTCTTCGATTTTGTTGAGAGAGCTGGAGGGAAATTGGTTAATAAAAAGGTTATAGAAAGTCTAATAAAAGCAGGCTCTTTTGATTCTATCAAGGAAAATCGCCATTCACTACTTTCCTCCATGCAGAAGGCTATAGATTATGCAAGGAGTAAGGGGAAAAAGAGGATGGGCACATTGTTTGGCAAGGAAGATCGTGAATTAATACCCACTCCACCCTTTGATATCGAGGAAAAATTAAGATATGAGCAGGAAGCTTTTGGTTTCTTCTTCTCCAGTCATCCTCTTTCTCAATATGAGCACCTTTGCTCAGCTCTTTTTACTCCCTCCTCCAGATTTTCTAACTCTCCGAACAATAAACTCGTTATTTGTGGTGGAGCCATAATAAACATCCAGAAAAAAACATCAAAGAAAAATCGTAGATGGGCAAAATTAAAACTCGAAGATGAAGACGGAACATATGGTGTTTTGGTTTTCCCGGACCTTTTTAAAAGAATAGATACTCGATTAGATTCTTTTGGGACCGTTGCCATAAAAGGCAGAATCAAAAAAGGCATCAAGAGTGATCAACCAGAGATAAGTGCAGAAAAGATAATTCCTCTCCAGAACATTGAAAGTCATCTAAAAAACGTTTATCTAATCCTAAATATTGGAGAATTGGAGGAAGAGGATATTGTTGGGATAAGAAGAGTTTTAGTTCAATACCCCGGGAAAATCCCACTCAGAATTCTATGTAGAAATAACAACGAGGAAATAAAACTAGAATCAAGAGATGTAGCCATAAGGGTAGACGAAGAAATGATTCAAAAAGTTACAAAAATACTGGGTGAGGGGAGTATTCGTTTCAATATATGAAAAAGGAGTCTTTATGATTATTTTGATAATTTCCTTTTTAACGAGTTATAACCAACCAACCTGGGGGATTGATAATCCTCTGCCGATCTTTCTTAATCACGGAGAAGTGATTATACATATAAGGGAAGAACCAATCCATAAACTGCGGGCAAAAATCGGTGTTGGAATCTGGAACAGCATTTTAATTGGTACAAGCTTTGGTGGTAGAAACCTTGTAGGATACGGAGATATAGATTGGGAGAAACAACCCTCCCTCGATCTAAGGATGCGAGTATTTGGTAATGGAGTATTAGAAAGTGTCATTGGTTATAATAATGAGCCTATAGAAGATTATGAAGCAAAGGGTGTATTTGCCTCAATTGGTTCTCGATTGAATCTTGGATCTTTTCGATTACTACTATCCGGTGGTGGCAACTATAGCCCTGCGGCCAGTGGTGCAGATTTCTTTGCCAATGGAGTTTTAAACCTTGGGGGGCCTCATATTTTCCATATTGAGTACATTCTTGGCTCAAATGATGATAGAGTGAATCGTGTTAACTTTGGCTATAAGATACAATCCGGAGCCCTTGGAGCACAGATAGATCTGAAAGATGTTCTCTCGGGAGATATAGGAAGGCAAATTCAAATATTTTACAGGGAGAACTTTTAAAAGTAATATGAATGCGGCATTAATTGGTCTTCAATGGGGAGATGAGGGTAAGGGTAAATTGATAGACAGTTTGATGGATTCTTTTGATGTGGTTTGCCGATACCAGGGGGGAGCGAATGCAGGTCATACGGTTATTCATGACCAGAATAAAATCCCTCTGCATCTTATACCCTCAGGGATATTCCATCCTGATAAATTATGCATTATAGGGAATGGCGTAGTTATTGATATTAACCAGTTAATGAAGGAAATTAAAAAATTAAAGGAGATGAACATAGATTTTAAAGATCGTCTCTTCATAAGCAAAAGAACCCATCTTATACTCCCTTCCCATTTCACTCAGGAAAAAGAAATGAAAGAAGAAATTGGAACCACAGGGAGGGGAATTGGACCTGCTTATGCAGATAAAATGAGAAGAAAAGGAATCAGAATGGGGGATATTTTTTCCTTGGATTATTTAAAAAGTTTTGATTTGCCTTCTTCTTTTATCCAGACTCTAAAGATTTTTCGAGAAAACTATGGCCATTTTATAACCGATACAGTAATTCTCCTTCACAATCTCCTTAAAGAAAAGAAGAGAATACTCTTTGAAGGAGCTCAAGGGGCCCTTCTTGATATTGACTTCGGGACCTATCCTTATGTTACCTCTTCAAATCCAACTCCTGGAGGCATTTTAACTGGTACCGGAACCCCTCTAAATTCAATTTCAAGAATAATAGGCGTTATGAAGGCATATACAACTCGTGTTGGCAAAGGCCCATTTCCTACCGAAATGGATGAAAAAACTCAGAAAGCCGTTCGCGATTTGGGTAAGGAGTATGGTACCACTACAGGAAGACCGAGAAGATGTGGCTGGCTAGATCTCGTAGGGATAAAATACACAACCAGGATTACCGGAACAACTGAAATAGCTCTTACAAAAATTGATACATTGGATGGGTTCCCCGAGATTAAAATAGCAAACAAATATAATATTGACGGTGAAGAAACCGACCAATTTCCTTCCGAAGTGTGGAAATTAGAAAAAGTTAATCCAATTTACAAAAGTGTTCCTGGATGGGATAGTACCAAAGGAATAAAAAGTTATAAAGATTTACCAAGGGAGACAAAAATATTTATTAGATATATTGAGGATTTTGTTGGTATAAAAGTAAGAATAATATCAACCGGTAGAAAGAGAGGTGATTTGATCTGTGTTTAATGTCATAAAGAAGATAATCCCCTCACATAATGAAAGAATACTAAACAATCTTTTCCCTATTGTAAAGGAAATAAACGAAAAATGTGAAGAATACAAAAAATTAAAAGAAGAAGACTTGCCAAAAAAGACAGAAGAATTCAAAGCAAGGCTTAAAGAAGGTGAGTCATTAGATGACCTATTGATAGAAAGTTTTGCCCTTGTAAAGAGGTCTTGCCAACTTTTGCTTGGAAAATCATGGTCTGTGACCGATCTGGAATGGGAATGGAATATGGTTCCCTACGATGTGCAAATCCTCGGTGGGATTGTCCTTCATCAAGGAAACATTGCTGAAATGAAAACAGGGGAAGGGAAAACTCTGGCTGCAACTATGCCCCTATACCTGAATGCTCTTCCTGGCAAAGGTACCCACCTTGTAACGGTCAATGATTATCTTGCAAGAAGAGATAGGGAATGGATGGGTCCAATATATGAAAGCCTCGGGTTAACTGTAGGGGTAATCCAAACTGGAATGAACCCATCCGAAAGGATAAAAGAATATAACTGTGATATAACCTATGGAACCAACAATGAATTTGGATTTGATTATCTACGAGATAATATGGCTGTAATTCCCGAACACCGGGTTCAGAGGGGTTACACCTATGCCATTGTCGATGAAGTAGATTCCGTTTTAATCGATGAAGCAAGGACACCTCTTATCATTTCCGGTCCTGTTCAGCAATCTGTAACAAGACAATATGACGATCTAAAACCTCCCGTGGAGAACCTTGTCCATAAACAAATTCTACTTGTAAATCGAGCAATCGCTGAAGCAAAAAAACTTTTAGAAGAAGGAAAAAGAGAAGAAGCAGGGGAAAAATTGCTCATGGCAAAAAGGGGAGCTCCAAAAAATAAACAACTATTAAAACTTTTGCGGGAGGCTGAGATTGAAAACCTCTTACAGGAGACAGAATCAAGGTTCCTAAGGGATAAAAAATTGCACGAGATCGATGAACAACTTTACTTTTCTATCGAGGAGCAAGAACAATCGACAAATATATCAGAAATGGGACAGGATCTGATAACCAAAAAAGAACCCGAAAACTTCTTCCTTTTGCCAGATCTTTCCATTACTCTCAGTGAAATTGAGAAAGATAATTCTCTCTCGCCAAGAGAGAAGATGATTGAGAAAGAAGCGATTGAGCGGGAATACGCCGAAAAATCTGAAAAAGTTCACGCAACAAATCAACTCATAAAAGCCTACTCACTATTTGAGGAGGATGTTGAATATATTGTAAATCAAGGAAGGGTAATAATCGTGGATGAGTTCACAGGACGTCTTATGCCAGGTAGAAGGTATTCCGATGGTCTTCATCAGGCTCTTGAAGCAAAGGAGGGAGTAGAAGTAGAGCGAGAAACCCAAACCTTCGCACAGATAACCCTTCAGAATTATTTCAAGATGTATGATAAACTCGCAGGTATGACTGGAACCGCAGTAACAGAGGCTGAGGAATTTATGGATATCTATAAGCTGGATGTAATTCAGGTTCCCACAAATAAACCTGTTCGAAGAATAGACCATGATGATTTAATCTTTAGAACAAAAAGGGAAAAATACAATGCAATAGTAAAAAGAATTAAGGGACTCCACAGCAAGGCCCTTCCAGTCCTTGTGGGAACAGTATCTGTAGATGTCTCCGAACTCCTGTCCAGGATGTTAAATAGAGAAGGTATCCCCCACCAGGTTCTGAATGCAAAGTACCATGAAAAGGAATCCAAGATCATCTCTCATGCCGGGGAAAAGGGCCAGGTTACTATAGCAACAAATATGGCAGGGAGGGGAACCGATATAAAACCGGCAAGAGAAATTATCAATTGTGATGAATGTTGCCTTATAATGGAGGATGGGCAAAAACTCTGCAGCCATGTTGATGTCAATAAATGCAAAGAAGATGTACCTTGTGGTTTACATTTAGTAGGAACTGAAAGACACGAGGCGAGAAGAATTGATAATCAGTTGCGCGGTCGTTCAGGAAGGCAGGGAGATCCAGGGGCATCAAGGTTCTATATATCTTTAGAAGATGATATAATGAGGATTTTTGCCACTGAAAGGATAGCTGGCGCGATGGATAGAATGGGAGTCGAAGAAGGTGAACCAGTCAACCACCCTCTTATTTCAAGAGCAATAGAAAATGCACAAAAACGGGTGGAAAGAATGAACTTTGACATAAGAAAAAGACTTCTTGAATACGACGATGTGATGAATAAACAAAGGGAAATAATCTATAAGATAAGAAATGATGTCCTTGATGGTAAGAATTTAAAAGACAGAGTTATAGAATGGACCGAAGACGTCCTTGAAGAAATTTGTGAGTCATATTTTATCAGCAAATATCCCGAAGAGTGGGATTGGGAAGGTCTTTCCTCAGATCTAATAGAATTTTTCCTCGTTGAACTGAACGTCCGTCAAGTAAATATTGAGAAAATCAATAGAAGAGAATTTAAGGAAGACTTATTAAATCTGGTAAATTCAAGATATGAGGAGAAGGAAAAAATAGTTGGTGAAGATCAGATGCGGGAATTTGAGAGGATGGTTATCCTGAAGGTGATAGACGATGAGTGGCGTAATCACTTATACGAACTCGATGCTCTAAGAGAAGGGATCAACCTAAGAAGTTTTGCCCAGAGGGACCCCGTTGTAGAATATAAACGAGAATCCTTTTCCCTATTTGAAGAATTACTCTATAATATAGCAAAAAAAACAGTCAGATTTTTATACAGATTCCAACCTGAAAGTGTTCAAAAAGCTGTAGAAGTTCATGGCCAGGAGGTAAAAGAAAAATTCAAGGGTATAGAAGGTGAAGTTGAAGAAGAGGAGAGAAAAAAAAGAATAGAAACACCAAAGGAAGAAATACCAACGATTGGAAATCCTGAATTGGATAGGAAATTTAATGAAGTAGTCCAAAGGATGAAAAAGGAGGGAAAGAAAATACGAGACATAGGAAGAAATGAAGCCTGCCCTTGTGGCAGCGGAAAGAAATTTAAGAAGTGCCATGGAAAGTGGCTAAAATAATGGATATAAAGAAGGTCTGGAAAGAGGCTCGTTCCTGGTTGCTGGCAATAGGTTTTATCCTCTTTCTCCGGGGATTTATAGTTCAAACCTTCCATGTGCCCTCTGGGTCAATGAAAGATACTATTCTAATTGGAGATTGCATAATCGTAAATAGGTTAAAATACGGTATAAAACTCCCGTTTACCGATCGATACCTCTTAAGAACACAAAAACCAAAAAGAGAAGATATCATTGTATTCCGCTATCCAATGTTAGAAAGAACTTTATTCAAAAACACCAATTTTGTTAAGAGATGTGTGGCTGTCCCTGGAGATACAGTTTACATTGAACACAAACAACTCTATGTAAACGGAAAACCAAAAGCAGTTAGTTATATTTTCCATAGGGACCTGAGAGAATATCCCCCATTAAACCTTGACAATGAAGTTTTCCAGAGAATGTGGCAAAATAGGAGATTATCTATATATCCCTATGTCAGAGATAATTTCGGTCCTGTGGTAATCCCTGAAGGTTATGTCTTTGCAATGGGTGATAATCGAGACAATTCCGACGACTCCAGGTTCTGGGGACCAGTTCCTATCAACAATATCTCAGGAACACCGATTTTTGTATATTGGTCCTGGAACTCCCATGCGACTTTTTTTAATTTTTTCCAAAAAGTCCGCTGGGGAAGGATAGGTAAAGTATTCTCTACTTCCAGCTAAATTCTTTAATGTAACAAAAATGGAAAGGTTGTAGCTTGAATTACTATGGAAGCCAATCTTCTGATATTTGATTTAGATGGAACAATAATAGATGTATTTGGGTGCGGACGTAAGGCTATTAGAACAACAATGAGGAAGATGTTTGGGGTAAAAAGAGCGGGAGAAAATTTAGATTTCCCCTCTTCTACTGATTATGTCATTCTTTCAAAGATAAGCAAACAATTCGATCTAAAAGAGGCATTTTTTGAAAGAATCAATGAGTTTCAATCAATCTACGCTGAAGAACTTAAAAATGAGATTAAAAGGAGTAGAACAGCAAAACTACTCCCCGGTTTTCCTGAATTGTTAAGACATCTAAATTTGGATCCCCGCTGGTACCTTAGTTTAGCCACAGGGAATATGAAAGCGGGTGCGATAACAAAACTAAGGTATTTTGGGTTAGAAGAGTATTTTCCCACAGTCGGATTTGGAGATAATGCTCGAAATAAGAAAGAAGTAATCGAATTAGGATTAAAGGATGCAAGGAAATTCTTTAAAAATGATTTTAAAAAGGGTAAGATATTTGTAATCGGTGACACTATTTTAGATATAGAAGCAGCAAAGAAATTAGGGTTAAATTCAATTGCTGTTGCAACTGGTTTTGAAGAAAAGGAGAAACTTACCCAAGCCCAACCAGATTGGTTATTTGATGACCTTTCCTGTATTGATACATTTTTAAAGGTTATAAATAGTCATTCACATAAGAAAGAAACTGAAGAATAAATAGATAATTGATCTCTTCCCCTGACAATCCTCAAGGAAGACAGATTGGAAATTTATCTACTAAAGTCTCAAATAACCCTTCATGGGAAGAATGTTCGTAGAGTTTCTCTTTCGAGTTTTAACTCAGGCAACTTCTTTAATTGTAATTTAAGATTGTAATCCCATCGATCACCAAATGTATTAAGTGACATACTTAAATCCCAGCAATGCAGATCCCTTATAAGTGCAATTCTACTACTGGTAACCCTATTTTTTTCAAAATCATAATGGGTTTGGATGTTAAGCTTCCATTTTGGTGTAGGGTTAAATCTGACTCCCATACTTGCCTGTTGAATCTTTTCATACTGTGTAAAGTTTACACTATGAGTAATGGAAAAATCCAGGGGTTTTCCTCCAAAGGAGGCATTATACTTAACTTGAGTGTTAACCTTTTTATCTCCAAGTTCTTGGGTGTATAAATCATAAGAGGTAGAATAATTCTGGCGGAAAAAATTTCCAACCCAGAAATTTCCCGATACTGAAACAGGTGAAAATTTATCCTCGTTTGGTTGATATCCACTTGAAAGGGAAAGAGATGCAAAATCATATTTTTTTTTACCGATTTTACACTGAAATAAATTGTTCAAGGAAATTCGACCAGATTTTGCACCTCTGGGAATAGAGAAACCAGAGAGTGCAGTAACATTAAAACTGTCAGGTTCTGGTGCATACCCAACGGATATGGAGGGTGTAAGGACTTGTCTGAATTTAGTAATCGGGGGAATCCCAAATAACGAAACTCCGTATAATCTAGTTAGGACTTTCAAATTAGAACTCCAGTGCCTAACGTTAAGCCCTTCCCTCTCGTAATAATCATTTGATCCTAATAGACCTAGGTTTATATTGAAAACTAAAAGATTGAACCCCATATTCATTTTACCTTCCAGGCCTGAAGCCCAGTGGCTGCTTTCATCTCTTAAGAACTTTGATGAACTCCTAAAATTCAGAGGCCCATAACTAAAGTGAGGAAATGTGACATTCGCGCTTGGCCACTTCTTCCTTAAGGTTCCGGTCATCTGATTCTTGCGATAATCCATAACCCCAGATAACCCAAACCCAAAAAAATGACCCGATATGTTCCCTCCATAGGAAATCTCCTTAAACATTTTTTCAACCTCGCCTGGTTCATAATCGGATGTATATTCGTTATCTGAAGAAATATCTGATTTCATATTCATCTTAATGCCTCCCGGAAGTCTGGATTGATTATTCATATATAGAGACCAACGCTTTTTATTTGTTTCTCTTTCCTTAATATAACTTCCATTAACATTTCCATCTCCATAGGGTGAAAGCTTCCACCTTGCATTTAGATGACTCTTGACACTCTGCTTTGTATAATAATCAAGAGATATTGTTGCATCAGCATAGGGACCCAAGGTCTGATACCAGCCTATATTCTTGATATATCTTCCTCCATAAGAAGATGAACCAAAGGAAGGCATTACAAAACCAGAAGACCGCTCTTTCTTTATGGATTGGAACCAGAAGGGAACAAAGAAAAGAGGAATTTTTTCAACAAGAAGAACAATGGGCTCCGCCTCAAGATCCTTATCAATGTTTACCTTCATCCTGGGCGAGTAAAACCAGTAATGGGGCGGATCTAACTCACAGGTTGTAAAATAACCATTATTAATCTTCAGGACCTTTCCTTCAAGATACCTTATTTCTTCTCCGTAGAACCATCCCATTTCAATCTCCGTAGTTGCCTTGAATGCTTTTCCGATCTTCTTATCAACATCATAAGTCATCCTTTCTGCCTTGATGTCATTATTTCCATCATTAAAACGGACTTTACTCTTTCCCACCAAAAATTTGTCTTCTAAGTTATATAAAAGGGTATCTGCCCAGATATGGAGATTTCCATAACTTGCTTCCGCCTTTCCATAAATCTCCACAAGAGATGAATCTATCTGGAAAGTAATCCTATCGCCAGAATAATAAACAATATTGAATGAATCAGAAGGAGAAGAAAGTAGAGTTAGAAATAGAAAAAATTTCACCTAGATTCTTCAAGACCTTTTACCCTTTTGAACAACTCAGGAAGCTTTCTGAAGTATGCTTCATTTCTCATTACACTTATTCTCTTGTCTGCAGGATATCCGAAAACTACCTCTCCATCGTGGACATCCCTCATAACACCTGACTTAGCAGCCACCTTTGCACCCTTCCCTATATCAACATGATCAGCAATTCCTGCTTGACCGGCTATTACAGCTCTATCCCCCACTTTGCAACTTCCTGCAATGCCCGCCTGAGCTACAATAATCGCATTAGCTCCTATCTTAACATTATGTGCTATTTGAACTGAATTATCTATCTTTGTTCCTCTACCGATAACTGTGGAACCTATAGTGGCCCGGTCTATCATTGATAAGGCTCCTATCTCAACTTCATCCTGGATTATCACCCTTCCAACCTGAGGTATATGTTCTAACTTTCCTTCCATTTCATAATATCCAAATCCATCAGAACCAATTACTACTCCAGGGTTGATGATTACATTTTTGCCTATTTTTGTCCGATCAAGAATCACGCAATGGGGATATATCTTGCTTTTCTCTCCGATTTCAACATCACAGCCGATGTATGTAAAAGGAAAAATCCAAACCCCATCTCCTATAATGGTTCCATCTTCTATAATTGTATAATCACCAATCTTTACATCTTTCCCCATTGTAACATTCCCTATATTCGAAATCTCGGAGATACCCACGGTTAATTTTACAGGATTAGGATAGAAATGTCGAAGGACCTTTATCATAGCAGCCTTTGTATCTCGAACTTTTATCCAAGATCGGGCAGTGCATTTATCCATGGTTTCAGGGATAATTGCCGCGAGATCTCTAAGGCTTTCTACATCCTCCTTTACATTTTCTTCTTCAAAGAGAAACACAAGATCTCCTTTTTCTGCTTCCTCCACTTCTGAGATGTTCTTAACTTCGTACTCGGGATCTCCTTTTATCTCACCATCTAAGAGAACAGAAATTTCCTTTATCTTCATTTATAATAACTTCCAATTTCTGGCACTACCTGCTCAGGGATCCTCTTGGTAAGATTTTCCTCCACCCCAACATCTACAGTTTTGGTGATGACCGCCTGGCCTTTTTTCTTATCCACTGCTTTGAACTCAAAGAAGATATTCCCAGTCTCCATCCAGACCCGCCCCATCACAATAAAATCTCCATCCGTCATATTAAGGATTTGACTAACCTCGGTTTCAGTAATCTCTTCTTCCCTCAATATTCCAAGGCTATTCTTTGCATTTTTCAGGGGTACTGGTTCAATCTGCTCATAACCTCCAATACCTTCAATTGATGTAGTAATTAAATTCTTTATCCTTCCTCCAAGATTGCTTGATTTCGATTCGGAATCTTCTTCTTTGAATTTAAAAACATAATATTTGATCTTTCCTGTTGTCTCCACAGGTAGATACTTCCTATTTAAACTTTCAATTACTCTATCTGTAATATCAAGGAGATCATCTGCATAAACAACAGCACCAGATGAGGCATCAAGGATTACAGAATATTCCTCTTCCTTTCCAATTTTTGTTAATAGAGTGTCGATCTCGCGGAGAAGTGGCTGCATCAACTCCTGGTTCAATCTCTCGGCTTCGCCACCCTGCCCCCAGACGCTCTGGATAAACAGCTGGTATTCTTGCTGTTTCTTTTCAATCTCCTGGGCCTTGCGTAATTTTGCCTCCTCAGAAAGCATTAAACTCTGGGTCTGAAGAGATTTCTGAAGTTTCTGGATCTCATTTTTAACATTCTCTGCTTTGTTTCTCCATTCTAATATCTTCTGCTCATATCTACTTTTTATCTCCGTCGCACCTTTGTATTCCGAAAGTATTCTCTGGGAATCAATGTAGCCGATCTTTTGCTCTGCCAAAGCTGGCAAAGTAAGAAGAATAAACACTAATGTCCAATATCTTTTCATTCTTTACCTCCTTCTATCCCGGAAATAGATAGTTTTATACTCCCTATAAATTCATTATCCTTATATTCCCCAAAATACCTCCTGTTTTCAACCGTTATTGACAGAGGCATTTTATTCAAGAATAGAGATACACCTCCTATGAACCTCCTGCCTTCTGTATTAAAACCGTATCCCGAAGAATAGATCCTTCCATATCCAAATTGAAAGAACCTGTATCTTCCAATTGCTAAGGCTGACTCTCTATTTAGCGATAGCATTATGCTCTTTCTTTCATCTATCGAATAGTTTATCCCAAGACGAATAGGCCTGTTGAGGTTAAAATCTCTTTTTTCTTCACCTTCCTTCCAGAAATTCAGCTTCTGGTAAATACAGTAATATCCACCCATCTTAAAATTCTTTAAATGATAAACAATCCCCAGGCCAGAAGAATAACCTCTAAAATATGTAGAAAGGGTATCATAAACATCATAATAATTTTTGAAATCAATCCACCATCTGTCTTCAACAACTCCGTTAAGGAGATTTCCGTCTATTCCAAGGGAGAAGTTACCAAAAGATTTTTTTAGAAAGAGACTGTACTGATTAAGACCACCGACCTTCCAAAAATTTTCAGTATAGGAATCCCAGTCGTTTAAAGAATCCATAGAGGTTTCCATTTGAGAATCGGTCAAAAGATTATACCTCCCCCCAATAGAGAAACCAAAAGAAGTTGGAAGATTTAGCGAAATAGAAGAGATCTTGCCTTCTAATTTTGAATAGTCATCAGAAAAAAAACGAAAGCGAATGGAGAGATAATCAAGGCTTTCAGCAGTCGCAGGATTTGCAAAAACATTACCTTCTGATATAGGTGATTCGGAGAATCCATCCCCTCCAACCCATTCTCTAGGCAAATTTCCCAAAAAGTGAGAATTCGTTGAAATTAGGAAAAAAAGGATAAGTTTATCCATTATTCACTTATCTCCGCCCACATCAATCTAAGTTCACCACCCCTGAGTCTCACAACCCCAATCCCTCCTACTTCATCAATAGCAAGAATCTTAATTGGTATGAACTCGTCTGGTAAATCGGCTTTAAGAAGACCGGCTAATTCAAACTCAATGGTATCCCCTTCTAAAGGTAAATATAGGTATTCATTCCCTGAAGTATCACAGGCGGCTATATCAAATGATAAAGGCCCCTCAACTTCAAAGAGAAGACTTGCCCTTGACAGATTATCTCTATTTTTAAGGAGAGAATTAGGAAGGGAGTCAATCGGGACAAAAATGTGGGCTTGAACAGAAAGACCTCTACCTACCATTAAGGAAGAATCGGAAAAAATGTTCTCATTCTGGACGATATAGAGATCTTTAATACAACTCGAATAATAAGTGGAATCGCTTTCATATAATATCAACTTTGCCTCATCCTTTTCTCTTGATGAAAAGGAATAAAAGGAATCCGAATGGATAGCTACTCCAAAATTATCCAACGCATTTATAAGTGTCGGATCTTCCAATATTATCATTGGATTTTCAGAATTTACAACAGTCTCTTTCAATATTTCCAAAGTGTCTATTAGCGAGCCTATATCTTCTCCCCCATAAATGGAATCTTCATACCATTCTCTGGTAACTTTGTAGAATTTAAGGTCAGCCCTGGCAGAATCAGCCTTAAATTGAATAAAAATACTGTCATATTTGGCAGGAATAGAATCAAATTTCAAAATAGAATATGAATCAAAATCCTCCTTTTTGCCACAGAACAATTTATCGGAATTGCCTGTTGGAATAACCTCGATTATAGTGTAGGAGGAATCAACAACGAAACCCTTTGTTTTTACTGAAACTGGCTCAAAGGGATATTTTTTCTTTGAACCACAATCGAAAATTGTCAGCATTGAGATTATCAGGATAAAATTTATTAGAAGGTAGTGCCTATCTGGAAATGTGGTTTCCATTCTCTTCCTCTCTCTTCATTTAGCCCATAGCCTAAATCAATCCCAAGGATCCCCATCATCTGGACTTCCATCCTAAAACCTATACCAATTCCATAGAATAAATCAGACAGGCTTGCTTTCTGAATATCCCTAAAACAGTTACCGGCATCAAGAAATATCATCGCATAACCTATTTTTGAGAAATTCAACCGAAGTTCGAGATTATTCAGGAATGCAAAATTCCCTCCTGTTGGATATATCCCTGAATATGGACTAATAGTCCTATCATCATAGCCACGAAGACCCCAGGGACCTACGCCACCTAAAAAGAAACGCTCTGGTAAAGGGACCCCCCTTCCTATTGGGGAATGTGCATAACCAATACGCGTTCTATTCATAAAGACTACATCTTCAAAAATAGAATGAAATTTCCTTGCTTCGAAAATTAACTCCCAGTATCTCTCATCGCCTCCAAGTATTCCACCTGCATATTTGGTCTGCAGTGAATAATAATTCCCCACACTTGCTGCTATATAGGAGTCCCTGGTATCATAAATCATTCTTCCGCTAACAGAGCTTTCCCAGGTTGTTCCTTCTTGAGATTTGATGTAATATGAGACGCCTTCATCAAGAATTCTCAATTTGGTCTGTTCCAACCTGTATACAAAATAGCCAGTAAGACTCCTTTCAGGCGTTAAAATCCTGCCAAGAGAAAAAGCGCCTCCTCCCTTATTCTGACCGTAGTATCGCCATCGTCTGTAGACTTTATAAATATCGAACCCGACGGAGGTAGGGGTATCAAATAGCCAGGGCTCGTGGTAACCCAGAGAAAGATTTTGTATTGAATTATTACCTATCCCTGTGAGAGTTCTTTCATATAAAAAATTTATCGATTGCCCTGTTCCAAGCACATTAGGCATAGTTACACCAATATTTCCAGTTAATCCTATACTTGGCGCGAACCCAAAACCTGCACTGAATTGCCCGGTTTGTTTCTCCTCAACCTTGAAGATTAGATCTATCGAATCAGGGTTAGCAGGATCAGGATACTCAAAATTTAATCCGAGGTTTTTAAAGTATCCAAGCCTAAAAATATTTCTCTGACTGTTGATTAATTTATTCTTCTGGAAGAGATCTCCTGGATAGAGCGTTATATTCCTTCGAATAACTTTATCGTAAGTTTTGGTATTGCCCTTTATCTTGATATGTTTTATATAAACAGGAGATCCTCTATCTACTGAGAGAGTAACATCAATGAGTGAATCATCAACCACTGAATAATCAGGAACAATTGATGCATTGAGATAGCCTCTATTTGTATAATAATCGGAGAGCCCTCTCATGATATCATTGATCTTATCCTCGTTGTACTTTTCCCCTGACTCCCAATTTACCTTTGTTGATACAAAACCTAAATCCTCTGACCCCTGAAGGTGTGTATTCCCAAAATAATAGAGTCTCCCTTCATTAATCTTATAATTAACTTCTGCCTTGCCCTTCTTGTAATTAACAAAAAAACTATCCACGGTTGCATTCAAATATCCATTTTTCCTGTATATAGCTTCTACCTTGTAGGCATCTGATTCTAAGGAATCGACTTTCAACTCATCGTTTCTCCAGAGCATCCACCAGGGTTTTGTTTTGTTAGAAAGGACTTTAGAAAGAGTGTGATCCGAGAGATTATCATTCCCGATGAAGTTTATCTTTTTCACTCTGTAGCTTTCCCCTTCGATAATATCGAATGTAACCTTCACTCCTTCTTCTTCCTCCTTCTGAGAAATTGATATCTCTGTCCCCGAAATGCCCTTATCTTCATAGAGTTTAAGAATCTTTTCCTTTATCATAAATAATTTATAATCCGAAAGAAGAGCCGGAGGAGATAGGTCCACAACCGAGGAAATATCCCCATCCTTTAATTTGTCATTCCCTTTAAAATCTATAGATTTCAAACGGGGGTTTTCTTCTACTTTAATTATCACCTTAATACCTGCACCTTTTCTTTTGGCATCCAGTTTAATATCCCCGAATAGACTGGTCGCATAAAGATTCTTTATCGCTCTTATTCCCATTTCCCGACTCAACACTTCTCCTATCAAGAGACCTGAAGAGCGAACAACGAGCGCTGTATCAACCTCATGGACTCCTTCTACTCCTAAATCAACAATTACTTCCCCAAAAGGAAAAGATACCGAGAAAAGAAGCATTAACATATCGAATTTAAAACTAACAGATTTAAAGATAAAGTCAAGGGGGCTGAACTTTTCCAAAAGAGAACAAAAAGCTTCTTGACAATACCGATATAACAATTATAATCAAAGATATGAAAAGCATAGGTCTATCTAGAGTGGTTGTCGAAAAGGTTTGTGGTTTCGGAAGAGAGAGGGAAAAGCCCCAGAAATTAGAGATTGATGTAAAGATAGAAACTGACTTTTCTAAGGTAGCAAGTTATGACGACCCCTCCTATGGTATCGACCTTAAAACAGTTTATGATCTTATCACACTTTCTTTGAAGGATGAAGTCTATACCATAGAAGCAATTGCTTATAGAATATGGAAACAGCTGAAAAATCTTAAAGCCGCAGAGAAAGTTATGGTAAAGGTGCAAAAACCCAAACCTCCCTTGAATGGAGAAGTCCGATACTCATGGGCTATAATAGAAGAATGAATAAAATATATCTTTCCATAGGTTCAAATACTGGAAATCGCAAGAGAAATCTAAATGAATCTTACCTCAGAATATCAAAACTCGGGGAAGCCAAAGGGTCTCATATATACAGAGCAGAACCCTGGGGTAGGGATGACCTACCTGAATTCTTAAATGCGTGTATTTCTCTCGAATCAAAATTGTGTTTGAAAGACCTCTTCCATTCTATTCAGATAATTGAGAAGGAAATGGGACGGATTAAAAAAGAAAAATGGGGTTCCCGGATAATTGATATTGATATACTCATCTCTCAGGACCTTATATTTAAAAGTCCTCAACTTGAAGTTCCACATCCATTTCTGCGGGAAAGAAGGTTTTATCTAGAACCTTTATGCGAGATTGCAGAAGAGGAGAGAGACCCAATTAGTGGTAAAAAAATAAAAGTCTTGCTTGAAGAATGTTCGGATAGGAAAAAGGTATGGAAGACTGGGAATATATTGCAGTTGAAGGCGTAATCGGAGTCGGAAAGACAACCCTGGCAAAGTTACTTGCCAGAGAGTATAACGCAAAGGCTATACTTGAAGATGTTGACGGTAATCCCTTCCTCCCTCAATTCTACGAAGACCCTGAAAGATATGCCTTCCCCACTCAGATTTTTTTCCTCCTTTCTAGATATAACGAACTCAGAAATCTAACAAACAGGGAACTCTTTACAAAGAAAATTCTGGCAGATTATATCTTCGAGAAGGATAAGATATTTGCTTATATAAATCTCGAAAGAAAAGAGAGAAGTCTTTATGATAAGATTTTCAATCTACTTTATAAGGATATAATAGATCCTGATTTTGTAATATATCTACAGGCGAATCTTGAGACAATAGTGGAGCGAATTCAGAAAAGAGGAAGAGCTTACGAGAAAGGAATACAAGAAGACTATATAAAACTACTAATCCAATCTTACAATGAGTATTTTTTCCACTTCCACAAGTGCCCTATCCTGATTGTGAATGCCAATGAAGTTGATTTTATCAAGAATCCTTCTCATTTTAAACTCCTGAAAGAAGAGATTGAATCCATCAAATCTGGAATAAATTATTTTTCAATAGCCAATGAAGATTTTTAGAAGCATAAAAAAACAGCAACAATATTCTTTTAAAGAAAAATGCAAAGGTCGGGTTATAGGGTTTGTCCCAACAATGGGTTTTCTACATAAGGGACATCTTAGCCTCATCGATAAGGCAAAGGAGCTCTCTAATCGAGTAATTGTATCCATATTTGTAAATCCCTTACAATTTGCACCTAATGAAGATTATAGGGAATACCCACGGGATGAAAAAAGGGATCTAAAGTTACTTGAAGAAAAGGGAGTAGACACAGTTTTAATCCCAGAACTTAATGAGATGTATCCAAACGGTTTTGAAACCTATGTTGAAGTTTCAAAACTTTCTAAGGATTATTGCGGCAGAAGTCGACCCCTTTTTTTTCGAGGAGTGGCAACGATTGTGCTAAAATTATTTAACACAGTCCAACCTGATTTGGCTGTCTTTGGTGAAAAGGATTACCAGCAATATATCATTATAAAGAGAATGTCTCGTGATCTAAATCTACCTATCTTTGTTATCCCTTCGCCAATCGTAAGAGAAGAGGATGGTCTTGCGATGAGCTCCAGGAACCTATATCTCACTCCTTCCGAAAGAAAAGAAGCACCAGTCCTTTATGAATCAATGAGGAGAGTAAAGGAATTAGCAAGTAAGGGCGAAAGAAACGTCAAGAACTTAAAAAAAGAAATGGTCAAATTTATTGAATCAAAGAAATATCCAAGAATTGATTACATCGAATTTGTGGATCCAGAAAACCTGAAGAGGGCAAAAATCCTTCAGGGTCCCACTAGAATCCTTTTAGCTGTCTGGATCGGTAAGGCAAGGCTCATAGATAATATGGAAGTATAGATAGGAAAATAAAGGTTAGGTAGAATGCCAATGCTCGATTTCAAGGTTCAAAAAGGTTTAAAGATTTTTATTGCCCTTGTAGTTCTTACCCTTTTGACACTTCTTATCTTAACTGCAAGTAGAGAAACCATTCAAGCTCTAAAAAAAATGAATCTACTCTATCTTATCCTTGCTCTTTGTTTCTGGGGCGTGTATTTGGTATTAGATGCATTCAGGATTTCGCTTTTGACCCAGGGCGTAACAGGAAATTGGGGAAGTCTGAAGACAGGGTTCGAAGTTCTTCTAACCGGGGCATTTCTGGCAGCAGTAACACCTTTTCAAACAGGAGGGCTCCCTGTACAACTCTATATACTGAAGAAAAGGGATAATATTCCCTGGGGAAAAGGAACTCTAATTATTCTCTTACGGGGTGTTTTCTTCGGTATTATGATGGTAACCCTGCTTCCCTTCCTTCTCCCAATTATCAACAGGGAATCCAACGTTACCTCTATAAGGCTTTTAACAAGATACAGCCTTATCGTTTATTCCCTTTTTATCGGTTTTGTGGCTTTTGTTTTGATAAAACCTTCCATAATAAAGCGTTTTATCTACAGATTGACAATGAAAAGGGGTAAGAGAGGAAAAGCCACAAAGTGGGCTTTTAAGATATTTAAAGAAGTCCAGGAGATGAGAGATGGATTCTGGCATTTTTCAGTTAAGAAGAAGTGGCATTCTATTGCAAGTTTTTTTTTAACCTTTTTTGCATACATACCCTATTATTTTATCGCTCCCTTACTCTTAAAGAGCGTAGGTGTAGAAGTATCTTTCTTTAAAGCTGCATTTCTCCAGTTAGTCGTCGCACTTTTTTGTTTCTTTTGCCCAACTCCGGGGGCCACAGGTGTATCTGAAGGAGGGTTTGCCCTTCTATTTTCAGGAGTTGTTGCAAAACATTTACTCGGAGTTTTTACAATTCTCTGGCGTTTCTTCACTTTTTACATAGCAGCAATTATTGGTGGATTTATGACTTTGAAGGTTTTAAGATTGGGAGAAAAGTCTTTTGAAGAAAACTAAATTCACCAGGAGTAATCTTATAAAGGGAATTCNGCTCTTTCTTTTTATAACTATTATCACTATCACAATAATACTCATTTTTACAGTGAGCAATAAAACAAAAGAACATTTACAGTTAATATCACCTCTATTCCTTCTCCTAACCCTTCTGGCTACCTTTTTCCGTTTCTTCTTCGATATATGGAGATTAAGATTTATTGTAAGAGCAATGGGAAGGGAATTGTCCTGGCTTGGATCTTTTTATTTCACACTTGGAGGATTATTCCTTGGAGGGCTTACTCCTATGCAGCTTGGCGGCATACCCCTTCAGTTGTATGTTTGCAAGAGGGAAAATATCTCATTTCCAGAAGGCACTGCCGCAATATTTACCCGTGGGCTCCTCTCTGCATTTGTTCTTCCATTCCTTATCCCCTTTATCTATCATTACCGAATTTACCTTACATCTGGTATGATCCAGGGTGTTGTTAAGTATCTTTGCTTACTTTATGGTGTAGCTGGTATATTTTTTATACTCATCCTTACACAGACTCCCTGGGTTACCAGAAGGTTTAAGGGAAAATTTGTTGAAGGGATTCTTAGATTTAAGAAGGTTTTTAGTAAGGAATTTGTAAAAAGGAAAATTCCATTTCTTAAAGCTTATGGTATAACTTGGCTATCTCTTAGCTTCTATTTTCTCACTGCTCCACTTCTGATCATGGGTTTGGGTGTTAAAGCACCCTTTTTTGAGACAACCATTCTTCAAGTTATACTAACTTATGCATTGAACTTTATGCCAACTCCTGGTGCAAGTGGGTTTGCTGAAGGAGGAGCATATGCTCTATTCTATCATTTGATGCCCAAATCGATTCTTGGTGTTTATGTAGTGCTATGGAGATTTTTTACGGGTTATCTCGGAATGATTGTAGGAGGTTTTGCCCTTTCAAAATTATTTGCTGGAGAAGGTTTCTCTTTAGAGAATCCGGAGGTCTGAAAGGAGAATAAATCCATAAAGAATGCTCCCTTGACAACAATGTTAGTTAACTTATCTTGCAAAAATAAGGAGAAAATATGCCTACTTACGAATATGAATGCAATAGATGCGGTAATAGATTTGAGAAATTCCAAGGAATAAAGGATAAACCATTAAAGGTCTGCCCTAAATGTGGAGGTAAACTCAAAAGACTTATTGGTTTAGGGGCTGGTGTTATATTCAAGGGCAGTGGCTTCTATCATACAGATTATAAGATGAATAATAAAGAGAATAGTAAGAAGTCTGGAGATAAGGACACCGTTAATAATAAATAAAGATTATAGGAGGATATAATGTTTCTCTTCCTTATATTCACTTTTTTTTCCACAACGCCTAAATATAACATCAGATACCCCGCTCTTTCCCCTGATGGCAAAAAGATAACATTTTCCTGTTTTGGTGACATGTGGATGGTAAAAAGGGAGGGAGGAAGGGCTACAAGGTTAACAATATCGGATGGCTATGAGAGTATATCAAGGTGGTCGGCCGATGGTAGATGGATAGCATATCAGTCCGATAAGCAGGGAAATGATGATATATTTGTCGTTCCTACCTCCGAGAGTCTTCCTCCTCAAAGGCTTACATATTATTCTACTTATGATCACTTACTTTGCTGGACACCTGATTCGAAAAAAATTCTCTTTAGCTCTTCAAGAAATACCCTTTTTAGTGCTATCTACAGTGTAAGTCTCGAAGGAGAAACCCCAAAAAAGTTCTTGGATTTTGATCTAATCAACATTGATTTTATATCAAGAGATTCAATTCTATATTCAAGGGGTGCAACGTCATGGTGGCGTAAAAAATATAGGGGTCCAGCCAATCGTGAAATCTGGATAAAAGAATTGCCGGTTGGCAAATCAAAAAAAATCACCAATTTTGATGGGAGGGATGCATATCCAATGTTTTCACCTGTAACCGGAAGGATTTACTTCCTCTCCAATAGAGGTAAAAATAATATAGACAATATTTGGAAGTTAACTCTTGATGGTTCAAAATGTACGCAGGTAACAGAGTTTAAAGAAGAGATTCTCCACCCATCCATATCACAAAACGGAGAGGTAATCGTGTTCACTTCAATGGGCGGGCTCTATGCTCTGGATGTAAGAACCGAAAAAGTAGAAAGGGTCCCTCTTAAAATCCCCCTTGCCTATAAAGAACCAAAAAAAGAGTTCAAAGAATTTAGCAGTGAGGTCTCTGAATTTTGTCTATCTCCGGATGAGAAAGAAATTGCATTTGTAATCCATGGAGAAGTTTTTGTGGGCAAATTAACTGAAAATGGGAAGATTGAAAAGATAAGACAGATTACTCACACACCCTCCCCTGAGAAAGATGTATCATGGCATCCAGAGAAGGAGCGGTTGATCTTTTCTTCTCTCAGAGACGGGGATTTTGATATATATATAATTGAACCTGATAAGAAAGAAAAATTCTATGAGGATTTCCTATTTAAAACGAAAAAAATACTGGACACTGATAAAACAGAATATAAACCTCTTTATTCACCAGACGGAAAGAAGATAGCTTTTCTTCAAGGCTCGGGAAAACTTTGGGTGATGGACAAAAATGGAAATAGCAGAAAGGCATTAACTAAAGAAAGCGATGTTAAATGGGTAAGTTGGTCACCAGATTCGAGATGGGTCACTTTTAGCAGGACGGCTCTTGAGTGGCGTGAGGATGTCTTCATCGTCCCTGTGGATGGTTCAAGAATGCCCATTAACATCAGTACTCATCCAAACGATGATTACAAACCAATGTGGAGCAATGATGGGAGAAGAATTGCCTTTGCTTCTAGAGATAACATTGGAAATCTATGGATTAAATATGTATTTTTGTATAAAGAAGATGAAGATAAGGGAAGAGATTACTGGAAGAAAAACCTTGATTCCCTTAAAAGCCCAGAAAAAATACAAATTGATTTTAACAGGATTGAAGATAGAATTCATACTATCACAATGTTCAGGGGAGAATATAATTATATTGCTCAATCACCCCGTGGAGATAGATTTGCTATCCAGGCGGAGAATCTGAACAGTAATGATGTCTGGACAATAGATTGGTTCGGAGATGAACTCAAAAGACTTACGACCAGTAATGTAACACCAAAAGAGATAGTTGTTTCAAGAGATGGTAAAAAAGTGTATTATTTATCGAAGAGAGGAAATATAGGACTAGTATCTATTAAGGATGCTAAACCAGAGAACCTTTCATTTAGAATAGAAATGGCAATAGATTTTGAAAAAGAAAGAATGGAAACTTTCAAACAAGCTTGGTGGGTTCTTCAGGACGGATTTTATGATAGTAATTTTCATGGGGTAGACTGGAAAAAGATGAGGGAAAAATACATTGATCTTGCCAAAGTCTCCAGGGCTAGAAGTTCATTCTATTCGGCTATTGAAATGATGATTGGCGAATTGAACGCTTCCCATCTGGGAGTATGGGGATCAAGAGTTAATCAAGAAGTAACAGGAAGGCTTGGAATTATCCCGGATCCTGATTATAAAGGAGAAGGAGTCAGGATAAAAAGTGTAATCCCTGAGAGCCCTGCAACAAGGGAGGATGTCTCATTAAAACCCGGTGAGATAATAACCGCAATAAATGGAGAAAAAATAGGAGGAAAGAACTTCTATAGGTTTCTTCGAAGAACTGCAAATAAAGAAATATTTGTAACTACCAACAAAAAAGAAGTTAGTGTAAAGCCACTAACTCCGCAGGCTATCCTTCACCTAATAGAGAAGGATTGGATAAATAGGAATCGTAAGTGGGTTGATTATGAAAGTAAGCACAGAATATCTTATATATATATTGCTTCAATGGGTGATGTGAATCTCAAGAAATTCAAGCAGGACCTTTATAAACAAAAGGATAAAGATGGGCTCATCATTGATATTCGTTATAACGGGGGTGGGCACATTCATGACGAACTCCTTAATCTCTTATCAAGAACAGCCTATGGTTACTCCCTTGAAAGAGGGGACAGTGAATTCACTTCATCGCCTGCCTTTAAGTGGAAGGGTCCCACCGTCCTTTTAATAAATGAACATTGCTATTCCGACGCTGAGATTTTTCCAATGGGATTCAAGAAATTAAAAATTGGAACAATAGTTGGAATGCCAACTTTCGGGGCAGTTATTGGAACCAGCAACCTCACCTTAATGGATGGGACTAATTTTAGAGAACCCTCTGAAGGATGGTATAGGACAACTGGAAAAAAACTCGAAAATAATCCTGTCAATCCAGACGTCCTGGTCGAAAACTCTCCTGAGCAGGATTGGAAAGTCCCGGATAATCAATTAAAGGAGGCTTTAAGAGTTATAATGAAAAAATTAAAAAGCAAGTAGCCTCTCTTTCTATGGGTCTCATCCTATCTATTCTTGTTTTTCTTTTACTATTTCTCTCTCTTAAATACTTCGAACACAAAAATATTTACCTCCCGGAAAGAGATTCTATTGCAAATCCCTTAGACTTTGGGATTGATTTCGAGGAGATAAACTTTTCATCAAGGGATCATGTCCTGATCAATGGCTGGTTCATCCAGGGGCCAAAGGATAAAGTCATCCTACTTTGCCATGGTAATGGAGGCAATATTTCCTACCGGGTTGATCTCATTGAGATCTTAAATTACCTCGGCTATAAAATATTCGTATTCGATTACAGGGGTTATGGCAAGAGCGATGGCATTCCAACTGAGAGGGGTCTATATAGAGATGCCTTAGGTGCTTATGATATTTTAAAGGAAAAAGGTTTTAAGAACGAAGATATCGTCCTATTGGGACGCTCCTTGGGAGGAGCTGTTGCCATTTTTCTTGCAAGTAGAGTTAAACCTTCTGGATTAATAGTGGATAGCAGTTTTGAATCTATACATATTTTAAGTAAGGATGTCTTAGGATTTTATTTTCCCCGTTGGCTTATATCCGATCGTTTTGAATCAATCCAGAGGATAAAAAATATAAAGATACCAAAACTTGTTATTCACAGCATAGACGATGAAATAATACCCTTCTATCACGGAAAGAATCTATATGAAGCAGCACCGGAGCCAAAGAGATTCCTTCGTTTACACGGTTCACACAATACATCTCTTTTTGAGTCAAAAGATATCTACATTAAAGAGCTAAGAAATTTTATAGATAACTTATGATGAGTATTGAGCCCTGGTATACAGATTATGATAGTAAAGAATCTTACAGACGTGTTCGAGGGAACAGGTATTAATATAGGCCTCTTCAATGCTTTTACCGATTGCAATTGTCCCATGTCCTTTTATAATGCAAGCTTTGTGATTTAAAAGAGCGGAGGAGACATTCTCTGCTAAATCTTTAGAACCGCTCTCCCCTTCTACTACCGGGATTTCCTTAAGCAAAGCTTGACTCTCCATTACTCTCGGTTTGATTACCTTTTCCTCGGTTAAGAGGGAAAGTATTACAGCGAAAGAGGAATGAGCATGGATTACTGCTCTGGCTTTTGTTTTTCTGTAGATCGCTCTATGAACAATGAGTTCAGTAGAAGCTTTATGATCCAATGCTGAGGGCCCTTTAATCGAAACCTCTACGATCTGTCCCTTGCCTAATTCATCCAGCAATGCACCTGTGGAGGTTATTAACAACTTATCTTCAAAACGTTGGCTCATATTGCCAAAATTGGAATGTGCAAGATCTTCTTTTATTATCCTTTTACCAATCTTTCTGAAGCTCTCTAAATATTCTTCCATGACTTTATCTTTTATCAATTTTTCTTAATATGTCAAGACCTTAATTTAACCCNAACTCTCTTACAACAATATAGAAACAATCCTTAGCTCAATTCTCCTCGGAAGCGCTCCACAATTTGCGGATCGACTTGGAGCGTTCANCCTGCTTAGAAGGGGAGTTCCTCTTCATCGCCAGGAGGTTCAACTATTTCGCTCTCCTCTTCTTTTATTTCTACAGGTCCTATTTCTTCAGCAGGGCCTTCAGGCTTAACTAAGACCTGTGCGCTGAAGGCACTTATACTTACCTCGGTCCTTTTGAAACCATCTACATCACGGGTATAGCTGGAAAGTCTACCCTGGATCAGGACAGGTGTACCTTTCTTTATACTTTCACTCAGCCTTTCTGCCTGATTTCCAAATATAGTTACACCTACAAAAGTTGTGTCTTGTTTCCATTCCCCGTTTTTATCCCGATAATTCCTGTCAGATGCTATTCTGAAACGAAGATAGGCCCTTCCCGAATCAGTATAACTAAGGTTGGAATCCGCAGTTGCCCTACCAGATATAATTACTGTATTGATATTAGGGATCCTATATTCAGCCAATTATCCCTCCTTTAAGACAATAATATATCTGAGTATATTACTGTCCTTTTGCATAAAATTTTTAAAATTTTCAACCTTACCTGGATCGAAATCAAAGTTCATCACAGTATAGAAACCATCTTTATAGCCGTCTATTGGGTAAGCAAGCTTTCGGGGGCCCCATTTATCAATATCTTCGATTTCCCCGTTTTCATCTTTAATAAAAGAGGTTATTGAATCAATGAGTTCATCTGCCTCTTCTTCTTTATCCGGGTTGATAATAAATGTACACTCGTATTTCTTCATTATACCTCCTTTATTCTAATTAATAGTAGACATAGCGGCTTCTATATTTTCATCAGCCATAAAAAAATCGCTTTTTTTGCACTTTCCATTATCTCATTAATTTCTTCCTCTTCTTTCTCCGTAAATGGGGAAAGAACCCAATCTATTGCATCCCCCTTCTCAGGTTTTCCTATGCCTATCCTGAGTCTTGGAATATCCTCACTGTCCAGATGGTATATTACAGAAGCAAGCCCTTTATTACCTCCTGCACTTCCGCTATTCCTCATCCTCAATTTTCCAAAAGGTAAATCCATATCATCTAATATTATTAGAATATTCTCAAAAGATAGGGAAAAATGCAGAATAAGTTCACTAACTGCGATTCCGCTTTCATTTATCCAGGTAGTTGGGCGAACAAACAATAAACCTTCTTTCTCTGCATAATAATAATATCCTTTCCCTGGTTTCAACCTCAGATTAAATTCATCGCAAATAAATTCTACAATTCTTCCCCCAAAATTATGTCTAGTCTTTCTGTATAGTGGACCTGGATTACCAAGCCCAATCGCTGCCTTTAATTCTATTTACCGCTCTCCTCTTTAGGTTTTTCCTCTTCTTCCGTTTTCTCCTCCTCAGAAACAATCTCTGGTTCTTCCATCTCTTCACCAACCAATAGTCCTTCTTCCACAGCTTCCACCTCAACAATCTTACGAGGGGAAAGAACATTCACAATAGTAGTAGAAAGACCTTCTTCTATTTCTACATGTTCTGGGAGTTCAAGATCTCTTATATGAATAGAATCTCCTATTTCGAGATCCGAAATGTCTACAATGATCTCTTCGGGTATATCTTTTGGTAGGCATCGGACAGTTAGATATCTGTGTTCAATATCCAATACCCCACCTTCTTCTATTCCCTTTGCCTCTCCTTTAAACTCAAGTAAAACATGAACAGCAACTTCTTCATCTTCATGGATATGCTGAAAATCCACATGAATCAAACCCTCAGTTAACGGGTCACGGATAACCTCTTTGATAAGAACCGGGAGTTCCTTACCTTCATAGTCAAGAGTTATTAGAACGGCTTCCGAATGAAGACTATGAATTAAATCAAGAAAATCTTCTTTTTTTACCTTTATATGATAACTTTTCTCTCCATGCCCATAGATAACAGCGGGTATCCATTCCTTACGTCTTAGATGTTTAACCTTATTTGTTCCAATTGCTTTTCTTTCTTTAACTACTAACTTCAAATCCTCCTCCTATATAAAAAGTGATGATACTGACTTATTCTCATGGATCCGCATTATTGCTTCTCCAATTAGACCCGCAACTGAGATAACCTGGATCTTATCGCTTTTTTTATCTCCAAGAGGAATTGAATCTGTGACGATAAGTTTATCCAGAGATGAGGCCTCTATCTTTGAAATTGATGAACCTGAAAGAACGGGATGAGTTATATACGCATATACTAATTTTGCACCGGCACTTTTAATAGCATTTGCTGCTCCAATTAAAGTTCCTCCTGTGTCTACTATATCATCAATTATTACCGCTACCTTTCCCTGGACATCTCCGATGATATTTACCACCTCTGCTTCATTCGCTGCAGGTCTCCTTTTATCCACGATGGCAATAGGGACATTTCCATCGATCTTTTTGGCAATTGCACGAGCAACGACAACTCTTCCCGCATCAGGTGACACCAGAACAGAGTTATCCTCATGTATGCCTATAGATAGCATATGCTTAATCGTTACTGAAGCTGCGAATAGGTGGTCAACAGGTATATCAAAATAACCCGCTATCTGCTGAGAATGTAAATCAAGCGTTAAGACTCTGTTAGCACCTGCTTCAACAATGAGATTCGCAACCAGTTTTGCCGAGATTGGAACCCTCGGTTCAGCCTTCTTGTCCTGTCGTCCATATCCGTAGTATGGGAGGACTGCGGTTATCCGTTCAGCAGAAGAGCGTCGGAGAGCATCGATAATTAGTAATAATTCCATTATATTGTCAGAAGGTGGGATAGTTGGCTGAACGACAAACACATCCATTCCTCGGACATTTTCAAGAATCCGAACGGAAATTTCTCCGTCAGAGAATCTTCTGATTTTAACAGAAGAAAGAGGAATATTTAAATAATCAACTATTCCTTTTGCCAGTTCCTGATTGGCAGTTCCGGAAAAGATCTTCAATTCCAAAAAACCTCCATAACTGGGGCGGTAGGATTCGAACCTACGAATGCGAGACCCAAAATCTCGTGCCTTGCCACTTGGCGACGCCCCAAGAACAGTAAGGGGCTATCCTTGAAAACTATAAAAGGCTCTCTTCTTCCTCGTCTTTCTCTTCAATTTCTTCCTCAACTTTCTCTTCAATTTCCTCTGTATCGGCAGTCTCATCGGGAGATTCAAAATCTTCCTGTTCAAGAGCAGAACCTGCAGGAGCTTTCCCTTCTAACTTACATTTCTTGTAGTATTCCTCAAGAATCACTTCCTCAAGTCGTTTTCGCATATCATTATTTATAGGATGAGCAATGTCTCTAAAGGTTCCATCTTTAGCTTTCCTTGAAGGCATTGCCACAAAAAGACCTTTTCTGCCTTCTATCACTTTCATTCCTCGAACAACAAAATCATCATCAAAGGTCACATTCACAAACGCTTTCAATCTGGGTTCATCTCTTAAGGTTACCCTTACTTCAGTGATCTCCATTAGTCCTCCTTTAATTTTAGCGAATTACAATACTCTTCACGGGAGACACTTCTGCAGCGCAAGGTTGTAAAATTTCCTTCCAGAATCTCTCCCCTACCACGGTCATATGTTCCCGATCCAAATATAGAAAATACAGTTGGACCAGAACCACTCAAAAGAACATTAATTGGCTTTAGCCTTTTTAATTTTGCCATTATTTCTCTAATTTGAGGGTATTCATTTAAAATGACCCTTTCAAAAGAATTCTTCAACTCTCCAAGGATCTCCTTTCTTCCTTTTTTCACCTCATCAAGTATAAAGCTTAATCCCTTATTTGTCAAGGTTGAATCTCCAATTTTGTCCCAGTGTTGGAAAGCCCATTGAGTTGACACTGAAAAAGGAGGAATCACCAGGAGAAAATACAGGGGTGGCAAGTCTTCGCACCATTCAATCATTTCCCCCCTTCCCATTACGTGGGCAGTTCCACCCTTTAGAAAGAAAGGAACATCTGAACCTAAATCTTTTGCAATCTCCATTAGCTCATCTGAGGATAAAGGGTAATCAAATAATCGGTTTAGAGTCTGAAGGGTTGCACCAGCGTTTGAACTTCCTCCCCCCAAACCTGCCTCAACAGGAATTTTCTTATCTATATAGATTGTAATATCCAACTTTTTCATGGTCCTTTCCTGGAATAATTTTGCAGCCCTATACACAAGATTAGAAAGACCATCGGAGATACTCAAGCTATTTGTAGTAACAGTAATATTATTACCCTCGAATTTAAAATGAAGAAAGTCCTTGAGGGATATTGTCTGAAAGATTGAGTCAATCAAATGATACCCATCTCCTCTCTTACCCAGAATTGAAAGACCAAGGTTTACTTTGGCGAAACTTGGAACAATAATCGGATCATGCATTAAGACACTCTCGTAGACCTTCTCTCCATGAAGGAATCTTCCCAAATTCTCTCTCATATTTTGAAGCAGAAAGGCTTGAATCGAGTGGCCTTTCTGCATCCACACCCAACTCTTCCCAGTCAACTCTTCTTATTTTCCTATCTTTACCACTCACCATAAGGATTGTTCTAACCCAGTCCAAGCGGCTCACTGTAGGAGGATTAGCAAAATGATAGATACCGGTGGCTTTCTTCTGGATAATCTTCATTATGGCATAAGAAAGGTCAACCGTGTAAGTTGGCTTACTTACCTGATAAGGGACAACTCGCAAGGTTCCCTCTCCGTGTGCAACAAAATCAACAAAATCATTCCCTTCAGGTCCAAAGAGCCAGGATACTCTCAAGATAACCGAAGAACAAATCTCACGAGCGAATTGCTCCCCAAGTAGCTTACTCTTACCATATACACTCAATGGATTAGCCTTATCATTTTCCGAGTAAGGTGGGTTCTCTCCATCAAAAACATAGTCAGTGCTTATATATAGTAGTAAAACATTCATTCTCTTCGCAGCAAGAGAAACCTTTTCAGTACCATAGCCATTTATACTATATGCCAAATCAGGTTCCCTTTCGCATCTATCCACACTGGAGAGAGCAGCAGCGTGAACGATATAATCCGGAGAATATTTCATTAACTCGGTTTGGACATTTTCATCTTGAAGGTTCAATTTATTACTTCCAATAGAAATCGCTTCGTATCCATTCTCTTTTAGTACCCTCGACAGAACCAGTCCAAGCCTACCGGTTCCTCCAATGATAAGTACCTTCTTTACAGCCAATTTATTTCTTATTTGCGGGTGTGTTTATTGACTGGCTCTTTTAGTCTTATCAGCATCCGATTTATATTGGGGTCATTGGGAAACCTTTTTTTCCAGTTTTCCAAAAGGTAGATAGCCTCTTCTGTATCAAATCTCATTGTCAGATAAAGAACTCTCGCAGCAACTTTAGGCTTATCTGCAACTTTGGAAACAATCTCCTCTAACTTTTCCTGCTGATTTGAGGAGAAATAAAGATCAATCAGACCTTTGTAGGCAAAAGGTTCAATCTCTTTTGATAAGAGCAGATCCTTAAACTCCTTTTCTGCCTCAAGGAATCTCCTCCTCGATTCCATACCCTCTTTTTGTATAGTTAGAGTTAGCATCTCTCCTCTAAAAAGACGAAAAACCGGAGTATCTTTAATAGAAAGCAATGAATCACTAAATGCAACACCTCTTCCACCCCCATTAAGCATAGAATATACCTTTTTGAGGTCGCTTGAAATAGCAAGGGATAACTCGGGTCTTTGCGAAAAGATAAAAGCCCTCTTAAAGAGGTTTTCTAACAAACTAAGGGTATCCTTCTCTACCAGGGATATCTCTCCTCCTTTAATCTCCAACAAAAGATCGGATAGAGCCTTATCTCCAAAGAGAAAATAGAGGAATGCGTGATTGGTGAGTACTTTACTCTGAGGTGGTCCTGTATAAATTCCATAATTTTCACTATAACTCTTTTTATATTCTTTCATTAAAAGATTCCACATCTTCCCTTTATCCATCATATCCTTACCCTTTTCCCCGACCAATCGGTAGGCGAAACCTTCCATAATTAGATGTTCACCATACGCCTTTCTTGAATCAGGTTCTATTGGAAAGGAGAAGTATATATTCATTGATGGATTAAAGACCTCGGTTATATATTTTTTAGCGAAAGAATCCGCAGGCATAAGGAGATCCCTCAAGGATGGTTTTATTCC